>CAZDTI010000062.1:0-27175 GCA_964508085.1 uncultured Saprospiraceae bacterium | reverse complement strand
AAAAAATGAAAAATAATATATATATAAAATCATACTGGATTGTAGCTGTTTTGTTATTGGTACTATCATCCGGATGTAAAAGAGATATTTCAGATGATGCCGTGCCAGCTACCTTTGCTACTACCGGTGAAGTTTTTACTGATAATTTTGTAGGCTTAGGTTCCGACTTTTATCTTCCATTTGCGAATTCAAAACTAGATGCTTTTTCCGTAGATAATGAAGTGGGCTTTGAAAGCGATGCCTCTTATAGAGTAGATGTGCCTAATGCTTCAGACCCAACAGGAAATTACGCTGGTGCCATTTTAAGAATTGATGGAGCTGGAAGAAATTTATCAGGATATGATGCTTTGACTTTTTATGCGAAAGCTTCTCAAGGTGTTGTTCTAAGTGAGGTAGGATTTGGTCAAGACTTTCTGGAGAACGAATTTCAAGTGAACGCTTCGGGGCTTTCCGTAGGTACAAATTGGACAAAATACACCATTCCTATTCCCGATGCATCAAGGCTGGTTGAAGAGCGTGGCGTATTCTGGTATGCAGATGGAACAGAAGAAACAAATGGCCAGGGATATACCCTGTGGTTTGATGAAATAAAATTTGAGCGTTTAGATAATATAGGACAAGCCCGCCCTAAAATTAATAATGGTAATGATGCAATAGTCGAAAGTTTTGTTGGAGCTACTACTAGTATTGCAGGTCAGACAGAAACCTTCAATTTGGCAAATGGAACAGATGTTACTATAAACGTTGCTAGTGGCTATTATTCCTTCAGTTCTTCTGACCCTTCAATTGCAACTGTTGATGATGCTGGTTTAGTAACTATAGTTAGCGGACCTGGATCAGCTACCATTACCGCCACATTAGGAGATATGGATGCTCTAGGCTCAATTACAGTAGTGTCCCAAGGAAGTTTTACTGCTGCCCCTATTCCTTTAAGAGAAGCTTCAAGTGTTATCTCAATTTTTAGTGACAATTATATAAATGAACCAGTTGATTTCTATAATGGTTTCTATGCACCGTTTCAAACGACCACCTCAAATGACTTCTCCGTTAATGATGATAATGTTTTGAATTACGAAAATTTCAATTTCGTAGGTATAGAATTCAATCAGGGCGTCCCCACCATTAATGGTAAGTTAGCAACCCATTTCCATATGGATATATTTGTGCCAGGAACCATTCCTGGAAATGCTGAATTAAGGATTGCAATTGTAGATTTTGGCGCAGATGCATCTTTTGGGGGGGATGACGATACCTCTATTTTTGAAGACTTTCAATTAGGGACATCAGCCGATCAATGGATATCTTTAGACATGGATATTTCAAGCCTAAATCCAAAAACCAATCTTGGTCAAATAGTACTTTCAGGAGATGGAGCAGGAACTGCACCATCAAATTTCTTTGCAGATAATTTGTATTTCTATAGAGATGATGGTACGAATATCTCCCCTGAGACAGTAGAATTACCTCTTGACTTTGAATTATCAAATACATCCAATTATGTATTTGTTGGTTTCGAAGGAGCGGATTCTGGAATAATAACTAATCCTGATCAAAGTGGAGAGAATACTTCAGCAACCGTTTTAAGAACAGTGAAAACAAACGGATCTCAGTTCTTTGCAGGTACTTTTATTGATCTGGATAATCCGATCGATTTTTCTCAAAATCAAAAGCTTTCTGTTAAAATCTGGTCGCCAAAGTCAGGTATTCCGATTCGGTTAGCAATAGAAAGAAATGATGGTGGAGCAGCGCAGGTTTTTGTTGACGTCAATACAACTACGACCAATGAGTGGGAAGAATTGATATTTGATTTTGAGGGCGTTGCAGACTTTTCTGCAAACTATAATAGAATCGTAATATTCATGGAGTTTATAGTAGACCTTCCTGGAGATGGTAGTACTTATTATGTCGATGATATTCAATTAACTAATTAAAAAATAATCAAGTGAAAAATATTTCAATTAATATTCAAAAAATAGGCTGTTGCTTTTTCCTAATAGCAATTGGATTGACTTTCAATGCTTGTGATCAAGATGACACACAAACAGTAACTAACTTCACCAACCTATCATGGGAAGACAATTTTGATACGGACGGCTCTCCAAATGCTTCGAATTGGACATATGACATTGGCGATGGCTCCAGTCAAGGTATTCCAGGTTGGGGCAATAATGAACTCCAATATTATACAGACCGAACAGAAAATGTTGTTGTAGAAGATGGTATGCTTAAAATTACCGCTATACAGGAGCAGTTTGAAGGACGCAACTTCACTTCCGCTCGAATTTTGACCAAAGGTCTATTTGAACAAAGTTATGGTCGATTCGAAGCACGAATAAAGCTTCCATGGGGACAAGGTCTCTGGCCGGCATTCTGGATGTTGGGTGACGATGAGGGAGGGGCAGTTTCTTGGCCTCAACGGGGAGAAATAGATATTATGGAGAATCGTGGAAACGAACCAACAATTACTCATGGAAGTGTACACGGGCCTGGATATTCTGGAGGAGCGGCCATTAGCAAAAGTTATGAAGTAGAGAATAGTCGTTTAGATTCGGAATTCCATATTTACGGAATTGAATGGGGACCTGATTACATCAACTATTATATTGATGACGTGCTTTACAATCAGATTACTCCTGATGATGTAACTGGTGACTGGGTTTTTAATGACAATCCTTTTTTCATCATATTAAATGTTGCCGTAGGAGGTGGATTTGCTGGAAACCCAAATGCAAACACTGTTTTCCCTCAAACAATGTATGTGGATTATGTAAGAGTTTATTCGCGGAATTAAAACATAATTCCTCAAAAAAGAACCGAGCAACTTAGATGAGTTGATCCGGTACTACATGATTTCATCCAGTATATATCGACAGGTTTGGTCAAGAGAAGCCCTTCATCTGATGAGCGTGAAGAGTGTGGCTCTACACACTCATCAGATACATTGGGACTATCAAAATAGAACGCAATCGAGACATGAGAGTGTTCAATAAATTGTGTCAGCGGGTAGATTTCCCTTTAGGGATTTAAGGGTTGCGCTAGGAAATGACACAGATTTAGAACAGTCCCGAGACATGCTTATCCGATCAGTTAATTGATCAGATAAACTATTTTGACAGAAACCAGTCGGTATTGATGAATTCACTTTTAACCATTGATTCTGTTTCATCTGGAATCTAATTTTTAAATTACTTTAGTATAAAAACATTTACTCAGTAATGACGACAAACGATTTGATTTCAAAGGAGGATGCCATAGAAAAAGACCGAGATGTGGCACTCAATCCTATCAGTATAAATGAAGAAATATTCTATAAGATTTCTAACGTAGAAAAACTTAGACCCTTCTTCATGAGTATAGTCAGTGATCTGGACCATTGGATGTTTATATCAAGTAATGGCGGACTTACTGCAGGAAGAAAGAACGCTCAATTTGCATTGTTTCCTTATTCCACCGATGATAAAATAACGGAATCTGCGGAGACAACTGGTAGTAAAACAATAATCAAAACAAATCAAGAAGGCCGACAAATAATATGGGAACCGTTTTCCCTAAGAAGTGAGGCTGTCTTTACAATAAAACGAAACTTATACAAAAGCCGTTTTGGAAATAAGATAAGATTTGAAGAAATCAATCAAGACCTTGGACTTCGTTTTTTCTATGAATGGAATTCAACCGCAAAATTTGGATTCGTTCGAAAATCTCACCTTGAAAACATTTCAAATAATTCAATTGACCTGGAAATTATAGATGGTATTCAAGACATTATGCCATCAAGTGTCCCCAGTGATTTACAAAATAGTTCTAGTAATCTCGTTAATGCTTATAAGAGAGCTGAGCTACATGAGAATAGTAGATTAGGAATATTTGCTTTAAGCGCAATTATAGTTGATAAGGCTGAACCAAGTGAGGCTTTAAAAGCAAATACCGTATGGTCCTGTGGCCTTCCTCAGGCACAAATCCTGCTGTCGTCTAACCAATTGAATACATTTAGAAATGGAGAAAATGTTTTTCCTGAAAAGGATGTAAAAGGAGAAAGAGGAGCATATTTCATTTGGAATACAATGAGTCTTTCTCCTAATAAAGGGGAAGAATGGATGCTCATTGCGGATGTCAATAAAAACCACTCTAAAGTTGCAGATCTTATTCATCAAATCGAGAATAAAAATAATATTCATCTGGATATTGAGAAAGATATTCAGGTAGGAACAGATAACCTGGTAAGGCTCAATGCAACAGCAGATAGCAATCAATTGACATCAGATTCACTAAAAGATGCGCGTCATTTCTCCAACGTTCTCTTCAATAATATGCGCGGAGGCATTTTCGATTGCAATTATGAAATAAGAAAAGATGATTTCCTCACCTATCTTTTTAAGGCTAATAAAAATGTATTTCAAGCGCATGAAAGTTTGCTTGATACGCTCGATGACCATACCGATTTAAAGTCTGTACAATCATTGTTAAGTCATTCTGATGATGTCAGTTTTCACCGATTAGCCACTGAATATTTACCTTTAAAATTCAGTCGAAGACACGGTGACCCTAGTAGACCATGGAATCGCTTTTCCATCAATATGGTCGATGAAAAAAATGGTTCTATTGTATTGGATTACGAGGGCAATTGGAGAGATATTTTTCAAAACTGGGAAGCAATGGTACACTCCTTTCCGGGATTCATCGATGGGATGATTTTTAGGTTTCTCAATGCTTCAACTTTTGATGGTTACAACCCCTATAGAATTACGAAGGATGGATTTGACTGGGAAGTCATCGAGCCTGATGATCCTTGGTCCTACATAGGGTATTGGGGAGACCACCAAATTATTTATCTGTTAAAGTTTCTAGAGTTTATAGAGGCGCATCAACCCGGAAAACTTGTTGAATATTTTGGAAAAGATATTTTTGCTTATGCTCAAGTACCTTATAAAATCAAGTCTTACGACGAAATAGTTAAAAACCCAAAGGATACGATAATCTTTGACGAAGAAGAAGACCAGGAAGTTCGCCAACGTCAAAAAGAGCTTGGTGCAGATGGAGCGCTTTTGAAAAGTCAAACAGGAGAAATTCATTCGGTCAACTTTATTGAGAAAACGCTAGCCACCTTACTGGCCAAAATGACAAATTACATTCCTGAAGGTGGAATATGGATGAATACTCAGAGACCAGAATGGAATGATGCTAATAATGCATTGGTCGGAAATGGTATATCGATGGTTACGTTGTATTACATGAGAAGATTTTTTAGCTTTTTTGAACAAGTGTTAGAGAAATCTATTGCTCCTCAATTCAAAATATCTGTTGAACTGTCAACTTGCTTTGAGGAAATATTCAAAATACTAAAGGATAGCTTACCGGATTCACAGCAATTTTCAGATGCTTCTAGAAAAAAGGTAACAGACGCCCTTGGGACTGCAGCTTCTTCCTATAGGAATGCTATTTATAACAAATCATTTACGGGGAATAAGAAACCTATCTCTAGAAAGGATTTACTTGAATTTATCAGTGCCTCCTTAAAACATTTGGACCATACGATTGCTGCGAATAGAAGGAGTGATAATTTATACCATGCCTACAATCTTTTAACCATTAAGGAGGATGGTTTTAGTATTTCATATTTACAAGAAATGCTTGAAGGACAAGTAGGTGTTTTAAGCGCTAAAGTATTGAATGCTAAAGAAGTTTTAGCTGTTCTGGATGGCATGAAAAAAAGTTCACTCTTCAGAAAAGATCAGTACAGCTATTTACTCTACCCTAATAATCAACTACCGGGGTTTTTAGAAAAGAATAGAATCCCTTCAAATCTTATAGAAAATTCTAAACTTTTAAAGAGACTAGTTGAGGATGAGAATAAAAACATCATTGAAAAAGATGTTTCGGGGGAGCATCATTTTAATAGCAGTTTTAGAAATGCTTCTGATCTTCAGAATGCTTTAGATTTAATGAAAATTGGTCAATACAAAAGTCTTGTTAATGAGCAAGAAGAGCTCATACTCCATAACATCTATGAATCGGTTTTTAACCATAAAAAATTTACTGGACGATCAGGTACATTTTATGGATATGAAGGCCTGGGTTCTATCTATTGGCATATGGTATCCAAATTATTACTAGCTGTTTATGAATGTAGTAAACAGGCTATAAAAAATGAGGAGAGCCCGGAAACCGTAGGAAGAATTTTAGAACACTTTTACGAAATCTATGAAGGTATTGGCGTTCATAAATCGCCTTCACTATATGGGGCATTCCCTACTGATCCTTATTCTCATACACCTGCGTACAAAGGAGCGCAACAACCCGGGATGACAGGCCAGGTGAAAGAAGATATTTTAAGCAGATTTGGTGAATTGGGAATAAGAATTGCTAACGGCCAATTGTCATTTGACCCCTGCCTCCTAAGGGCTTCTGAGTTTCTAAATGAAGACAAAATATTTAAATATTATGATGTTCACGGGCAAGAGCAGCTCATGGAGATCAGAAAAGGTATGTTGGCATTTACCTATTGTCAAGTTCTAATACTATTTGAAATATCTGATCAAGATCGAATAAATGTATATAACGCCAGTGGGATAAATACGGAAAAGGAAGGTCGTACACTTTCTATTGAGGAAAGCACAAAGATCTTCAATCGGTCAGGAGAAATTGTAAAAGTTCATGTCTGTATTACAAAATCTTATTTGAAATAATTTTATGATTGAAGCAAACGCAAAAAAGTCGTACTTATTGAGTTTTACTTTTTGTCTTTTGGGACTAGTAATGCTCTCTAGTCTATTCCTTTTAGCTTCTTGTAAAGTTGACAAAGAAGAACCTAAAGAAACTTCAAAGACCGCTGAACAGATTCTCGGAGATCCGGAATACCGAGCTATTTCATACGGGGGATATAGAATGACTAGCAGAGATCAACAACCTACAATAAAAGAATTGAAAGAAGATATGCTTCTGATATCTGCTTTGGGGATAAAGCTAATCAGGACTTATAATGTAAAACTTGCCCATGCGAGTAATGTACTCAAAGCCATAAAGGAGCTGAAAAAAGAGAATCCTGAATTTGAAATGTACGTGATGCTTGGAGCATGGATAGATTGTAAAAATGCTTGGACAGGAAATGAGCCAGACCATAATCAGGAGAGCGAAGAGAATAAAGATGAAATAGCCAGAGCCGTACAACTCGCCAATCAATATCCTGATGTTGTTAAAATTATTGCTGTTGGAAATGAAGCTATGGTAAAATGGGCTGCGAGCTATTACGTGCAACCTGATGTGATTTTGAAATGGGTGAATCATTTACAAGATTTGAAGAAAAAAGATCAACTCTCAAAATCAGTATGGATTACATCTTCGGATAATTTTGCCTCTTGGGGCGGAGGTGGTTCAGAATATCATGTTCCAGCACTAGATAGTTTAATCAAAGCAGTGGATTTCATTTCCTTGCATACCTATCCCATGCATGATACACATTACAACCCTGACTTTTGGAATTTGAAATCTAAAGTGGCAGAAAAATCAGATTCTATGATCATCGCAGAGGCTATGCATGAATCTTTAAAGTATGCTCAAAGTCAATTTCAATCCGTTGCAAAATATGTAAATACTCTTGCTGCGGATAAAGCATTACATATTGGTGAAACAGGATGGGCAAGTTCTTCTGATGGATATTATGGAGCTGAAGGCTCAGGGGCATGTGATGAATATAAACAAGCACTGTATCATAAAGAGATGCGTAAATGGACAGAGGAAAGGAGCATCAGTTGTTTCTTTTTTGAAGCCTTCGATGAGCCCTGGAAAGATGCAGGAAATCCTAAAGGATCGGAGAATTATTTCGGGCTATTTACTAAAAACGGAAAAGCAAAATTCGTCATATGGGACGAGGTAGATCAAGGTCGATTCAATGGACTTCGTAGAGGAGCTAATGCTATTGTGAAAACCCATGATGGGAATATAGAAAAAGTTATGGCATCTGTAGCGCTTCCACCGGAAACAAAACCAAAATAACCATGAAAAATAATGCATCAATAATAACGATATTTCTAATGGCGATGAGCTTAATAATAAGTTGTGCAAATGAAAATTCAAATTCAAGTTCAAATTGGAGTTGCGAGGTCATAGAGACTTCAGCTTCAGGCAACAAAATGGAGGTCATAAAAGAATTTAAAAAAGTAGAACAAAGTGTAGACATAAAACTGAACCTTAATAAAACTTATCAAACACTCACGGGGATAGGAGGGTCTTTTACAGAGTCATCAGCCTATCTTTTAAATCAGTTAAGTCCTGAAAAAAGGCAGCAGATTATTGAAGCTTATTTTGGAGAATCCGGAGCGAAATACTCCTTAACCAGAACGCACATTAACTCTTGTGATTTCTCCTTAAGCAACTATGCATACGTTACGGATCCTGATGACAAAAAACTGGAATCATTCGATCTGTCACATGATAAGGAAGATCTTATCCCAATGATCAAAGATGCCATGAAAGCATCAAAAGAGGGCTTTAAAATAATAGCTTCTCCCTGGACGGCTCCTCCTTTTATGAAAGATAATAACAATTGGGTCGGAGGGAAGTTGAAGCCAGAGTATAGGGCTACCTGGGCGCTATATTTCTCTAAGTACATCAAAGCCATGAAAAAAGAAGGCGTAGATATCTGGGGCTTGACTGTAGAAAATGAACCGCTTGGCAACGGGAATAATTGGGAGAGCATGCATTTTACTGCAGAAGAAATGACTTCTTTTATTCAAGAGTATCTTGGTCCGGGATTAGAAGAACAAGGGCAGTCGGATATTGTCTTATTGGGCTATGATCAGAATCGAGATCACTTGAAGGAATGGGTAGATGTTATGTACCATGATGAAAATACTTCTAAATATATAGATGGCACCGCTATACATTGGTATGCCAGTACATTTGAGGTGTTTCCCGATGTGTTACAATATGCTCATAACAAAGCACCTGATAAATATTTGATTGAGACAGAAGGTTGTATAGATGCGGAAGTTCCTCGCTGGAATGATGACGAATGGTATTGGAAAAAAGAAGCAACCGATTGGGGTTGGGACTGGGCTCCTGAAGAAGATAAGCATTTGCATCCAAAGTATGTTCCTGTTTTTAGGTATGCTAGAGATATCATTGGATGCTTTAATAATCATGTGGACGGTTGGGTCGATTGGAATATGGTACTTGACAAACAAGGAGGACCAAACTGGTTTAAGAATTGGTGTCTTGCTCCAATCATTGTAGATCCAGACAAAGACGAAGTATACATAACGCCATTGTATTATGCTCTTGCCCATTTCAGTAAATATATGAGGCCAGGTGCGAAAAGGATTGATACTAGCGTAAATGCAGAAAGCATCAAGGTAACATCCGTAATTAACCCCGATGGGAAAATTGCATTAGGAGTATTAAATGAAAATGATCATCCTGTTTTAATGAATATAAACATTGGAGATTACACTAAAGAAGTAACCATAAATGCGCAAGCAATTCAGACTATATTGTTTCATAACAATGAAAACATTATAAATAACTCAGATTAAACGTCCATACTATGAATAACCAACTTACCAATACTCGAGATCGTGTACCCTTTGGTCAAAAAATGTCTTTCGGATCAGGACATTTCATATTGAATATCTTACCAGGCACTTTAGGGGTATTTATCCAATTCTTCCTCCTTACTGCCTGGGGAGTTGATCCGTTGTGGGCAGGATTACTAGGGGGACTGCCTAGAATATTTGATGCGATCACTGACCCTATTATGGGGTTTATTTCTGATAATACTAAATCGAATTATGGTAGACGCCGACCTTACATTTTCATTGGTGCAATTATAAGCGGTATTCTATTTTTCTTAATGTGGCAATTGGATGATAATGCTTCACAGTCCTACATTATTTGGCACGTTATGGTGCTTCAAATTTTATTTCTTATTGGAAATACCATGTTTGCAACTCCCTTAGTTGGACTCGGCTATGAAATGACTTCTGACTATAATGAAAGAACTCGTTTAATGGCATTTTCGAATACAATGGGGCAGATTGCATGGATGATTGTTCCTTGGCTTTACGTTATTATTCCAGATTCTAACACCTTCAATACACAGACAGAAGGGGTACGAACAATGGCGCTAATAGTAGGTGTAATGTGCGTCCTCTTTGGAATTTTACCTGCAATTTTTTGCAAAGGAATTGATGCCTCTAATATGGAGAATCGACAAGAAATTAATTTTAAAAGTTTAGCATCAAACATGAAAGAATTGTGGCGTAGCATACTCCAAGTCTCCAAAAATAAGCCATTCATGAAACTATGTGGAGCGACATTTTTGGTTTTTAATGGATTTCAATTGGTTGCTGCTTTTGGCGTTTTCATAATCGTATTCTACATGTATAATGGAAGCTATGAATCTGCCGGTACATGGCCTGCATGGTTTAATACCATCAATGCCATGATCACCGCTTTTATCGTTATCCCTATCATTACAAGAATGTCTAATAAGTGGGGGAAGAAAAAAGCATTCATCATTTCTACCGTTTTATCAATAATTGGATATTCTTTGAAATGGTGGGGTTTTGACAAAGGACTTAATAGTCAATTCAATCAAACAAGCCTTGGAAAAGGGATGAACTCTGCTGTAGGTTCATTGTTCGAATCTTTGAATCCCGTATTGGACAATATTGGTATGTCTTGGTTTAGCATAGATCCAGGAAGTGAAATTCCATGGTTGATATTCCTGCCAATTCCATTATTTGCTTTCGGAATGGGAGGGCTATTTACTTTAATGATGAGCATGACCGCTGATGTTTGTGATTTAGACGAATTGGAAAATGGAATGCCTAGAAAGGAAGGTACTTTTGGTGCAATATATTGGTGGATGGTTAAACTAGGACAAGCTATTGCCCTGGTATTAGGTGGACTCATTCTTAAAATAGTTGGATTTGACCCCGGGGCTACAGAGCAGACGTTGGAAACTATGAATAGATTAAGAATCGCAGATATTATCATTCCATCTGCTACAGCAGCATTGGCCGTTTGGGTAATGTGGTCATATAGCTTATCTGAAGAGAGAGCGAAGGATATTAAAAAAACACTTGTAGCTAGAAGAGGAGAAATTTAGTTCAAAAAATAAATATAAAATGTCATACAGGGGAGAAAAATATTTATGGTCTAATGATGCTATCGAAAGTCTAGGTGATAGTAAACAAATCTATTATGATAACGTTGATAATCTAGACGATCTTTTTCTCGAAGTCTTGCAAAATGGATTGCATGGATTATGCTTTAGCCTTTATGCCGAAGGTCAAAAACCAGGGGATATAATTTCTGAAGATCAGATCAGAAGGAGAATGGAAATTATTGCCCCTTATACTAAATGGCTGAGATCTTTTTCATGTACGGAAGGAAATGAGCTCATACCTATAGTAGCCAAGGAATTTGGAATCAAAACACTTGTAGGTGCTTGGTTGGGTGATGACCCTGAAGTGAATGCAAGAGAAGTAAAAGGGCTCATTGAATTAGGACAAAAAGGCTTTGTCGATATCGCTGCTGTAGGGAATGAGGTGCTGTATCGGGGAGATATGCCAAAAGATCAACTTTTAGGACATCTTAGGCATGTAAAATCTATGTTGCCGAACGTACCTATGGGATATGTGGATGCCTATTACGAGTTTACCAATCACCCTGAATTAGTTGAATTAAGTGATGTTGTATTATGCAATTGTTATCCTTTTTGGGAGGGATGTCCACTCGAATATTCTTTAGAACACATGCGCCAAATGTATTATCAAGCCTATGGTGCAGCAAATGGTAAAAAAGTAATCATTACAGAGACTGGATGGCCAAGTCAGGGAGAAACGATCAAGGGGTCCATACCATCAGGAGAAGCAGCTAAAAAGTATTTTATAAATACACAAATGTGGGCTATGGATGCAGAGATTGATGTATTTTATTTTTCGTCCTTTGACGAATCTTGGAAGGTTAGTAAAGAAGGTGAAGTAGGGGCCTATTGGGGCATTTGGGATAAAAACGAAAAGTTAAAGATTTGATATGAATACATTTGAAGCTTTGAAAATACGAAAGGCAAATGCCATTTGTTATTCCGGATTTAGAGACGGCCAAAACCCTGGTGGAATTCATCCGTCTATTGATCAAATAAAAGAAGACCTACTTATCTTAGAAGGGCACTGGAAATATTTGAGGCTATATGATTGTGATCTACACAGTCAAAGAGTTTTGGAAGTTATCCGGGAAAACAACATGGATTTCAAAGTGATGCTAGGTGCCTACATTGTTGCCGAGATGAATAATTTTGAATGCCCCTGGGGAGGCGGTGTTTATTCAGAAGAGCAACTGGAGAAGAATAGAAAGTATAACGATCAAAGGATAGAAACTTTATGTGAATGGGCAAACAGCTATGAAGATATTGTGTTTTCCGTGAGTATTGGAAATGAAGCATGCGTAAATTGGACAGATCACTATGTCTCCGCAGATCGAATAATAGAAATGGCAAAGAAAACAAAAAGTAAGATAAAACAACTGGTTACCTATTGTGAGAACTATGTTCCTTGGATTCATAAACTGAAACCATTAGCTGAAGTTTTAGATTTTGTATCTATCCATACTTACCCTGTTTGGGAATACAAAAACATCCATGAGTCTATAGCTTACACCCAACAGAATTACAGGGCCGTGCTTGAGGTTTATCCCGACAAGCCTGTTGTAATTACAGAGGCAGGATGGGCAACAAATTCCAATGGACGAGGAATTAATCCAGAACATGTCAATGAAGACAATCAGAAAACATACATCAGTGCTCTAATGAATTGGATCGAAGCGGAAGGAATATTGACCTTTATTTTTGAAGCCTTTGATGAAAATTGGAAAGGCTCTCCTGAACTTTTAGAACCTGAAAAGCACTGGGGCTTATTTAAAGCTGATCGAACGCCTAAAAAAGTCGTGGGAGAAATATTTGCTTAAGAGAATAAGCTTCTGAATAACATTGCAATTACAACTTTATTAAAATAACATTAGAGAACAATTAATAGAAATTTCACTTAACTAAAACATAATGATTATGAAATTCATTTATACCCTTTTATTTACTTTTAGCGGGTTTATTGCTGCATTTGCACAACCTTCTGATAACGCCACCACCCCTCCTAATAGAGCCGCCGAAGATGTCATTGGAATATTTGGAGAAGCCTATGCTAGTGTTGGTGGTTTAAACTATGACCCTAATTGGGGACAGTCCGGACATATGCTTGTCAATCCTTCCCTTGATCCTGGAACAGGAGATTTGATTCTTGGTTATCCCAGTTTTAATTATCAAGGAACAGAACACGATGCCCAAGATGCATCTCAAATGGAGTTTTTGCATGTGGATGTTTGGGTGCCGATGGGAACAGATAGAATGCTAAAAATATCTCCTATTGATAATAGTGGTTCTGGTCCTGGTGAAGTTCTTGTTGAAGTTCCTTTGACTCCCGGAGCTTGGAATAGCGTCGATTTGGCAAAGTCTGACTTTACAGGAATGAGCTGGAGCTCCGTCTTTCAAATGAAATTTGATGGGCAATTCAACTCCGACGGCTCTGCGAACACAGATCCGTATGATGTCTACTTAGACAACATTTATTTTTGGAAGAACCCAACAGCTATAGGAACGGACGCTACACTAAGTGACATTCAAATAGACGGCGCCTCTATACCTAGTTTTTCCAGTGGTACTTTTACCTATAGTTTCGGTCTTGCTGCCGGCACAACAATGGTTCCACAAATTACAATGGCGACTACATCTGATGCGTCAGCCGCAACTGCCATTACTCAAGCTACAGGAATTCCAGGAACGGCTACTGTTCAAGTTACTTCAGGTAATGGTATGAACTCAGAGACGTATAGCGTTAATTTTTTAATAGACGCTCCAGCTGACTCGCCTGCTGATCCTACACAATTGCAGGTAGATGTATTTTCCATTTTTAGTGGTGCATATACTAATGCGATGGGAACTAATTTTGATCCAGACTGGGGACAGTCTGGACATATGCTTGTCAATCCTGACTTTGATCCGGGAACAGGAAATGTTGCTTTAGCTTATCCAAATTTTAACTATCAAGGAACAGAACTTTCTGCAGCAGAGGACCTGTCAGACATGGAATTTGTTCATATCGATGTTTGGGTTCCAGTAGGTACAGATAGACTATTGAAATTTTCACCAATTGACAATAGCGGAGTTGGCCCGGGTGAAGTTCTTATTGAAGTTCCTTTAACTCCAGGATCTTGGAATAGTGTTGATTTGCCAAAATCTGCTTTTACAGATATGTCTTGGAGTTCGGTAGTTCAGTTAAAATTTGACGGCCAGTTTAATTCCGATGGTTCTGCCAATACTACTCCTTATTCCGTTTATGTGGATAATATCTTTTTCTATAAAAATGGTGGAGGCGCTGGAACGGATGCAACATTAAGTGATGTCCAAATTGATGGAAGTGCTCTAGGTGGATTTGCTAGTGGAATATTTAGTTATGATTTAGCTTACCCTGTAGGAACAACAACAGTTCCTCAAATTACGATGGTCACTACCTCTGACGCTTCAGCAACTTCAGTAATTAATCAAGCTGCGACAATTCCGGGTACGGCTACTGTAGAGGTTACTTCAGTAGATGGTATGAACACCGAAACATACACGTTCAATTATAGTATTGGTACTTCTGTTGACGTACCAACTACCTCTCCAGCAGATCCAACTCAACTAGAAGCGAATGTAATCTCTATTTACAGTGATACCTATATGACTGTAGGTGGGATAAATTATGACCCAGACTGGGGGCAGTCCGGACATATGCTTGTCAACCCTGAATTTGATCCGGGGACAGGCAATTTTGCAATGGCTTACCCTACTTTCAATTACCAAGGAACAGAATTTGATGCTCAAGACGCCTCTGAGATGGAATTTTTACACGTAGATATTTGGGTAGCGGAAGGTACAGATAGAATGGTAAAAGTATCTCCTATTGATAATAGCGGAGTTGGTGCAGGTGAAGTGCTAGTAGAAGTTCCTTTAACACCGGGGGCATGGAATAGTGTTGATTTACCAAAGTCTGATTTTGCCGATATGTCTTGGAATTCTGTTTTTCAAATGAAATTTGATGGACAATTTAATTCTGATGGCTCAGCAAATACTGACCCTTATGATATTTACGTGGATAATGTATATTTCTGGAACATGACTACTTCTACGAATGAGTTAGAGGAGGAATCAATCATAGTTTTCCCGAATCCAGTAAATAAGGGTAACAGCGTAAATTTATCTACAGATGTTGAGCGTGTTGATATCTTTTCTATACAAGGCCAATTGATAAATACATCTTATTCTAGGACTGTCGATCTTCAAAACATAGCTGAAGGCATGTATTTCCTAAATGTTACTACATTGGAAGGGAAGATTCAAGTCATTAGAATAGCGGTGCAATAAGTTCTTTAGTAGAATTTAAGACTACGACTTAAATTATTTTTGAAAAATTAACCACTCGACGTTCTCGAGTGGTTAATTTTACTATAATGTGTTCTTATTATTGATTATAGGGGAGGGGCTTTCCCTTAGGAACTTGGCCTGCCCAGAAGGCGTAGAGAAACGAAGTCCTTCAGAGGTGGTGCGCGGAAGGGGAAGGAATTGGAAATAATCATTAAGTTTGCATTTTGTATGTTTAGTCTAACCAAAGTAGGTGGCCATAATTATGTTGGCATTAAATAAAACTGGATTTTGGTTCAATGGAGGCAAAAAAGACATTTAATTTTGATTTTAATTTTTAATTCGAGTACTTGCTTACATTAGTCTGTTAAGAATTAGCATCCCACTTATGGCTTTAGAATCTTCAATTTTACAAATCTTAATTTTCGTCTTAGTAATTATCATAATTATTATTTGGATTCAGTCCAATAAAAGGATCGCTAAAAAGAATAGTGAACTTAAGAAGCTCAAGAAAGAGGGATCAGAGAGGAAAAAGTTAATCGAAAAAATAGATTCACTACAAAAAGAGAATGAAGACTTATCAAAGACAATCAGAAATATTAAATTTCAGTTAATAAAAACGGCCAAAGGAAATCATGATTTAAATAAAATTATTTCAAGTCTAGATGAAAAAATTCAAAAATTAGGAGAAAAAGATAATGCTAAAAATATTCCCATCAATGACGTTTTAAGAATACTAGGGAAGAAGGTGCCAGAAACTCAGGATACTTTCCAGATTCACATGGATGATATAAATCAACAATACATTCAAAAATTAAAAAAGCTATTTCCAAAATTAACAATGTACGACCTAAGATTATGTACCTATATTAAAACGGGACTATCTACAAGAGAAATAGCGGAAATGATGAATGTCTTACCTAGCAGCATAAATGTCAGTAGATCAAGACTGAGAAAAAAACTAGAATTAGAATCAAAAGATGATTTATTTACTTTCCTTGAGAATTTGATGTAAATCCTTCCAATTACTATAAATCAGAGGCTTATAATTTCTTCCTTGCCCATCATAAAATCCAAGCGTATTATAATTCTGATAAAATTGTAATACCCGACTTCTCAATTTTCCTACCTATTTTGTATTTCAGTTTAACGTCATTTTTAAATAAGCACAATAAAGGAGGAGCATCAAAGGAAATTATCTAAACAATAACAATGAATAATTCAATAAACTAAATAATACATTATGTCGTTTTTTTCATATTACAAAACTTGCCTTCAACCATTGGATTAAATTTTCACGTTCCGGGACGCCGTATCCCACAGACATATAAGCTTGGATAATATCAACTTTAAGTTTTCTTGGAGCAAATTTTCCAATCTCTTCCAATAAATCACCGACCTCAGTTTTCAAAGTTTCTTCATCAGGGAAAATAGGTTGGAAGTCATTAATATACAAAGAACTACTTCTCTCTGTTTCGAAGTAATGTAAACTGAATTGGTAAGTACTGTCCTTGGAAATTGGTTGATTGTCAACTTTGAAAAGGGAATCCCTAATGATAATTAAATGCTGACTATCAGATGAAAGTATTTTGTTTATTTCAATAGAATCATTTCCCATGAAATATTTGATATAGAAGAAATGTGCACTGTCTAAAGGGAATTCTTTAGAACCGACTTCGATACTCATTTTACCGCCAAGTATCAATAAGTCCCGACCTTTTAAATATTGTTGAAAAGCGGGATGAGAGAGGATTTTCCCTGGTCTTGCTTTTTGGGTACGCCTTACTTCCTTAAAAGTATATCTGTCCGAAGACTTTTCAAGTCGAGCTACAAATAGTTTTTTATTCTGATCAATGGCTATGCAATAATCATCTTCTGAATTATAGCTTAGATCTGTGGTAAGTTCTATCCGCTGTCCAGGTAGTAAAGGGGCATTTGTGTCTTTGTATTTGATTAGACCATTTACCTTTATTATTTTTAATTGAGTAGTGTCTAACGCACAAACGTCATTTCTTTTTTTAATTGAATATATGTCGTTGTTCGGCAATTTAATCGCTTTTTCATTGCTAGTACTGATAATAGCTGTTAAAGAAACCGATGTATTGTTAGGGGGAGCGAATTGTACGTTTGATGTACAGGAAGTAAAGAGGAGGAGCTTTAGAAGGTAAAGCGTGGAAAAAAAGAGTGAGGTCATCATTTGTTATTTAGTTTACCAAATTCTAAAATTAAGTTCTGGGTTATAACTTTTCCAATAAGGTGTTTGACTACCATTACTGTCTTCGTATACTTTGGCTTCAAGATAAAACATTAATTCTTGAATATAAATTTCTCCATCGTTATTTAAATCTGCTTTTTTATCTTCTAAGGCAGATATAAAGGTATTACAGAAAATATTGTTGGGATACATTTTACGCTCGTTTTTTCCCGTTCCATCTAATACCATTAACCCTAAATCAGTGTTTTCAATTTCCATAAAAACATCTTCCATCATTATTGTCGTCATATCCTTTTCTGTCTGCGAGACTTTAATGGAAGAACTGGCTTGATCCATGCTTTCACTTCGAACTGGAAATATATCAAAAATGACTAAAGGTTGCAAGGAGTTACAATCAGAGGCAATATATTTTTCAATCTGATTGATCAGTAGTTTTTCTTGTGAATTTGAATCTGAAGTATACAGGTCACGAATTGTATCACGCAGCTCTGTGAATCCGGAAAAATAGAAGATAATAACATCGTCAACTGTTGCATTCTTTAAAAAAATTAAGCGAATTTTTTATCTCTATAGAAGTCGCTTCTGCTCCCGTAAGGGTTTTAATATGAGTGCGATTAAAGTAAGTATTTTTATTTTTGAAAAGGTTACTTATACCATTGGCATTTTGCGTAGTGTTTTTTAAGTTAGTAGATTGCTGATCTTTGGCGGCTTGCCCTCCAATTGAAATTAGATACAAGTCGGGTTTTTCTTTTCCTGTAGTACAGGTTGTCTCAATCGTTTCCGGAAATGACGGAACATTTTTTTCATTTAAGGCGAGAACTTTTATTTTGTTTAATCCTCGTTTTAATTCTAAGTTTACAGAAATATTTTTATTGTTACTAGATGAGTTACTAATTTCCGAAGTTGAAAATGTATTCCTTACTTTTCGGATACCATTTATATAGACATCGCAACGTGCTAATTGTTGTTGTTTATCTATCAGCTTGATTTTTATATCTAGTTGTTTATTGTTTGTGATGCCAGACAACCCCTTTTGCTTGGGAATCGTGACCAAAGGAATATTAAATTGAAAGTCATTGTCTTCTTCTTCTTCTTCTTCTTCTTCTTCTTCTTTGTTTACTATATTTAACCGCTTCTGATACGCTTCTTTGTATAAAGGGGTAAAATAGGATTTTGTTTTCATTGCACCGGCTACTAAATGAGGTCGATTCAACTTATGGTCAATATATAGAAGGGGATACAACTGTTCATTTATCAAAAATGCGGTATGCTCAAAAAGAAAACGTTGATTAGAAGCGGAATAATATTTATTTGGTAAAAGAGTTAAAAACTGCTCTTCTTGAAAGGGAATATAAGAAGCAATTGTGGTACAAAACTCATTATCTGAGGAGCTAGAGGGGCAATTCCAAAGCTTAACTTTGAAATCCTTAGCTGCAGAAACCAATATGGAACCATTCCAGGTTAGGCTAGTGATCTCTTTATCATGAGCATGTATATTTCGTACTGGTTTTTTTTGATTTTCGTTCCATATTAAAATATTTCCGCTTGCATCAGCTGAAACATAGTGACCGTTTTCTGGATGGATAGCAATAGCTGTTGCCCTATCCTTATGTCCTTCGAAGGATCGGACTTCCCGCTTTCTATAATCCCATAAATAAATTCGACCATCCCAACAGGTGATCATTGCCTGGCTGTTTTTCGGGTGTACAACAACTTCGCTAAAAAACTGTGCCCCAGATATACTATCCGAAACTAGGCCATCTGGTTTTAACAAGTAGGCCTTTTTTTCGGATAAAATAAGGAATTGCCCTGTTTTTTTATCAATGTCAATATCATTGATAGTGCCTTGGAAATCGCTTGTCAGTCGTTTATATTGTCCTGTAGAAAAACGCCCTTTGAATAAAGCCTTGTTTAGACTAAAAACAACTTGATCGTTATCATTGAGGAGTAGTGCACTATCTGTACCATGAGCACCTTCTACATGCAAAGTTTTAATAGAGTAGTCTTCTTGGCCTGCTTTCATCAATTGCAAGGTATTATCTAAGGAAGCAGCCATAACGTAATTATCATCCGGAGAAAATTGTACGGTAGTGACCCAGCTGGATTGATTATTGTAAACATTTTGTTGACGACCTGTACTCATATCCAAGATCCGAGTATTTCCTTCTTTGGTTCCGGCTAATAAATACCGACCTTTCTTATCTAAATCTAAACTGATGCATTCATCTATCATCCGACTTCTCTTACGATAAGATTGCTCAGATTGAATATTCCAAAAGAGAAGGGATTCATCCCAGGAAGAAGTCACCAAATGTTGATGTATTGGAGAAAAAGCAACATCACTTACCCAGTTGTTATGTCCTATAAAACGTTGAACGAGCTGCTCTGTTTCTTTTCTTTCCCAAACATAAGTATTAAAATCATTAGTGGCCGCTGCAAGGTATTTACCATCGGCCGAGAGAGATAAAGCATTAATAGGTACCTCTACACTAAGTTGGTTTATTTTCTTTTCGGACGTTAATCGCCATTTAAATATTTTCGAACTGTCTGAAGAATAAAATATTTTTTTATTATTATCATAAACAATGTCGCTGACTTCACTCTGATGCACTTCTTCATATTTTCTTTTTAATTCTTTATGAGCGGCATCCCATAAGCAAATTTGCCCACTTCTGGAACCTGTAAGAAAATAATGATCATTAACCTTTGTAAGGCTACTGACTGCTTTATGGTGGGCTTTGAAAAAGGGATTGAGCGTTTTTGTATTCCAATCAAAGGTGTAAACAAAACCATTTATAGCCCCTAAAAGTAACTGTGATTCATTTAAATTTATCATGCTCAAGATCAAACTAGGTGTGCTGCTTTGAACTAAGATAACATCATGCTTCCAATCCCAAAAAGTAAGAGAAAAGTCGCTACGCGCAATGATGATGATGTCGGGGTTAGTCGAGAATTTAGCTTTAAGTACCTCTTCTATACTAGAAGTCAGTGTTGTCAATTCGAAGCCTCTAGTTACATCCCAGACTTTTACTAAGCCACCTTTTCCGAAAGATAATAGTTGCTTGCCATCTGCAGTAAAATCAACACCAGATATAGCATCTGCATGACCAGTTGGTAATATTAGGGATACCCCACTTGTATCTTCAATTTGACTTTTTCCAAAGATAGGTAAGAGCAATATAGCTAATAAGAAAATAATAAATTGTTTCCAAGTTACTATACACTTTTTGCCAGCGCAACCCCCAGCCCCTAAAGGGGAGCTTCCACCCGCACAGCTTATCGGTAGAAAAGAGGCCTGTTTTTGAAAAATGTATAGTAGTTTAAATTGTTTCACTAATTATTTTTTACGGCAGTAGAATCAATGTTGCTGATGAAACGATTCAGGAGGTAGATAGAATCCAGTAATTGCATTTGCTGATTTTTTAACTGTTCAATTGTTCTTGTATAATTACGGATATTTTCTTTATTCCTATTTTTTAAAATGGCTTTTTGCGCTTCTACTAAATTAGCCTCTCTTTCCGCTAACATTCTTTTCTCTTCCGCTTGTAGATTCGCCAGTTGTAATTGTATTGTTTTTTCGTTTGCTGTTTTTTCGTTTTTAAGCGCAAGTTTTAGATTCTTTAAGGCTTCCTTTTTTCTTTCTTCAGCCTCGACTTGTGCTTTTTTGGAAGCAATCAAAGCCTGCACTCTAGCTTCATCTGCAAGAAGTTCACTTTTTCTGGCTTCGTTAACACTCGATAATGCTTTCTCTGCTATATCTAGATTTTCTATAGCTTCATTTTGACTTATTATAGTTTTCTCTTTTGCCGCTATAGCCTGAAGGTAGGAATCGGCTGCTACCAATAACGATAACAATGCTATTATGGCAACTCCGTAGGCAACCCAAAGTCGATTCTTAGCACTCCGTCCATTTTTTTCCGCTTGATTTCTCAACTGCCGCTCTTCCGCTAATTCTTTCTCCTTTCGCCTGCCTTCCGCCAAATGAAATGCCTCACTTTTTTGAAACAAGGCTTTTTGCGAATCAGATAATTTCAGAGCTTTCATATATGGACGATACATTTCCAATTGTCCCAAACTCAAAAAATCTCCCGTTTGCTGATGTATATTATAACTGCTTTTAACTTCTTTTCTCATTTCATTCAAAGCTCGGTGTTCATCCGTTCGTTGCTGATCGATTAAGGCAGCTAAAGTATCATGCGCTAATTCCATACTGTCGTCTCGGAATCGTAATAATCTAGCATTCTCCAAGCTTTGAAGGCAAATAGATAATAGGGGAGTGGGCAAAGAAGACAATTGTTCTTTTACTGATTTTTCAATAATAATTTGATCAGAATCGTCTCTATGATAATGCACAGGACGCTTCGTTCCTTCATCCGTCACGAAAGCATCTAGTACCGCTTTTACAAATCCTTTTGGCGTTTGATCATTTACTTTGTAAAGTAATTGTTGGATATTATTAGTCTGTTCCCCAAGGAAACGTTCGAGCACATCATCAATGGCTCCAAATTCATTGATTTCTGTTTTAGTGAATTCTAATGAAGGAAGTTTTTCAGAACTGCCGCCGGGGTATGTACGCTCATAATCTTCCCGGTAGAGCATATCTAAATATACTTGCAAGTAAGGGAGTGGAATATTGGTTTTACCGCTACTCAGTTTTTCAATTATTTGGTCATAGCGCTCTTCTTTTGGTGGTTCCATTTTTATATTAAAAGCCGCAAAAGATTGTTCCATGACTTCTTTGACATATTTATTGGTCATTGGCTCAACCCGCAACTTATAATCAAAAAGTGTAGGTATTATTTTTTCAAATCCATATAATTGACCAATATATTCTTCCCTCAAAATCAAAATGACTTTACAGGGCAAATCAGAGCTTTGTAAGCGTTGCATATCTTGCATAAACTGTTGTTGCTCTTCCACTCTCCCCATAATGAACAACTCCTCAAATTGATCAAACAATAAGTACACGGGGCGAAAATATTTATAAAAAAGACGCTCCACGTTCTCTACAATATCTTCACTTTGTTCACTTGAATCTAAAGCGGAATGAAGTACTTTGCGCACAGAAAGGTTAATATCTTCTTCTTTTCGGATCAAAAAAGGCAACCAGTCCGGCCCCTCAAAGCGTTTGGCCAAGCCACACTGAACTAAGCTCGTTTTTCCAGTGCCAGAAAGACCATAGACCATCATTAAAGATGTTTTGTACACCATGTTATATAAGGTATCGATTTCCTTTTCTCTTCCGAAAAAGATATCCTGGTCAGCACTAGTGTAAGCATCTAAAAATTTGAATGGACTTTTCATAATATAAAAATCATATTACTTTATCTAAGTGGAATTCTCTAGTAAATAGGTTTTTTGAACACAAGTTGATGAAAGGCATTCATTTGTTCGCTAATGATGGAGGCATAGGATTTGGTTGTATCTATTCGCAATGGTAATCCTATTGGTTTATATACAAAGCGATAAGCAAAAGTATTGATTGTTTTTTCATAGGATAAAAACAAGCAGATATCAGCCAATTGTGCCTTCTCATCAAAAGAGTTGACATCGATAATGAATGGAGAAAGATTTAAGTATTTGGTATTGTCTCTTTCCTTATGGATGAAGATTACCGAAGCATTATCCATTGAGTTCTCGAGTGTTTCTGATTCGATATTCATACCGGAAGGTCGATAGCGGAGTTCAACAAAGTTGTGGCGAAAACGAGGTTCCTTATTGTGTTTGTATTTTATAAACTCAATGCTTTTCATAGAGGCCATCTTATACTTGGCTAAAAAACCAATTTGCTTCAAAATAATTGCCAGGTTTTTCTCCAAATCAATGCATAGCTTCTTAGCTTTTTGCTCATGGATATCTGGATTATTTTCAAGGTCTAAGCGAATGGATTCTATAAAAGTGCAAGCATTAAATAAATCACTTTTTTCATTGAATTTTTGACTCAAAACAGAAAACTCCTGAATAAAATGAGCAATCTTATGCTGCTCAAAAAAGCCTCTTAATTCCGCAATTAATGGAAGCAAACTAAAGGTACGTCGATCCCTAAAGTTGCAGGAAAATAAACTTTCTAATTCTTTCAACAAAGAGGAAGGAATAGGGACATTTTGTTTACCTTTGGAAAGTTCATCCCATAGCTGTGCAAGCATTGTAAAGGCTAGAATATCTATGCTGTTAGTATACGTATAGATGAGATATTTCAGCCTGTTAACACCAAGCTCATTGTAGAATTCATTTTCCTCTCCTTGGCGCTTACTTGCGATGAGTTTTCTCAAATAATCACTAATTGGATGTGGAAGTTCCGTGATGATTTTATCAATCTTATCATTGCGTTTGAATTGACTAAAAACAGCTTCGTTTTGTATATAAGGTTTTATCGCCTCCCATATAGAATCTAACAATAATTTATTAGGCTCAAATACTTCTTCTTGAATGTGGGTAGCTCCTAGTCTCCATTCCTCTAATAAATACTCATTTTCAGGTAGATAATATAAGCCCCAAAGCGGATCTTTTTTATCTGAAGCCTTTCTGTATCCAACTCCTCTACTTGTAGAAATGGCATTATTACTTACAACTTTAGCCGCAGCAATACCTTCTTCAAACGCTGTTTGGATATTATTCATTCGGCCTGCGAGCGAATTGAAAAAAGCAATAGAAAATCTAGTGGCGATGGTATCTCCTACAGGAGCAGAAGTTGCAATGACAATTGGAATTTTTGCCTGTAAGAGAAGATCAACCTGTCCTTTAGTAGAACAACCATTTAGAACAACCAATTTAATGTTGGGACATTGTTGTAAAAGAGCTGCGATACCTTCTGCATTAGCATCTTGGTCTTCCATGATAAGTTTGTCTCTTCCGGCATGACCACTATATAAAAATATAGATAGTTTTTTTTGATACATGAAGAGGCCATCTATCAACCTATTTGTTGTTGCATATTGCTCACGAATTAAGTCAATATCACCAGCTATTTTTCGTTTGGTAAGAACAGCATTTACTTTCTCATCTTCCTCTGTGAGGGTTTCAAGTTTATCGGAATTACTATTTGCGAAAGCGAGGAATACCGTATCCATTTTATTGTCAAGTGGTTTTTTTAGGCGATTTTAACATAACCCATATTAAGGGTGCATTCGGAAGTTAATGCCTTTGATATAAAGAGGTTTATTTTTTCAAAAAATAAAATTGGAAAAATAAATTTTACCTACTACATAATCCTAAATATACGTTTATTTTCTAATTCTACAAACCTATATAAAAGCAGTAACTAACCCACCATAGGTTTTGAGTTCACCAGCTTTAGCGCAGATCACTTGAAATTCAGTCATCCAAGTTCTCATAAATTAAACATTGGAGACATTGTACACTATCCCTATACGATTCGCCTTTTACATGATGAGTAGAGACATTTTCAATGTTATGCATACACAAGCCTTATCAACAGAATATATGGAAGATTTTGCCGAACTTGCAGGTATTGAAATGGTTGTCATTGATGAGGATACTACAAGTCGAGATTTCAAAAATAGTTTAAATACGAATGAGGTTTATTATCATATTTTTAAATAAGTACTTGGTCAGAATCAGATAAAGAAAATATAAGCCGAAATTAATTTACTTTTGTCCACGTACTTAGAGTTTAAAACAACAATTAAATGTTCAAAGGAATTATTTTCGATATGGATGGCACTATGATAGATAATATGATGGTGCATCATCATGCCTGGCAGCAAAAACTTGCTGACTTAGGCTTAGAGATGACGATTGAAGAAGTCAAAGAGAAAATACATGGCGTCAATGAGGAGATTCTAGAACGATTGTTTGGCAACAGATTTACAATAGAGGAGCGTCGTCAAATCGCTTTCGAGAAAGAAGAGACATACCGTAAAATTTTTCTACCTGAGTTAAAACTCATTCCTGGTCTTTCCGATTTTTTAGAAAAAGTTAAAGCCCAAAATATTCCCATGGCAATAGGAACAGCCGCTCCCCCTGAAAATGCGAACTTTGTAATAGACAACCTTAACCTTCGTCATTATTTCACAGGAGTCTTTCATGCTAAAAGTGTTACAAAGGGAAAACCAGACCCGGAAATTTTCGAGAAAGCGGCAGCATCAATGGGACTACCTCTTTCTGATTGTCTGATTTTCGAAGACAGCCTCACCGGAGCTGAAGCCGCGAAAAGGGCAAAGGCTCCAGAAGTAATTGTAACTACGACACACGCTAAAGAAGAGTTTGAACAATACAATCACATTATTCAATTTATTGATGATTTTACGGAACTTGATTTGGATTTGAAAGGAGAGATGATTTAATCGCCTGGCTTTAATGAAAATGGGAGAAGTGGGAGAGGGGTTTGTTAAGGAACACCTTAAACGCCATTTTTCAATAAGCACAATCAGAGAGTAGTACCAGAGGAAATTACCTAAACAACAATGAAGAATTCAATAAACAAGTTCGCAAATCTTTTGACAAAATTTCTCCTCTATATCAGTTGTATATTAGTTGTTTCAAGTTGTAAGCAACATATACCAGCAGAGCTTCACCCAAGTTCAAAACTATATGCCATTAGCACTCCTAAAATAGATGTAACCTATGGAAAAGCTCCAGATGGAACCCCACTAAAATTGGATTTGTACCTTGCTTCCAAGAAGTTAGGAGGTCCAAAAGAGTACATCCAATATGACAAAGAAAAAAGGCCAACTGTGATTTTTATTCATGGAGGTGGATGGGTTTCTGGAAATAAAAGTACTTCTATTTTTGATGTACTACCTTACATTGAAAAAGGCTGGCAAGTAGTCAACGTAAATTATAGGCTAATCGGTGGAAATCCACTTTCTATTGCCGACTGCGTTGAGGATGTCAATAAAGCACTAAGCTGGGTCGTGCAAAATGCAGATATATATTTTTTTGATACAGACAAACTCATCGTTGCAGGAGATTCTGCCGGGGGGCATTTGGCATTGATGTTAGGATTAGCAAATACATCAAAAACCAAAATAGCGGGAGTGGTCAACTGGTACGGGATTACGGATGTTGAAAAGTGTCTTGAAACTTGGGAAAGCAAAAATTATACAAATGACTTAATAGAAGATCAAATCAACTTTAAGGAGACTTGTAAAAAACTATCCCCAGTTACTTATGTCTCAAAAAATAGTCCTCCGGTCATTACTATTCATGGAACGAATGACCAAACCGTTCCCTATTCGCAAGGCGTTTTACTTCATGAGCAACTGGAAAAAGCAGGTGTTCCAAATCAATTGTTTACTTTAGAAGGAAAGAAACATGGTGATTTTAATGCGGAGGATATGTCAAAAATAATGGAAGCTACTTTTTTATTTTTAGAGGAGAATATACGATGAGGTCTGGGGATGTTGGGTAATTTTCGTGAGTAGTTACGCTAGCCCATTGCTTTACGAACCCCGCCTGAATGAAATTCATTTCGGGCAGGTTTTGCTAATCGCTACAAACCCTCTCCGCGAAGTTCGCAAAACCTTCGATGAAATATTACGGTAGAAATG
>CAZDTI010000061.1:0-27303 GCA_964508085.1 uncultured Saprospiraceae bacterium | reverse complement strand
GGGTTGTGATTTCTTCAACAAAGGAATGAACACCGACCCCGCTGCTGTAGCTTACGAAACAGTCGACTATGCCATCAAAAACAACTGCGATGTCGCCATCGTCGATACGGCCGGACGATTGCATAACAAGATAGGATTGATGAATGAGTTGACGAAGATTAAAAAATCCATGACTAAGAAATTAGATGGCGCACCGCACGATGTAATGTTGGTGTTAGATGCGACGACTGGCCAGAATGCGATTGAGCAGGCGACTCATTTTACGGCGGCTACAGAGGTGAGCTGTTTGGCATTGACGAAGTTGGATGGTACGGCTAAAGGCGGTGTGGCGATTGGGATCAGCGATCAGTTTAAAATTCCGATTAAATATATTGGTGTTGGGGAAGGGATTGAGCAGTTGCAAGTGTTTAATAAACGAGCTTTTGTGGAGTCGTTTTTTAAGTAATTCCCCGACTTGCCGCTTTGCTCGCTCAGAATGATCAATAAGGGAGCGAAGAAGGGTAACCGTAACGACGCAAAGAGGCGCAACGTTTTTTAGGAAGCGTTGCGCTTTTTTCAGATTAAATCGTATAATTATATGAACAGCCACCAAAAACTAATTTTACAATAATAGAATTGGTATTTATAGCATCTCTATAAACAAAATCTTAAACTAGCTTACTCAACTAAGAAGTATGAAAATTATAACAACACTACTATTTTTAATTTCATCCATTTCACATGACGTAATTTGTCAAAAAGCTATTACTGCAGAATCTATCCTGGAAAAATATATTGAAGCAATAGGAGGCTCAGAGGTAATTTTAGATATAAAAACCATTAGAACCACAGGAAGACTAACTATAGATGGTATAGAGCACAAACTTATCGAACAAGTGAAGCAACCTTATTACTACTCTCTGGAAAGACATTATGCAAACAAAAAAATGAAAGCAATAATGGCAATTGATAAAGGAGTTAACATAACAGAAGAAGGAATTTTCAGAATGCCACCAGATCAGATACAAAGAAACTCAGAATCTTTATCCGTTGTGCCTGAAATTCTCTACCTAAGTGATACATATCAATTAAAGTACAACGGGATATATACGCTATACGGCCAAATCAAATGTCACGAAATTGAAATTACAAAACCTGATGGCAGCAAAGTTTGGAATGAATACAATGCTGAAAATGGTTTGTTAGAACTTTCTCAATACAACAATCAAAAAACACGATATCTAGAGTATAAGGAATTCAATGGAATTCTTTACCCTATAAAGTTTTCAAAGAATGGATTACTCACCAAAATAGAAGAGGTCCTCATCAATCAGGAAATAGCTAAATCTGAATTTGAATGGAATACGGATATAGATAACGAATTAATAGGAAGATGGGAAGCGAAGAAGGAAAAGAAGGATACGAATAATCAAATTGAAGTTTCATATATAGAACTGAATGATGATAGAGGAGGGACAGAAGGTATAGGAATTCTTGAAAACGACACAGTCGATGAAGTACCATTTTTGAAGTTTCACATTGTTGGTTGGGAGCTTCAAGATACGGGTATAAAAATGCATTATTATGATGCCGCCAGTAAAAAGTTATGGTCTAGAATTTTAATTATTGAAAAACGTACTACCGATAGAATAACAGGATACGTAAGCGACCCTGAATTAGAAAAGTCCTTAACGAGTAAGACAAAACCAATTATACTTGAGTTCGAAAAAGTAAATAAATAGCCTATCACTGTTTCAAAAAACAAAATTAAACTAGAACTCCCAAAGCAACTATTTTAATAGGCCTGCATTGAATCAAATTTTCTCAAACTCTCTTAACAACTGCCCCTTATCCACCGCCACCACCCCCGGTTTCTCGCAAACCTGCCCTCCCGCTAAATTAGACAACAATCCAATTACATCCAGTGGCAATCCTAAAGCAAGCCCCAAAGCCGCAATACTCACCACTGTATCCCCTGCTCCACAAACATCTGCAATATTCCGGGGAATGGTTGGAATGATTTTCTTTTTTTTCCCATTAGAAATAAAAACGCCTTTTTCCGAAAGGGTAATCATGGTCAAGTCATGCTTTAGTTTTTCTCGTAACAAGACATCTGCGCGAGTCAGCGATCTAAGATTTGGCATTACCTTTTCACCAAGGATAGCACTGACCTCTTTTAGGTTTGGTTTGAAAAGTGTACATTTTTGAAAGGCGAAAAAATTTCTATACTTAGGATCTACGATGGTTGGGATCTTTTTTTGTTTCGCCCATTTCAGGACGGAGTTGATTACTTTTTTGGTCAGCAAACCTTTATTGTAATCCTGGAATAAGATAATATCCGGATTAAAGCTTTCCATTTTTTTATGCAGTCCCTTTGCGACTAATTCTCCCTCCTCTTCCTTTGTCAATTCATGACGATCTTCTTTATCTACGCGAAGGAGATGTTGGCCACTGGCAATCATTCGAGTTTTCACCGTTGTTCTTCGTGAAGGTAATACACAGATACCATTGATCGAGAGTTTTTCTTTTTTTAGCAGTATTTTGAAATCCTTTCCGGCATCATCCTTTCCGATCATAGAAAAGAGATACACTTTCGCCCCCAATGCCTTGAGATTTAGCGCAACATTAGCCGCTCCTCCTAAACGTTTTTCCTCAGACTGCCAGCTCAGTACCGGTACTGGCGCCTCGGGAGACAGCCGTTCCACCTTACCCCAAGTGTAAGCATCGATCATAACATCTCCGATAACGAAGACTTTTAGTCCATTGAAGGATTTGAATATTTGTTTTGCATCCATGTTTGGCAAGAATAGCTATCTTTGGGCTTAAATCAAAGCAAACAACATGCAATTTGAAGACTTTCTAAGTGAGTTCTCTACCGACGTCATCAGTCACCAACAATTTCTTTGGCATGCGCTCATTTGTGCGCTATTGGCATGGCTACTGGGCCGCTTTTATATGCGCTATGGCCGCTCGGTTTCCAATCGGAAAAATTTCGGTCATAACTTTATGTTATTGGCCTTGACTACCATGCTGATCATTTACATTGTAAAGTCTTCAATTGCCCTTTCATTGGGTTTGGTTGGTGCTTTGTCTATTGTCAGATTCAGAGCTGCGATCAAAGAGCCGGAAGAATTAATCTACTTATTTTTCACGATTGGAATCGGATTGGGTATTGGAGCCAACCAATTGGTGATTACTATTTTAGCTTATGTTCTGATCATGAGTTTGATGGTGATCCATGCCATGCTTTTACGAAAAGAGTCAATACAATCTCCTGAGAATATGATCTTGACCATTTCGACTACAGAACTTTCCGTAAAGGATATTAATAGCATCTTAGCCAACTTCTTTTCTACCGTAGAGCTTAAGCGAATGGATCAATTGAACGGTCGTTTGGACTTATCTTACATCATTGCTTCTGACAAAGTCGATCAGGTTATAGCGGCTAAAGATCAGTTGATTGATAAAGCTCCAACATTACAGTTTTCTTTTATTGAGCAACGTAATTTGGCGCTATAAGGCTTTGATTATTCATATAAACGCCCCAAGATGTGAAATGCTCACGCAAAGGGCGCTGAGGGCGCAGAGCTAAGGTGGTGGTTTTTACCTAAGGTTTCTTTAATCACACAGAGGCCACAGAGTTCACAGAGCCAGTCCGACTGTCGTTAGACGGGCGGGCTAACGTACTTTTTCGCGCGTTCACTCTGTGGTCTCTGTGAACTCTGTGTGAGCAATCCGCATAGTGGTAAAAAAGTTAAGCCTAGGTTTTCCAATTCTTACCACAAAATCACAAGACTTGATTCATTATGTAATAGTTACATAAGAACCTGTCTGGTGGACAGACAGGTGCAGCGCTTTATATCTCAAAAGAACATATAGTTCACAAAGAAAAAGAACCCGATTTATAATTAATTTCAATACTCCTAGTGCTTTGAAACATTTTATTCTCTTTTTTTTGCTCTTTTTCCTATTCGATTTTCACCTTCGTGCACAAACTGTTGGAACGGAGCAAGGAAGAATTGAAAGTGAATTCAAACTAGCGGTCCCAAAGGAAATTCGAGCGGAACTATGGACCTACCTTCAAGTCAACTTCAGCAATGAAAAAGTTGCAATAATGGATGATCGCTTGAGTACATCTAGTAGTCAGGAAATATTCATTGATGTCTATTTTGACAATGATGAAAAAACATTGTTACAAAACCAAGCGGGAGTTCGATACAGAAAGAGATTCATCAACAGCGAATTAGCAAAAGAGCTGGTTCAAATAAAACTACCAAGTGGAGACTCCTCAGGGGTAGCAAGAATTGAGCAGAAATATGATTTTTACAAAACAAAAAAGAAAGCAGACCGAAAAGCCATGCATCCTTTCTGGAAACACATTCGCCCGAAAGATCGAATAGCAGTTAATGAACAATTAGCACCATACCGTTTACAAGGTAATGAGCTAGCATCTTCGATAAAGGTACAGCAAGATCGGAAAAGAATTTACTTCCAGGAAGACGGAGAAGCATTGTTAACCATCACCTTAGACAAGGTTGATTATTTTTACTTCCCCTACCCTTCTTATACCGAAATGGAGTTGGAACTAAATGAGATTCGTTACACCAATAGTGATGAGGCGGAACGGGAACGATTGGAATCTTTAAATGCAAATATTAAAAAGGAGCTTATGATCGCTTTCCCTATGCTGACTCAGGACCAGACGCCGAAATATAACAAGATGCATGCCTTAGTTCAGGATTCTGTGGTGGCCCAGCTTTATCAGCGCTTGCAGTATATTATTTTGGGAGGGATTGTGCTTTGGGCTCTGGGACTCTTTTTGCTTCGACGTAAGGTGAGAGTTCAGATTATTTAATTTTTTCCTCACGCAGAGGCCGCAGAGCGCACAGAGTTAGACATATTAACCCTGCTAATAACGAGCATATTCTAGACTTTCGAAGTTTTACGTGTATACTAAGTGGCCTTTATGTGGGCAAACACCAACGTTTGGCAAATTCACTACATCAGCTCTGCGGCCTCTGCGCTCTCTGCGTGAGTAATCTGCACCAAACGCATCATTTGACGTCAAAAGCAAACCACAGTAACCACGCACTTAACAAACAAACTGCAAAACATACTCTTCAGCAAAATGCGCATAAAACAAGAAACAAAAAAAAGACAGAGAAAACCCTACGAATGGTGGATAGCCATTCTAGTCCTCTCCGCATTTGTACTGTTATCTTTTTTCTTCTGGTCAAATAAAAACAAGACAGAGCAACAGTATTTCTGCGACATGGAAAAACGCTCCATCACGGGGAATCAATTTTTATCAGGAGGACACTCTTTTTCTGCTGGTGCTACTCAAAGTGATGAACGAGCTTTTTCTGGACAATACTCTTCTAAATGTACCAAAGAAAATTTATACGGCCCTGGAGTGAAACTTGATGGTTTAAATGAAGGCGATGTGATAGAAGCCAGTGTCTGGAGACAAAGCGACAATGGCTACGGGGTAATGGCTTTTCAAGGACAAAATGATTGGACTTTTTATGATTTTACCGCCACGGTGGTAGAAACACAAAAAGGTTGGGAACGCATTGAAAAAACGATACGCATACCCATTGGTGTTCGAAATGCTTCTATCAACATTTATCCTTACAATACAAAAAACGACGGCGCTGTCTTCTTTGACGATTTACAAATCAACTACTACCCTACCGATGTTTACAGCCTAGCACCTCCAGTGGAATATGCCGGTGCTAACTTGCAATTGAAAGTAGATAAAAAAGAGTTAAAACAACTGAGAGCAAAACGAGTAGAGGCTTTCAGTTATGGAAATTTGTTATCTGGAAAAGAAGATTTGGTTACAGCGAAATTATTAGACGACTCTACCGAAGTAGATGTAAAAATCAGACTGAAGGGGGATTTACTCGATCACCTCCAAAGCAAAAAATGGTCCTTCCGAATTGTAGCGGATAAGGGTAAAGCGTGGAGAGGAATGACGGAATTTTCGGTTCATAATTCTTTATCCCGTTCTCATCTTAACGAATGGATTTACCATCAAATGCTTAGAGAAGAAGGGATTTTAACGACTGAATATGATTTTGTAAAGTTATCCCTAAACGAGGAAGCACTGGGAATTTATGCTTATGAGGAGCACTTTGGTGCCAATGTTGTTCGTAGGGGACAACGTCCACCCGGGCCTATCCTCCGTTTCAATGAAGATGGTCTTTGGACCTACGCACCACGAGGTATCGGAGAACGCCCCGACTGGTTTTACAGTGCAGATATTGGATTATACGACAGCAAAGACATCTTAAGCAAACAAGAGTCTTACGAACAATACGTTCGAGCACAAGATTTGCTCTATGCTTTCATAAAAGGAGAAAAAGCACCAAATGAAGTGTTTGATACTGATCGACTGGCCAAGACCTTAGCTCTACAAGACGTTTGCATTGCACATCACTCTTTCATTTTTACCAATGTTCGTTTTTATTTTAACCCCCTCACGGGGTTGATAGAGCCTATTGGTTATGATGGCTACACCGATGACATGCGTGTAAATAATGGTCCGCCGATCATGACAGGGGCTTACATGAATTCAAGGATGCCTAAAGACTACGCTCCTACTCAATCAAAGAATGCTTTTTTTCACTACATCCTTTTTAATGATTTTGACTTTGCTGAACAATACGCACACTACCTCGATGAATTCACTTCGGAACCTTATATAGACCGTTTTCTTTCTAAGTACATCTTAGAAATTCGCGCTCGGGAAAAATTCATCAAAAGGGATTATCCTAGTTATAAATTTAGCTCCGACTCCTACTTCAGAAATGCCGCAACTGTCCGAAAAGTTATTCCTCCACTAGAGCACACCTCTCTCAAGGCATACAAATCCAACAATGGTGTCACTTTGGAATCTTACCACCAACTGCCTCTACAAATTTTGGGCGCAGGCGATAAAGAAATGACGATACCAGCACCTGAAGATTTAATTCTGGAATCTTTCAATGAAACCTATTCTGCTCGGCGATATGACTTCACTTTTGCTGCTAAAGCGAAAAACATCTTTTATAAAACATTGGGGACTGATAGCGTTGCCATACAACCCATCAATCGTTGGGAAATTCCGGAAACACCTAAAACGCCTCTGGTTAAAAACAACTTCCAACAATTTGATTTCATACGTGTGGAAGAGAATGGTAATGTCTTTTTCAAACCGGGTGTTCATCGAATTAACAAGACTATTGCAATTCCGGAAGGCTATCGAGTCGTAATTCCATCCGGTGTTACCTTGCAATTTGAAAATGGTGCTGCGTTTAGCAGCCGATCTCCGATACAAGCGATGGGGACTTTTGACAAACCTATTGTCTTTAGCAGCAGTACTGGACGAGGCCAAGGTCTCTTTTTAATAGATACAAAGGAGCTTTCCACCTTCGAACACTGTTCTTTTTCTAATCTTAATGCCTTTCGGCAAAATGGGCAGTATACGGAGGGAGCCGTTAGTTTGTACAATGCCAAAGCCAATTTCAAAAACAGTTCTTTCCGAAAGATCGTAGCTAAAAATGCCATTCATTTTGTAAATTCGGAATACTTGATTCAAGATTGTCTTTTTCAGGAAACCAGTGGCGATGCCATTGATGCGGATTATTCGAAAGGAGCTATAGAAACTTCTACTTTTAAAAACATAGGTAAAGATGCCATTGAAATTTCTGGGGGAAATGCAGCTATTTACACCATTGACATTAGTGATGCTTTAGACAGTGGCATCAAAGCAAACTTGCATGCTCGGGTTAATGGTGGGACTGTTGTTATAAAAAATAGTAAAGCGGGGATCTCGGCCAATGATAAATCAAAGGTTACTTTTAAGAAAGTGGAATTGACAGATGTTGTTCAGGGCTTTGTGGCTTATCAACAGTTGGCGAATTATGGTGGTGCCGTGATTCAAGTGGCGGATTATAAGGAAGGGAAAGTGGAAAGATTGGTAGCGGTGGATCCTGTTTCTGAGGTTAGTTTGAAAGGAAAACGTATAGAAAACTAAACCCACACTAAATATCTTAGTGCGGGTTTAGCTTTTTTAGTTACCGTTTCACGATCTTCTTCACTACCCTACTCTGCGTATCTTCATTCTCCACCAACAGTAAATAAAATCCAGCATCTAAACCAGAAAAATCAATCTGCGCTTCCGTTTCAATATTTTGCTGTAGAAGCTGCCTTCCATTTCCATCCATTAAAGTAGCAATATACTCCCCAGTAGAAACTTCCACTTGTAAATAATTAACTACAGGGTTTGGATAAGTAGCAACAACCACTTTCTCGAACTCCACTCGTTCGAAGCGCGTTGGAGAAAACTCATGAGCCCCATCAAAGTCTAATTGCTTAAGCCGATAATAATTGTCGCCTTCGAAAGGAGCAGTATCCACGAAGCTATAATCATTCGTCAAATTGCTACTCCCTGCTCCTGTTACAAAAGAAACCTCCTCCCAATCAATAGCATTAGAACTGTGCTGAACTTCAAAACCTTTATTATTAATTTCCGAGGCTGTCCTCCATTCCAACAATACACTTTCCTTTTTTTGCGAAGTTTCAAAACTAAACAACTCAACAGGCAATGGCGAATTCAGTATGGTAATATTCCCATTTACATCGAAAGGATCAGACCATTGCTCGGCAGTATATATTTCAACGCCAGTTAGGGTTTTTAAAAAGGCTTCTAGGTTATCTTTTTCTGTCTGGGTTAAGTTGAGATTTTGGCCATTTCCTCCAGGTCCTCCAGCCAGTCTATTGTCCAAGTTAGTGTTCGCTGGATCTACGTCAATGTCGTCGTATAGGTCGATCACCTCCATCATAGTGGTGAAAGAACCATCGTGCATCATTGGTCCATTGAGGTTGCCGCTGGGGTCGAAAAGATCTCGTAAGGAAGGTGATCGGGTATTGGTTACATCTACCCCAGAAGGATTGCCAGCGACTGAAATGACAGAATTGTTTTTACTGTCACTGTCGATATCAAATTCAGGGGCGTTGTGACAGGTATTGCAATTTGCGCCACCGTTATTAGCATTCATAAGAAATAGTGACTTCCCTAGGTTTTCCTCTGTTGTAAAGTTAGGGAAGTTCGCTAAGTTATTCCCGACCATTGCACGACCTACATCGAACTTGGAATCAAAGGATTGAATACTCCTAAGAAATTGCGCCAATGCATCCTGGATCTCTTCTTCTGTGATTTCAAAATCTCCGTATACAAAAGTAAATAAATCCTGATAGTAACCGATGTTTTCCAGTTTATTGATTAAAGAATCTATATCTGGATTTCCAGCAGTATCACTAAACCCCATCTCCACATGATCCTGAATAGGCAAAGTTGACTGTACTTCTAAAGAACTTGCTCTTTCATCCCAAAAGAAATTACTTTCTTCACCAAAGCGAGTATTGGCTAAACGGGGGGAATGACGGCCGGTAGTAGCACCATTCCATCCAAGACTAACGGTGGCCGTATCTCCAAAGGCAAACTCTTGTTTATGACAACTCGCACAAGAAATGGTATTATTTACAGAAAGATTTTTATCATAGAAAAGCACCCTTCCTAATGTAGCACCTGCATCCGTTATTGGGTTAGCAGCGGGTGTATTGTCTTCCGTTATAAAGTTGGGAACAGTTTGTCCTGTGTAGTCGAAAAGATCATCGAGGTCGATGGTACTTGAGATGAAGAATAAGGTAGAAAACAGAAAAAGTAGTTTGGTAAACCTTGATTTCATATTGTCTATTTTAAGGTGAAAGAATGGATTTACCTTATAAAGACAGGATTGGTGGGGAAAGACCTACTTTTCGTCAAACCTTTTTCTGAGACCATAGACTTTTGCTATTCCTTCTCCTCTTTTTCTTTCTTACTTTGATTCCAAAAATAGTACCCTACAACAGCCACTAATACAAATATCGACCACATCAAATAGTAGCTATTCCAATTTGCGTGTGTAGTATTAGAAGAATTACGGCTCATAATCATTGCGATTCTAGCGATTAATACAATGACAATTACGATGGTGAAAGCACCGGAAAGACCTGAAGACTTTTTTGACATGTTGTTTTGTTTTAGTTTGATTCTATCGTTTAACAGCCACTCCCAACTTCATCCGATCCCCATCCAACACCTTCAAATAAAAAGCCTTAAAAGCATCATAATCCTCATAATTCACCAAACGCGTTTTCCAGACCATCTCTCTCGTAATTTTCAATCCCGTATCTGTTTTTTCAAAATGCAAGGCATATCTTCCAAATTCGTTATCCATTTTAATGTCTTTAGGTAATTCCATTAAACGGAATTCAGAAGGAATCTCTAAATCTATTTGCTGAAATGCAGGAGTCAACTCAAATAGCTGCGCCAGATCCAGGTTATTGTAGCGCTTTTCGGCGAAGAGTGCCGGACGAGTAGTTACCCCTTTTAATATCGGAATTTGAACGATGAAAAAATCACTCACCCGCTCCATATGGTTATAAGCTTTAAGTGATAAATTCCCATTCAATGGAGCTGTGATGTCCTCCAAATTCTCAAAACTAAATTCATTTAATAGCAGGTGATCAAAAACACCCTCTGCGAAGTATTCCGTTAAGAATTTCTTGCGGTCATCCATGGTGGTTACTCGGTTTAGCGATTCACGGAGGGTGCCTCCTAACACACCACTTCCGGCATAAGCAACTTCCATGTCTAAGCTTCTATTAGCATTTATTTTTCCTTTGATGTTGATGTCAAAACGACTGCGGTCTTCACTAATGGTTTGATCTGGCAAACGAAAAATCTGCGTCTCTCCTTCTTTTATCAACAGCGCCCATGCTCGGGCATCAGATTCTGGTAATACATAGTGCGGGAAATAATCTGTAGTCAAATCCAGGTAGTTCATTTTGCCATCGGAAAGTTGGTAGCCTACGATTACATGATTAAAGGCCGCTATGGTTGGTAATGGTGTTTGTTCTGTAAAATTGCCACTTCGCACCAATACATACCAAGCATCAATTCCTACTTCACGGAGCATGCTGATCATTAAGGAAGCAACATCTTTACAATCTCCAACTTCGCCGGATAAGGTTTCTCCGGGCTTTTTGGGGATATAATTGGAATTTAGAAAGGATACAAAGGAATAGGTGATTTCTTTCGTCAGGTAATTGTAGATGGCTGTAACTTTTTCCTCTTCTGACATCTCCTCATTAACTACGGCTTGCACATCCTCTTTTACTTCATAATTCGCTTCAAGGCGTTGATAAGTTTTACGCAAGTACCATTTAACTACTTCACTCCAGTCTTTCATTGTACTGTACATAAACCAAGTATAACTATCTAAGTTGTCTTTCACTGCCTCTTCGTATTCCATTTTTTTGATATCTTTCAATTCCCAAGTATAGGCCGTAAAGTCATCTATAGTTCTAGTAGTATAGACACAATCAGATCGATAACATTGTGTCTCAAAAGGCTTGTCCGTTGGGACAATATATTCCAAACGTGCACGGCTTACTGGAACTTCAAAAGAAGCAGCCGTAATGTGGTACATTTCATTGGGGATTTCGCGTGTCATATCACCTTTAGAATTTCCTTCCAACTGGATAATATCCCCAGCCTTCAGGTTCTTAAACACAACGTAGCCGTAATTACGGCTGGGGCTGGTAATTCGACCATCAGCTTTGATCACTTTCACAAAAGAAATATCGCCCATAAACCCAAAATTCGCCTCTGTCCAATACTTAGCTCCCGCCTCATTTTGAATTTTAATCATTAGCTTTTGATTGTAATCCAATTCATTATCTCTGTCTAAAGCACCTTCTACCGTATAGAGTAAAATGACCGACTCTTCATCGGTGAATTTCGTTTTCCAGGTAGCAGAATCTGCGAGGACTTCATCAAAAGAAAGTGGTTCGAAATATTTTTTCAACGACTGTTGATTTTCTATCTTTTCTATCTTCCCTTTTAAGCGATCTGCTCCGTAATAGTAACCAATTTTACCAAGGCGCTGTGCTTTTTCATAATTCTCCATCGCCGCCTCTTTCTTTTCTTTTTCAAAGTAAATGTCTCCAATTGTTTCATATACATTCGCATCGTAGGGATTGATTGTCAGCACTTTATTCAATTCCTCAACAGCAAGATCTTCTTTGTCTTTTTCAAAAAGGTAGTCTGCTTTTTGCTTTCTGTAATAAGTATAATATGGATAACCTTTAATGAGACCATCATATAATTTCAGGACCTGATCTGTTTTTTCTTTTCTTTTGTAATAATCGATCACGGTCATATAAGTGCTAATTTTAAACTCCTTTTTGAGTTTTTTCATCGCTTTTTTCGCTTTCTTTTCCCGCTCTTTATCAGTGGTTGGTTTGTAAGAAGAAGGTTTATAAGAATCGTCTTTTAAGAAAGGTTCTAATCTCTTTTTATATTTCTTTTCCGGATGTTTTTCTAGAAATTGCTTAACAAAATCTCTCTTCTCCGTTGTCTTTCCTTTTTTAGAATAATGATCTAATTTTGCATAAATCGTTTTCCAATGTGTAGGGGACACTTCCAACAATTCATCCAATGCTGCAAGATATTCTACTTCATTTTTTTCTTCATCTATTTCCGCCAATTTAGAAGCCATCAATGGAAAAATAGGTGCCTTTTCTTCATCCATTTCTGAAATCAATTCTTCTGCTTTTTCCCCTTTATTATTGATGGCATAAAACTTCGCCAGCAGGTAGTTAAAATAAAGGCTGTTCTTATGAGCTTTTGTTAGTGTTACGAAGACAGATTCGCCTTCTTCGTTGAAGCCATATTTGAGATACGCTTTACAAAGCAGATAATAATTAACGGGGTTATTTGGTGAGCTTACAATTTCATCATAGAAAAAGTTAATAAGAGGTGTACGTGTCTCTGTTACTTTGTAATTCTGCTGTTGGAATTCGCCTTCAAAAGAACTGGTGATATCTCTCCACAGCTTCCCTTCCTCATTGGTAATACGCAAAGCCAGGATAGGCGCCATATAAAAACCACGATAAGCATTATTGCTTTCTCCATATTCATTCGAAGAGCTAGAACCATTGTCACTTTGTTCATGGAAATTTAGTTTCAACTTACTGTCAGAACCATCTTCTAGCATCGGCGCCATTTTCACTAATAAACGATGCGTTCCTTTTTTTATATCAAGAGAAAGCACTTCATAGTCCCAATTGTAATCAATATTCCCAGACTGCGCAAAAATCAAATCTCCATCCAACCACATTTTCATTGGGGCAGAACGTCCTATCCTAAATTGGATCTTTCTGTCTTCTGGTACTGTGATAAAAGTATTTCCATAATAGGCTCCTTCAGAAGTAGCAGGTAACACAGAATGAAAACCCACAATACCATTGGGGTCTCTGATGATTCTTTTATTCCACTTTAATTCAAAACCAGAATCATTTTTGTAGGTCGCCTTCATATCAAACGGTGCACTTTCTACTTCAGGTGTCTCCACGAAGCCACTGCCCGATACATTATCAAAAGGCCCAATCACTGACCACTCATAATCTCCAATTACCGATCGCATGATTTCGTTGCTTTCAGAGAAACGCCTTTTTGAAAAAATAGAATCCGCCAAATCAAAAGTTGCCCCTATCTTCAGTCCTTCTCGAATATCCATGGCCAAAATCTCTTCTGGTTTTGCATCATACAAATGCCCAAAAAGATCAATGTACTGTTCCTGATTCACTCCGGAATCAATCAACTGCTTAATGTATTTTTTGTAACCGGCATAATCTTCTGTGGTTTCGGCAATAAAAATCAATCCACAAAGCGCATTTTCATCTTTAGGGTTTTCCGCTAAGGCCTTTTGAAAACTGGTAGCTGCAGCTTTGAAATTGTTATTCACTAGAGACTCCCACCCCGTAGCCTGGGAAATCTGGGCCTGAATAGTAGAAAAATTAAAGCAAAGAAAAATTACGGTGAGTTTAAGAAGGTCGGTTGACTTGCTCATAGATACTAAGAATGGGTTATTAGGAAGTTTTATCATTTTTGTTGTTTGAATTTATTCGGTGCTCTGGTATCTCTCTTTCTTACAGTTATTGATGTTAAGTGCCTTTTTGCGGTTGTCTGGGATAATTCCCTAAAGTTAACATCCTTTTTCAAAATTTATAAGTTAGGTCTGTCTTAGCTTTTAGATATGATGAACAATTTACTTCGTACCCATCAGATACTGCGCTCTTTCCTTTAAGGTCAGGTCTAAATAGTTTCGCATAAGAAACAGCCCACCCACCCATTCAATAATGAGGGCAAACAACCAGAAATCATAGTTTCATCCCCCTTTTTCCCCCAAGCGACTGATTATCACTATACTTATGTTCATATTTCATCATATCTGGTGTGGTTATTGGAATATTCAAAAATGGTAATACGTCTTATTTATTTTGAATGGAAACCAATAGCAATTACCCTATAGTAACGCAGTTTCTTAATCAATTGATTTACAGACAACTATCAAAAATTAAATTAATCTGAGTCTTTAGGTATTTGCACCTAAATCGCGCTCCAAAACAGGGGCAAGCGGCTTAAAAAGGCAAGAAAAGCACAAACCAAAGACTGTTGAACGAAAAGGCATACCCGTAATAGCACAAAAATCTTCGTGCTTTACTAAAAAAAACCACCTTTTTGTCGTAAAATTGTGAATACTATGAGAAGCGGAAGTTCCCCTAATATCTCTCGCTTACCTCTTTAACGTCCTCCTCTTTTACCTATACAACAGCCTTTACTGTCTAGACCACGGTCTGGGATTGCTATATTCTTAATGGAAATTAGGGGTTTATAGCCGATCCTAAATTTTATACAATAGTACCATTTACCAATAGTTATGGAATTACAATATTTTCTAAACATTCTTTGGCGAAGAAAATGGCTTATCTTAGCCTCAATGCTAGCGGCTGCGCTAACTGCTTTTTTAATAGTGGGCCAACAAGCTTATACCTATAGAGCTGAAGCAACCATTTCCACCGGGATCATTGGAGAGCAAGGTTTGAATCTTACAGAGAACAATCCTTACATCCAGGAGTCCCAGATCAAAATGCACTTTGCCAATTTGGTTACCTCTTTGCTTTCGCGAAAAAATATGGATTTTCTGACCTGTCATTTGCTTCGACACGATAGCGACCCCGCTGCTGTGAATGCCGAAAAACCGTTCAGAAATTTAGCAGAACTCGAAATCCCTGAGGACCTCAACATTGATTTTGATGAGATGGACATTGAAGATTTGAATGAACTGATGGCTGTAAAAATCGACAGCTTTGATTATACTTTTGAGCGGGATCCGTCTATGCAAAGCGTTTTTACCAAGTTATCTAAGGCTTATCGTTATGATCGGGAAAGTTTGCTTAGATACAATATCGTAACCGACCGTTCTGGTGAGTCTGATAACATTGTTGTTTCTTTCGTTTCTGAGAATCCGGAGTTATCTGCTTGGGCGGTCAATAAGTTTTGTGAGTCTTCTATTGCTTTTAATAAATACAATAAAGATCGGTTGGAAGGAAGAACTTTGGCAATTGCGGATGATCAGGTATTAAAGAAGAAGCTAGAATTAGAAGAAAAAACGGGCCAGCTTAAACGCTATAAAACAGAGAAGAATGTAGTGGATGTAAAAAAATCTAATGATGCCTTGGTTAGAAGACAGCAAGGGTTAGAGGAAGATAGAGAGGAGTTGTCCAATAGTACTATTGCAATTGATAATAGTATTAAACAATTGAGAATTAAAATTGCAGCGCTTCAAAAAGATAGGACTTTTACGGACAAAGAAAAAGAAAACACAAATACGGCTCTAGATTACACCTCTAATAAAATAAAAGAACTGGAAGTAAAACTTGCAGAAAGTGACTATCAGGATGAATCCATTAAAACGCAATTGAAATTCTTGAAGATTAATCAGGAGCAATTGATGGAAAAGCATGCCGCAGAAATTATTAAAGCTGGAAAAATCCAAGAATCACAAAATACACTTGAAGGACTAATCGACCGGAAGACAGCCTTAGAAATTGAAAGAGAAGAAGTTACTCAACGTCAATCTAGTATTACTGCCGAACTCGCAAAAATTAAAATTACCACGAGAGAATATGTAGGTACAGATGCGAACATTGGCGAATTAGAAAAAGAAATCGAAATTCTAACCAAGGACTACGAATCTCTTTTACGTGTTGCAGAAAATAAAAAACGAACCAATGAGAGTACTTTCTTCCCGCTTCGTATTTTAGAATATGCACAAAACCCGGACAAAGCTCAACCACGTTATCGTGCTATTATTACCGCTTTTTCCGGGATCGTAGGAGCAGTGTTATCAACTGTTGCTATTTTATTCGCCAGCTTTTTTGACAGCAGTTTGAACTCTCCTGCCAAATTTGAAAAATACACAGAGGTACCTTTGATTAGTACTATAAACAAAATCAAGACAAAAAACCTTAATTTGCAGGAGCTTTTCAGTAGCAATGGTAATGTAAAGAGTATGGATGTATTCAAGGAATCAGTCCGTAATCTTCGTTTTGCAATGGAAGATAGTGGTGCGAAAAAATTCCTTTTTACCAGCACCAAAAAGGAAGAAGGAAAAACCTTTCTGATGTTGAATTTGGCACATACGCTAAAGCTGAAAGGCAAGAAAGTTTTACTAGTAGATACAAATTTTAAAAACAATAGTCTTACACAGATGTCTCATGCAACTCGACAAGAAAGAACGGCATCCAGACTAATTGGTGAATCAGACCTCGAAGAAGACTTTGTAACGACTAGTACCAATACGGCTTTCCATGTAGAGGATGTAGATATTCTAGGAAATAAAGGTTCTTATCTCTCCCCTTCTGAGGTTTTTGCGGGGAAAGATTTCAACCACATGATTAATAGACTGGCAGATGAATACGATTATATTTTCCTCGAAGGAGCTGCGATGAATCATTACTCTGATTCTAAGGAATTGATTGACTTTGTAGATAAAGTAATCGTTGTTTTTGCGGCAGATTCCGAAATCAAGCAGGCAGACAAAACAGATTTGTCTTTCCTCCGAGGCCTTGGAAATAAATTTATGGGAGCTGTATTAAATAAAGTTAACTTAAAGGACTTAAATTAATGACGGTAATATGGTACCCCGTTTTGATAACCGGCTGTCCATTTTATTAGAATACTTTTTTGCAATTGAATTAATAAAATAACTACTCAGCATTTGAGCATAATGTTTCTACGAAGCGACAGCGCTGGGTAATTATTTAATAAAAAACAAACGGTGTCAAAACCCAAAGATAATTACTGGTTAAAATCCGGCCTCTTCAGCTTATTTGAGAAGGGGTCTGTTTTTATTTTTGGCTTTGGGACCACTTTAATTCTACTGCGTCATTTGACAAAAGAGGCGTTTGGAATTTGGGTGTTGTTTTTAGCTACCTCCTCCTTTATAGAAGTTGGATTGATCGGTTTGGTGCAAAATGGATTGGTACGATACCTTTCTACCGCTAAGGACAAAAAGGAATACAACACCATCTTAAATGCGTCTTTGGCCTTAAACATTGGCCTATCTGTATGCTCTGCAATTGCATTGTTAGTTTTTGCCAATATGCTGAGCACTTGGTTAAAAACACCGGAGTTAGCAACCATGTTGCGCATTTACGCTGGTGTAATCTTATTGTTAATTCCCTTTTACCACAGTAATTTTACACAACAAGCCAACCTAAGCTTCAAAGGGATTTTCTGGAGCAACATTGCTCGAAAAGGATTGTTCTTTCTCATTGTTGCTATTTTCTTTTTTGCCGGTTGGGAACAAAATGTAATCAACTTAATTTACATTCAAATGGCAGGTGCTTTGGCAGGTTCTTTAGTCGCTTTGAGAATGGGTCAAGCCTTCCTCAACTGGTCTATGGATATCAGTACGGAATGGATCAAGAAGCTCCTCAACTACGGTCGCTTTGTTTTTGGTACTAACATGAGTACCATGCTCTACAAAACGATAGACAAATTCATGCTGGGTATTTTACTCAGCCCCGTAGCAGTTGCTGCTTATGATCTGGCGATTCGAATTACAAACTTGATAGATGTACCTTCCTTCTCTGTTGCTGCCGTTGTTTTTCCACAAGGTGCCCGACAATCAAGAGACGGAGAGACAAAAGGCTTGAAAGAGTTATATGAAAAATCGGTAGGTGCCATTTTAGCCATCGTCTTACCCTTTATAGTGTGCGTATTGTTATTCCCCAAGCTAATTGTATTACTCATTGCTGGAGAAAAATATCTGGATAGTATTCCAATTCTTCGTATGACCATACTCTATGGGTTCTTTTTACCATATGCCATTCAATTCGGCACCGTACTGGATTCGATGGGCAAACCAAGAATAAATTTCTACCTCACTTTGTTGGGGACCGTTTTAAATATTGGATTTAATTACCTTTTTATAAAAATGTACGGAGTAGCAGGTGCTGCTTATGGTACACTGTGCACGTATACGTTAACCTTCCTCATTTATCAATTTGTGTTGAAACGAATGTTGAATGTGGATATGTTCGCGCCGTTTAAGCACATCCCTGGTTTTTATCGGCAGGTGTATGAAATTGCGCGAGCGAAGTTTGGGGTGGCAAGGATATAGATTTTGCGTCTTTGCCCTTAAAAAAAATAAAAATGACAGAAGCACAATTCAAAGAAGGAGTAGCTTATTCCGAAGACAACTTTCAGAATGACAATGCTCCCCATTTGCACATTGACAAAAAGTTAATCAAAGAACGTTTTGATTTGACGGGGAAACGCATCCTCGATTTTGGCTGTGGTATGGGTGGCATGAGTGTATGGTATGCCACCAATTGGGATTGTTCCGTTTATGGACTTGATATTGACAAACACCACATCACAGTTGCAAATCACCTGAAGGAAAAGCATAAGGTCGATAATGTCACTTTTGAAAAACGAAATATTCTGAATGATAAATTGAAGCCAGAAGAACGTTTCGATTATATCTTTTTAAATGATGTAGCCGAGCACATTGCTTATCCGATTTTGGAAGAGATTTTCCAAGTTTTGGAGGAAGGACTGGCGGAAGGCGGAAAAATATTTGTAACCTATCCGCCATGGAAAAGTCCTTATGCTTCGCACGTAACGCATGCCGTTAAAATTCCTTGGTGTCAGTACTTGCCAAATGGTTATTTGATGAGTCTGATTGAGAAAAACAATATGCAGATTGTTGGTGAAGAGGAATCTGACTTGGTGGAGGCTTACAAAGGGTTGAATCACCTTACGCATAAGAAGTTGATTAAGACCATTGAGAAAAAAACGAATTTGAAGCCGGTATTTAGAAAGAGTCATTGTATTCTCAACAAGTTACCAGGATTGGGCAACTCCAATATTAATTTTTTCCCTTTTGACTTTTTGGTTACGAAGGAGTTTTTGTTGTTGGAAAGGGGGTGAAAGAGGTGGATAGGTGGATGGGTGGACGGGTGGACGGGCTTCCTTCTAACGCGGGTAGCTGCGAATAAAGAGAAAACCCATCCACCCATCACCCATCTCCCCATCCACCCGGTCTTACAACGAATGACTATTTAATTATTTAAGCATACTTTGAATAACTACAAAACATATGATATAATTATCATGGCTATCTTCCGCTGGGATGGCCCCTACTCCTCTACCAGTATTTCACTAGCCAAAACTTTTTCCAAAACCAATCGTGTCTTTTATATCAATCATCCTTATACCTACAGAGACTATTATGGTCTTTTGAAAGGAAGCGAAAATAAACAACTGCGGGAATCATTAAAAAAGGGAAATCCAATTTATGAAAAAGACGAACAGCTTTCTGATAATTTCACAGCGATAACTCCTCCCCTAACTTTGCCGATCAATTTTTTCCCAAAAGGAAGCATATACAATGCTTTTGCAAAATTTAACAATAAAAAAGTAGAGGACACCATTCGTCAAACTATTGTGGATCATAATATCCAACAATACATTTTCATAAATTGCTTTAATCCTTTTTTCGTACCCACTTTGCCAAAAGAGCTTCAACCGGCTCTCAATATTTATCAATGTGTAGATGACATCAGTCAAAGTGAATACCTAGCAAACCATGGTGTTTATTTAGAAAACAAAGCGATCGAAAAAGCAGATTTAACACTGACGACTTCTACTGAATTATTTAGGTTAAAATCTGCTTACACCAATAATATTCAGATGTTGCATAACGCCGCTGACATCAAAGGGTTTCAACAAGCCTTGACGGAGAACTATCCTCGCCCAAAAGAACTGGAAGGTATTGACACTCCCATCATCGGATACATCGGAAATTTGGATGAAATCAGAATAAACTATGGATTACTTAAAAAAATAGCGGAGACACATATCGATAAAACAATGGTACTCATCGGCCCGATCAATAATACACAGTATAAAACCATTGGTTTGGATCAGCTCCCGAATGTCCGTTTTCTAGGCAAAAAAAAGGTGGAAGAATTGCCCGCTTATTTAAAATATTTTGATTGCGCTATTATTCCTTTTGCTTATAACAAATTGACGAAAAGTATTTATCCGCTAAAAATAAACGAATATCTAGCGGCTGGGAAAGCAGTGGTTTCGACAACTTTTTCAGAAGACATCAAAAGTTTTTCGGAAGCGATTTTCCTAACAAAAACGGAAGAGGAATTCGTAGCGACAGTTGATAACGCTCTGCGATCAAACAATGCAGAAAACATTCAGAAACGTACAGCTGTTGCTGCAACGAATACCTGGGAATCGAGAGTAGAACAATTTTGGGACATTGTAGAAGAACAGATGGTAAAACATGTAGAAGTATAAAATTAGATTTTATAAAACGTAGCTTCTTCTTTGTGCCTCTTTCGTCAAGATCGTGGCAAGCAGCTATAATTGCAAAAAACTAAAAACATGCAAAATAACGATCCATACGAAAAGATAAAATTAACGGAACAAGAACGCACCGTTCAATTTTTGGCCATTGCTGTAGCAGCGATGATGATGCTTTTCTTTTTTGTAAAGATATTGTTTTTATAATATTTCATCAATGAATGCTCTAGTACAATTATATGATCAAGGCAGTAGCTGGCTAACTCAGCAGTTATTTGCTCAGAAGCTGAACAATCCGTTGGGCTTCCTGATTTGTATGTCCTTATCTGCTTTACTAGCAGCAGCTGTTGGGATGCTGGGCATTAAGTATGGTGCTTTAGTATTAGTCGTTTTATTGGCGATACCCGCAATTCTTGTTTGTATTTTCAATCCGATGTTTGGGATTCAAATAGCCTTGATTACCTCTGTATTAATTAGCTTATTAGCGAAATATGCCGAAGTACCTTTTGGAATTGCCTTGGACGCTTTGCTCTTTGTGATGTTCTTTGGTTTGCTGATTAAACAGTCCCGAGACCGAGATTTGAGTTTTGCCAAAAGCCCGATCAGTATTTATGTAGTAATTTGGGTCTTTTTCAATTTAATACAAGTGCTCAATCCTTCAGCAGAAAGCAGATTAGCTTGGATTTTCACCGTAAGGTCCATGGCCGGTTTAATTCTTTTGTATTTCATTGCCTGCTATGCTCTTGACAATAAAAGGAAAGTCTTTTGGATCATTAAGTTTATTTTGTTTCTAGCCTTTGCCTCTGCCTTGTATGGCTTGAAGCAAGAAATTTTTGGGTTCTCCAGTACAGAATTAACTTGGTTGTATTCAGATGAAAAACGGCTTCAGTTGATCATGCAATGGTCTAGACTTCGTATTTTTTCCTTCTTTTCAGACCCAACGACCTTTGGTATTTTCATGGCCTATATGGGAACATTTTCGCTTATATTAGCTACTGGCCCTTTCAAACTCTGGAAACGTTTATTCCTTGTTTTCGCAGCGGGGTGCATGTACCTCGGAATGGCATTCGCAGGTTCGCGAACTCCTTTCGTATTGGTCCCTTTTGGCTTTATGATTTTCACTTTGCTTACGCTAAAAAAAGAAATCATTATTGGAGCAGCGATCTTCTTAGTCGTTGGAGTAGCCTTCGTTTCCAAGTCTACCAATAGTGCGGTGATCCACCGGATACAATCTGCTTTTTTGACAAGCCGTTCTGATGATACAATGTCTGTTCGAGAGAAAAACCGTCATTTCATCCAACCTTATATTTATAGACATCCTGTTGGCTACGGCTTGGGGAGCACAGGTATTTGGGCGGAACGTTTTACTCCTGATTCCTTTCTAGCTGGCTTCGCCCATGATAGTGGTTTTGTTCGAGTAGCAGTAGAACTGGGGTGGATCGGTTTAATCATACAACTCCTATTTTTCTTTACCATCTTAAGAACAGGGATTTATTATTATGTGCGGGTGCGAGATCCTAAAAATAAAGTAATTTATCTTGCTGTTACTGTGGTCATGTTTCAATTGATATTATCTAATTATCCACAAGAGGCCGTTACCATTTTGCCAACGAGTCTTGTATTTTATTGTTTCTTAGCTATTCTGGTAAGATTGAAGGACTACGATCTTGTGGTAACAGAATATGAAGCACAACAACTAGAAGAGAAAAATGCGCTAACAGAGGAATTAAAAATGGCTGAGAAGCGACGGAATAACTGGCTTTCGGCATAAGGTTTGGGCTAAATAAAAGGGTTAACCGTTAACTATTAACCGTTAACCTACTTTCGATACGAAAAATATTTTCATCATGATGAATATGAATAGTAAAAGTTACATTTTCGGAATACTATTGTTATTGACTAGCCCTGGCTTTGCCCAGCTTGTTGATTTTGACCGAGTGGTCACTCCTCCGGAATTCAAGGCGAAGACCTTTGAGGACTATCTCGTTCAACTGGCCTGGAATAATAGTCCAGAAGGAAAGGTGCTCAATCTGGAAGTAGCCATAGCTAAAGAAGAAGAAAAGATTCAGCGAGTAGAATGGACGAAAGACCTGACTGCGCAGTTTAATTATAACGAAGCTCATTTTATTACCGACTTCTTTCCTCCAGAGGCAGATGACAGTGATCCACTTGTACAAAGTCTAATTTTTCCCAGATTCAACTTTGGCGCACAGTTCAATCTGGGAACGATTCTCAATTATAAGAACGAAAAGCAGATTGCCAAACTAAAAACAGAAATTGCCGAGACCAACATCAATACAGAGAAACTTCAGTTAAGAGCTAAAGTTTTGGAATCTTATGAGGAATACCTTACAGCCAATGAAGCGACTCTACTCCGTCTTCAAGCACAGGAAGATGCTAGTCAAGCTTATGATTTAGCTAAAGTCCTTTTTAAAAGAGGTGAAGCGAAATTGGAAGAGTATACCTCTTCTGCTGAAAGCTATTTTAGTGCTAGAGAAGCAACATTGGAATCACGTTCTAAAGCACAAATCGCACGAATAAAGCTGGAAGAATTGATAGGAGTATCCCTGGAAGAAGCCAAACGTTTTGGGCCGAAAGACAAGGAACAGAAGAAAACTAAGAAGAAAAAAGGAAGTAGGAAGTAGGAAGTAGGAAGTAGGAAGTAGGAAGTAGGAAGTAGGAAGTAGGAAAAAAGTTAAATACTTTGATCTTCTTTTCAACTTCAAAGCACTCCGTTTCCGAACCATTTGAACCTTTAGAGAATTGAAATTTACTTTGTGTTAACCTTACGCTTTAGATAGAAGGCCTCTAGAGCTGAAAGATGCTACTTTTGTGGTTAAAACTTTTTTTAAATTCCCATAAGATGGTAGCCTTATCCATTCAAATCTACCTTCTCCAAGCAACAAAGGTCTAAAAAAATCATATTAAATATCCCTTGAATCCTACCAAATATCCCAGCTTTTTGACAATATAACCCTATTGGCTACCGGACGACTATTCTTAGATGGCTCTAGTGAGGCATTTTAGATGAAAATCATTTATTTTTGTTTTAAATACTAGGATTAAATACCCTAAACTGTTCTACCCCAACGGCCTAAACCCAACAACTAAATCAAAAATGCTAAAGTTCAACTCTCTTTTAGCTACACTGCTATTACTCTGTAGTTTCCAAAAAGACGACTTCCAAACTAGTCATAAAGCTTCCTGTGATCTTTATGGTAATTGGAGCCAAGTCAATTTCATCATCGATGTACAAGGCGTTAACCAACCACTAGTTTACGAAAAAGAATTGTCTGAAGAGCACTTCTTAGAAAAGGCAAAAGAAGTACATCACATCTATTTTTCTGGCCAAGGCAATATAGACCTTGACTTAGATCCTACCCTATCCCTATCCAAGAAAAAACTGTGCTATAAAGGCACTAAACTTGGCCGATACCAAGTCAGTAACGATTGTAAAACAATAACCCTACAAAGTCAAAAGATTCAGAACAACCCGGACCTCTTTGCCAGCTGTATTGTCTTATATCGATATGAAAACATCATTGCACTTGAGCAAGGAGATGAAATCGTTTTTTATTTGAGGAGAGATCCTGCAAATCCATTCTTTATTGGGAATTAAGCTTCAAGCATTCGTAAAAAAATGCTCTATCAACTTCTTTCAATTCTCCTAAAGACATTTCTTCTATGCTCAATTCTTCAATTGAAAAACGCAGCAATCGCAAAACTGGATAACCAACCGCCGCACACATTTTTCTTACCTGCCGATTTTTTCCTTCCCGTAAAGTAAGTTGCAACCAACTATCTGGCACTGTTTTACGAACACGGATTGGCGGATTCCGTTCTGGCAAACTTGGTATTTCTTTTAACAATGAAGCTACACAGGGCAAACAAGAATATCTAGATTTGCCCACTTTTATGGCCGGCCCATCTTCTAGTTCTGCTACTGCTTCTTCGGTGGGTACGCCTTCCACTTGTACTAGATAAGTTCTATTGTGTTTAAATGTAGGATTTAACAACCGTGCATTTACCGTTCTATCTGAAGTCAATAATAGTAGCCCTTCCGAATCTTTATCCAGACGACCAACGGGAAAAACATCTTTAGGAATTCCTGGACAGAGCTCTGCTAAAGTTTTATGGTCAGGATGTTCTTTGGTAAATTGACTAAGATAACCGAAGGGTTTAAACAAGAGGTAATAACGTGCAATTTTTGCCATGACACAAATGTAGCTAAGTCCTTTTAAAATTGGTGGCAGATGGCCAGATAATTGGAGCTATTGTGCTTTCCCTTAGGTGACTTTCTCTATTTCATAATATATTTCTTCCCTATCTATTACTTCCTTACCCTTCTTTTGCAAAAGATATGACTTTTACTTAATTTAATTCTTGCGCAGAAAACATATGTACATTAAACATCATTAGTATATTATACATATATTTGACTTCCCTTCAACATATTACTTCTGAATTTCCCTTATCAGGAACACTTCCAAACTGAAAAGCATACATTCTTTTAAAGTTTACAATTAATTTGAATCTGTTTTTAAATAACATAATTCGTTAATTTATGGCTTCACTACTACCTAAAACTGGAATGCTGGGCACTCGCCTTGCAAAACATTTATTGCGACGAACAAGTTATCTGGTCTCCAGAACTCGCATAGAAGAATTTGCCAATATGGATGTTTCCGTTGCTGTGGATGCATTGATGGTGGTTCCTGCTCCTACGCTCTTAGAGCCTATTGACCCGGTTACTAATCAACATTGGATTAATTCTGGGATACCGCCTGAATCAAATACTAGTGCACAGCGAGATCACGTCAAATCCTGGTGGATGAATGAAGCCAGGCAAGACCCGTCCATTGGTCACAAAATGATGTTCTTTTTGCATAGCAACTTTGTAACGGATGTAACTGTTTATAACTCTTATTCCGCTTTTGATTACCTTGCCCTTTTCCGTTTCTACGCCATTGATAATTTTAAGACAATCGCACTTAAAATTATTACAGATAACCTCATGCTCAAATATCTCAATGGTGATGTGAATAACGAAACCAATCCTAATGAGAATTTTGCACGGGAATTTCTGGAGTTATTCACAATCGGCAAAGGCCCTCAACAAGGTCCTGGAGATTATACTAATTATACAGAAACAGATATTCAAGAAGCAGCCAGATTGCTAACGGGTTTCAAAAAAGGAAATCGGATAGATGATATTGATCCGGATACTGGAATTCCAAGGGGCTATGGCAGTACGACTAAACACGATGATGGCGACAAACAGTTTAGTTATGCCTTTCAAGATCAAATCATTACGGGTAGTTCTACAGAGGAAGGCATGTTTACCGAACTCAGTGATTTCACGGAAATGATTTTCAATCAAGATGAAACCGCTCGTAACATTTGTAGAAAATTATATCGCTATTTTGTAAGTAGAAACATTACTACAGAAATAGAAACAGATATCATTGAACCCTTGGCCACTACCATGAGGACCAATGATTACAATTTGGGAATCACAATGACCCAACTGCTCAATAGTCAACACTTTTATGATGAAGATGATTCTACTTCGACGGATGAAATTATCGGTTCTATGATAAAATCACCATTGGAGAATGTATTGACTTGCATTAATTTTTTCAATCTTCAAATTCCAAGTCCGACAACAGAGGCAGAGAAACACTATAATGAATTTTATAAGAGTGGAGTCAAAAATGTAATGCTCACTTTTGCCGGAATGGGACTTTTCACGCCCGATACCGTGGCGGGTTATCCCGCTTATTTCCAGAAGCCGGATTTTCATAGAAGTTGGTTTAATTCCAGTTCTATTATCGCCAGATATAAGTTACCACAAATGCTATTGGAAGGAAAAAGAATTTTGCTCAATGGTAACTTAGGTGGTGTACAACTAAACATGGTAGATTGGGTTTCGGATAGTAATAATATCTCAGAGGCCTCTGATCCTTATGTCGTTGTTTCTGAAATGCTACTTTATATGTTTCCAGAAATGCCTGATTATGAGCGAGAAACTTATTTCCTTAATGTTTTTCTCGATGGTCTTCCTCCCGAGGATTGGACTTATGAATGGCAAAATTACCTTGCGAGCGGAGATGACTCGGAGGTGAAAATTCCACTTGGTCATCTTGTCACAGCCATTATGTATGCTCCGGAGTATCAAGTTTTTTAATCCGAAAAAAGCATAACATCTTCAGAAGTATTTTTTGTTGTTACTAAATCAAACCCAAATATGAAAAGGAGAAAGTTTCTAAAATTATCTGCTCCTCTAGGCATAACACCATTGGTACTGAATGGTATTCCCCTCAATTCTTTTGCAACACCTGGTATGATTGCCATGAATTGTGAAGAAGTGGCAGAACGCGTTCTTGTCGTTATTCAGATGAGTGGTGGCAATGACGGACTAAACATGATCATCCCTTTTAATCAATATGATTCCTATGCCAGTCTTCGGCCTAACATTAAAATTGCAGAGACTGATTTAGTCAATCTGGATAGTACACTTGACCTTGACGATCAGGTTTATATACACCCTGCACTCGCCG
>CAZDTI010000060.1:0-27859 GCA_964508085.1 uncultured Saprospiraceae bacterium | reverse complement strand
TTACGACGATGAAGTAAATGATGATAATGGCGATGTCAATGTTGGAAATTCCTGTTGTCATGATGTTGTTTTTATTTACTTAATAGTAGTGTGGTTTTCTCTTTTTTTATCGTGTAATAGAAGTTTATATTGCCGTATAAACTTCCGTAGTCTCTAATATTTATCTGGTCTTTTGAGGAGGCTTAGTTGTTCAATTAAACATTTCGGCAGGTCTTCGACGAGTTACTTTTGCATTGGCAAAAAGCTCAAATCACCAACTGGATGATTTGATCAACCCTAGGCGAATCAAAGGCTGTTGCACGCAGGCCGGCACCCGCACCCACATGATTCGCCATTCCCAGCCCGCCCCTTGAACGTACATGATGCGGCCTTCTAGCGTGGCTTTCTCAGTAAGTTATCTTTCGAATTTTGCATCCATTTTTTCCTTTGTGAACTATGAAAAAATGCGAAAGCATTTTTACTACGTGAACTATTGCGATAGAAGGCTTTGTGCCTCTGTGCCTTTGTGTTAAAAATCGCATAACTAAGAGTCCCGCGATTTAGAAAATATTTGCGGCTCTTTCTGACATTAAATAGATCAGCCGCAATAAGCCTATCTAAAACCGTATAACAAGAATCTCCCGTATCCCGAGTCATTTCAACAAAACAGAAATCGTCTCTCCATCCTCAATCACCTTCTCCGTAATCACTTCATTTTGTTTATTACTAAAAATGCGCAAATTCAACTCCTCCCCCTTTCGGGAAACCACAATATCAAAATCATCCCCAAAAGCTTTTATGTTTTTCAATTTCATCTCTGGCCAATCTTTTGGCAAACGCGGCGTACAGTTAAAACTACTAAACCCCGTTGGCATGATCCCAAACATTCCTTCTGTAAAAATGCGGCAATACAATCCACTTTCGGCAGAAAGATGAGCCATACTTCCTTCTGGAAAGGCTTCGACAGCATATGGGACTCGCTTTCCTAACAATCGTTCTCCAGAATATTCTTGTAACTTTTGCAAAGACGTTTCTGTAGCACCGGCGTAGAAAGTTCCTCGGAGAGCATAGAGTGTTCCTCTGTCCCAGAAGATCTTGGAGATGTCTGGGTTATCCGAGTTTTTTTCTACGTAGACACCGTTTTCGTCCGCCCAGAGTCGGTTAAATAATGCATCTATCGTTGCGTCTTTGCGCTCATGAATTCCAACTACCAATGGTAGACAAATCCAATGACGAAGGTGACGGTGCTCCTCGTAATACTTATAAGTTTCTAAACCTTCAACCTTAGCCCCAAAGTAATTTTCAATGGCAGCACCTAGGTTTTTAGCTCTTTGCAAATACATTATTGAAGCTTCAGAGGCTCCTAGTGAATTGGCGAGATGGCTAGAATTATCTAAAGCACCGTAATATAAGGAACTTGTGGAAAGATTCGCATTTCCCGTTTCGATTCGGCCTTCCATTTCGTCTGATTCTGATTTTACGACTCCTCTTTCGTTGAGCTGACGATGGCAATATTCTAAACACCATTCGATGAGCGGCCACAGTTCTTTTGCTGCTTTTCTATCGCCATTAGCTAGGGCAAATTGGCTCGCGCCGTAGGCAATCATCGCTGCATCGCCACGGTCCAAGGCAAAGGGTGGGACTAGGTTTTCCATTTCGAAAGCATAACGAATGGCTTTGTATTCCGGATTCATCTCTTTGGCAAAAGCACGGTAACAATTCATGGCGGATTCATTGCCGATTTCATAACCGAGATAAGGAAATAACGGACTGATATATTCCGCTTGATCATTGGCCCAAAAACCAACATAGTAACGACCACCACCCGGCGAATGAATCAAACCCATTCTGGAATCAAAAATAGACTCTGAGGCTCTTATTTTTGAAAATGTAAATAACGTGTTAAGGACAGGGTCCGGTGTTTCTAAAATTAGAGCATTCGATAAATTATTAATGAGCTTTTTTCTTTCTGTTAAGGAGACTTCTGACGCAGTAGTTGGAAATTCTTCGCTTTCCATCTTTGCCATTATTCTAAGAGAGAAAGAAAAAACTTCGTTGGGTTTTAAGTCAACTTTCGATGGAGCATCTGATGAAACGGATTGGGTGTACTTTCCATCTGCGCCATAGTCTTCTATCTGTAACATTGTATTTCCGCAAACCATGGAAATCAGAGAATCTGTTGTATTGATCAAAGTCCATCGTTCTATAAAAAGACGGGCGGAGGGGTCTGGGTAAAATTCGCGTTTTAATTTTAGGCCACTGGAAGGCTCGTGTTCAAAATTCAGCAAACCGTCTATTGTTACTGTTTTCACCTTTCCAGGAACAAACCGTTTGTCTCCTACAAAAAGCCGAGGAAGAACATCGTCTTTATAAATATCTTTTTGGTAAGCCCGATAAACCCACCAGCCGGGTTCGTTTGCTTTTATAAAAGGATGCAATTGTGGGAAAAAGACTTGTCGCTCAATAGATAACATCCCTAAAGTGTCAATCGTATAACTAATAATTCCCGCTACTTTCTTGCCTGCCATTTCGATGTTATCAGTGTGCGGTAAATTTTGATTATTTTCTAAGTTCCAATTGATGCAACCTTGAGAAGGAATTTCCCAGTGGCGTTGATAATTTGCTGAGGCATCCTGAGCCTGACATATCGAAGACAAGCCAACATAAAAAAAGAGTAATATGAAAATATATGGTATACGCATTTAAGTCTTGTAATTTATGCCTTTAATATCTCTATTTTATATAGAACCGCAAACAATTTCGCTGCTTATAATCCGCTCCAGCTAAAAGTAATGTAGACGGAAAATGAGGATGGTTTGGTGAATCAGGAAAATGTTGCGTCTCCAAGCATAGTCCATGAAAAGGGCCGTAGTTTTTTCCTCCGTATCCGATTGTGTTTTCATCCAAATATCCTGAAGTGTATAATTGAAGCCCAGGTTGTGTGGTCCAAACTTCCATCAAGCGACCGCTTTCTTCCTCATACAATTCCGCCGCTTTTTTCAAGTCTCCATTTGCTTTGCGCAAAACGTAATTGTGGTTAAAACCAAATGGGAGATTTCCTTCTTCTTGCTTTCGTCCTATTTTTTGAGGTGTTCTGAAATCTGCGCTGTGGTTGTCCAAAGATTCTATTTTTCCTGTCGGTAAATTCAGCGCATTCATTGGAGTATGATAATCCGCAAAGATGCGTAGTCTGTGATTTAGAATCGTTGATTGACCGCCATCTTTTAGGTTGAAATAATCATGGTGTGTTAGGTTTACAATCGTCGTCTGGTCTGTTGTGCAATGGTATTCCCAGCTGAGTTCGTTTTTATTATTAAGTTGAAAAATTATTGTTGTCGATAAATTTCCTACGAAACCTTCCTCCCCAGTTTTGCTTAAATAAAACAATGTTAATAAACAAGCATCTTTTGTCGTACTGAAATCAATCACTTCCCAAGTCTTTTTATCAAAACCAACATTACCACCATGTAGATGTGTTGTTTTTTCATTTTGAGACAATTGATATTCTTTTCCCTCTATTTTTATTTTCCCATTTGCAATCCTATTTGCAAAACGCCCAACGATGGCTCCGAAATAAAATGAATTGTCTTTTTCATACTCCTTTATCGTATCAAAACCCAACACTACGTTTTCTGTTTTTCCATTTCGATCTAAAACATGAATCGCCATAATTATTGCTCCGTAGTTCGTTATGTGAACGGACATTCCTTTATCGTTGGATAATATAAATCGCTGATGATCTGAGTTTTTCTCTTTTAATTTTTCTATTTTCATAAAACACCCTTTTAGGGACTCAATCTTAACAATTAGCCATTTCCAACCCAACAACTGCTCCTTGATGATTAACATCCTGCACTAGTATCTCCGAAAACAATTCTTTTGCTTTTTCAAACTTTTGCAACCCTAAATACCCTAAGCCCATCAAATACCGACAATGCAAATAATTCCTTTTATTCAAATCCCCTTCCCAAATCGCTAAATCAGGAAGAGACACTGCGAAGTAATCAATCGTCATTTCGTCATTTTGGTGTGCTTCGCCATAGGAAATTAAGCTCTTGAATATTTCAGCTGCTTCTTTTTTTCTCCCCAGTTTTAACGAAGCTAATCCTTGGTAGAATATCATATCCGGCTGTTGGTCATTGTAATACATGGAGATGCTTAATTCCATTTTTCCTTGAGCTGCAGCTTCCCAATTCGACTTTGCTTTTTTATGATTATTCAAACCTTCATAAGCCACCCCTTTCCAGTAAAGTATGTGATTTTCTTTCGCTCCGTACAATTTCCCCTCTCCTAAGTTTTCAGGATATTTTTCCGTTGACTTCAGGTGGCTAATCGCTTTGGAATAATCTTTTTCGGCAATCGCTTTTTTGGCTAATTCGATGAGCGCATAAACATATTGCCCAGTCACTTTTCCTTCGCCACCTTCCCAAGGATGGAATTTTCGGGACAATATTTCCTGAAGGGCTTCTTGGTGATTCCCCAGTTGATTGCGCAAAGTAGCCCGCTCCAAAAAGAGGTCATCGCGCTTAGTTACTTGCATTGGATATTGCGCTAACAAATGAAGTCGTTTCTCTTGAGCATCATTCAATCGTTTGTACAACTGATCCAACTCCATTAAAACCCTAGAATCACTTTCGTCCAAATAAAAAGCTTTTTCTAAAGCCGAAACTGCTGCTTTAGGGTCTCCTTTTTTATTAAAGTAAGCTAAGGCTAAATTTCTAAAAACCGTAGGAAATGTTGAATCCAATTTCGCAGAGCGCTCCCATTTCTCAATGGCGGCTACATATTGTTTTTTATCGTACAAGAGGTTACCCAAATAATAAGGCGCTCTTGCATCAGACGGATTGTAATCCATGGCCGACTTTAAAGCTGCAATGGCTTCCATACGATAAGGAAAACAACCATCCGCCTTTACTTTTCTAGCCTTTCGGAAAAACAAATGCGCCTCATCGACCTCTCCTGCTTGCACCGCAAACCATCCCAAAAAGTAAAACGCCATAGGATGCTTTCCCGCATTTTTAATTCCGCTTTCTAACAAAAGAATTGCTTCCTGAAATAAACCTGCTGCTGCATAATCCAAGGCATACTCGATGTAGTTGTGAATATGACCACGCATCAATTCTTTCAGTTTTTTCTTCGCCGCTTTATCTTTTGCCAAAGATCTTTCGAACCACAGATTCATATTAAAACCATCGATTTTCAAACTCTTCGCAATCCACTTCCTGGCTTTTTTCTTTTTATTCAGATACAGCAAAACCGTAGCTTTCAGCGCTCTTGCTTTTTGATTATGCCAATTTCGCAACAATGCTTTTTCAAGCAACTCCAAGGTTTGGACAAAATCTTTTTTCCAACAAGCTATTTGTGCCAAACAAAAATACGCAGGTCCTTGCCAAGCTACATTCCAAGTCGCTTTATAAAAATAACCAAAGGCTTCGTCCAATCGTCCTTGATGCTTCAAACACAAACCCAAGTTGTACGAGGCCTCTCCATCATAAGGATTTGGATTTCTTTCTGTCAAGGTTTCGATGGCTTTTCGGAAGTAGGGTTCTGCTTTTTTGAATTGACCATTTCGCAGCAGCCACAATCCCATTGCATTGTTATTCCTACTATCAGAAGGTTCTCGGCGGAGCGCTTCCTGGTAATAATCTCTTGGATCGTAAGTCGCGTGTCGATATTGTTCGAGGTGTAGTCCTCTGAGATAGAGCTGTTCTGTCGTTTTTATTTCGGAAGGTAACTTGGCCGCTTTCGCAGAATTTGGGATGTCTTTATTTTTCTTAGACACTGCTTGATAAGCTACTAACTCTTTTCCGTTTTTATCTATAACTCGAAGTCGGTATTTTTCAATGGATCGCTTCTTCTTTACTTTTAAAACCATTTGGAAAGAAGAAGCAGGAGTAGCCTCTATTTTTTTATTTAATAGTACTTCCTTACCTGCCGTCAAAAGGATGTTCATTTTTTTGTAAATGCCCGTTACGTGAACTTTTATTTCTAAGCCTTCTTTTTTTAATTCCAAATTAACCAAGGCTTCCTTAGTCGCGTTTTTCACCATTCCTAAATGCTGGTAGGGCATAAAATACTGTTCAAAACTGCGTTCCTCAAAAGGCATGATCCAGGAAAAGTCTGGTTGGTTGTCCGTATAAACGCCGCACATCAATTCGATGTAAGGACCGTCTTCATCCGTGAGGTTTCGATCCCAGGCTTGTCCAAAATCGGAGTGTCCCCAAGTCCATTGTTTTTTGCCCGGAGAAACATGGTGATTGGCCACATGAAGCAGTCCGCCTTTTGAATCATTTTCGTAACCACCGACAAAATCAAAATTACTATTGACCGCCATGTAAGAAGTCGGAACTGGAATGTTTTTGTATTTCGAAATATCGGTGCCGGGAGAATAATCGACTTTATAATAAGTGCCTGTGGCTATTGGAAAATCAGAAACATCACGTTTGCCGTGATCGAAAACGGCGTGGACATCTGGTGGAAAAACGGATTGGTAATGGTCGTTTACTTTTACCGCTGGATTGGCCCACCAAAGGAAGGTTTGAGGAAGTGGTGTGCGGTTGTACAACTTTGCTTTTATTTCTAAATAAGACTTATCTGGGTATAGCGTAAAGCCTGCCATTCCCTTTGTGCGAAACATCAATTCCACTTCATTGCACCACAGGGTTTTGCTTCCATCTGAATTGGTTTCGATGTCAACATCAACGGGCTCATAAGTGGAGGGTCGGTGATGTTGTGGCCAGTTAAATTCTATACCGCCAGAGATCCAGGGACCGGTCAAACCAACGAGTGCAGGTTTGATGACTTGGTTGTAATAAACAAAATGCCGTTGCTTTACTTTGTCGAATGCCATTTGAACACGGCCGCCCAATTCGGGCAAAATCATTATTTTCAGATATTCATTTTCCAAGAAATAAGCTTGCCATTCCTTTTCTATTTTTTCATCTCCAATGGACTCTATAACTGGATGCGGATAGACTTTTCCGGAACTGCCTTGATATACCCGATTTTCAATGAAGACAGGATTTTTCTCCGGCTCACCAACAGGGTAAGTAGGTATCAATACTTTTTCTTTCCATACTTTGACCTTCATCATAACAATTGTTTAAGAAGCATGGTAGCATAAATACTACGGCTTTTTATAGGTCATTTTTTATTTAATACTTCGCCTGAAAAATACTCATTATGCTAAGGCATAACCAGCCCGAAAGACTTCGGTCGGGCGGGCTCCGTTTTTTCAGACTCGTCTAAAATCAAAACTGACACTCTAAAAACATCGAATTACTTATTCTACAATGCTTACCAAAGCATTATCGCAGTCAAAATAACCATTAGTACAAGAAACGCAGATTGATATCTAAAGTCCTTATACCAAGGCATGTTTTCATTTTCGTAAGTAAGTAAAGAGCGATCGTAAACATAATTCGCAACCGCTTCCGGATCTGGCGCTTTCGTTATATTACTAATCATTACAAAGAGAATACTAGAGAGTATGATGACAATACCGACATTGATTGTGTAATGATAAGGCCAGATCTCGTTTATATCCAAAATGAAAATAAGTACGCCAATAAAGGAACCTAAAACCAAAGTCCAAAAAGCACCATCTCCGTTTCCTCTTTTGTAAAAAACACCTACTGTAAACAAGACAACAATTGGGGGAACCATAATAGAATACATCTGCTGCAAGTAAGCCCAAAGTCCTCCAAAGTTGGCAATCTGCGGTGCCCAAACGGCTGCAAAAATCATCAAGGCAAAGGTAGAAATTCGACTGTAGCGCACGATTTCATCAGAAGTAATATTTGGCATTCTTGTTTTTATAAAATCAACAACAATCAAAGTCGAAGCAGAATTTAAGGTGGAATCCACACTAGACATAATCGCCGAAATCAGACCGGCCAACACTAATCCTACAAGTCCAACTGGAAGCGTTTTCAATATCATTGTTGGGAAAACCATATCTGTCGTTTCCAAACCTGGATAAACAGATATCGCAATAGCCCCCGGTATAATCATAATAAACAATGGCAACAATTTCAGGACAGAGGCGAACATAATTCCCCATCGAGCATGCTGAACATTTTTAGCCCCAAGCACTCTTTGCGTGATGTATTGATTGGTAGCTACATACCAAAACCCCATGAAAGGAACACCCATAATTATTCCCAACCAAGGCATGCCTTCATCATCCAATGGTTTGATGATGGAGAAGTGCCCTTCCGGCGCAGCAGCTACCATATTGGCCCAGGAAAAATCAATTTTTTCAAACATCAAATACGCCAAAATGGTACAACCCACAATAAGAATTATCGCTTGTAAGGCATCCGTGTAAACCACCGCCTTCAATCCTCCAAAGGCCGTATACACCCCTGCTATCACCGCCAAAACACCACAGGTATACCACAACTCCAACCATGGAAAAAAGGTTTGTAACACTATCGCTCCGGCATACAATCCTCCGGCGGTATCAATCAAAATACTGGCAACAATAGTAACACCTGAAAAGAAATATCGAGAACGTCTGTCGAAACGATATTCCAAAAATTCCGGCACCGTAGTGATCTTTGATTTCAAATAAAGCGGCACATAAATAAAGGCCATAATCACCAAGGGAATAATCGCTCCCCACTCATAAACGGACTGAACGACACCAGTACTATAAGCCGCACCTGCCAAACCGATCAACGATGAAGAAGAAATATTAGAAGCAAATAAAGAAAGTCCAATAAATCCCCAACCGAGTGAGCGACCACCGAGAAAAAGATCTTCGTCTGTCTTTGTGCCGCGTGCCACGTAAATCCCTAAGGCGAAGACGAGCATGAAGTAGGCGATGATAATGCCGATGTCTATGTTGCTGATTATTGGTTCCATTTGTATAGTATGTTTTATGATTTTTTCAATTGTAAGCTTTTTTCAACTTCAAGTGCAACCTCAATTCTCTTAGTACGCGAGCTAACGCGATATTAAAATGCAATACTATTGTTATTAAACTTTAAGTAAGGTCCGTTTCGGGGTCTTTGAAAAATTCCGTGGAGCGACAATTCTGCCAGCGCTGCCCCCAGCCCCTAAAGGGGAGCGTCTGCCCGCTTCCCACTAATACCTCAAAAAATATTAGTGACCATTGGGATGAAATTTGATTCCTATATTCATTTGCAGCGCGTTCGGTACGTTCGGAGCGCTGATGCTCCCCTCCTTCCACGAGGTCGGGACAAGCTTAGGGGTTGGGGGCAGCGTGGACACAACCATTAATCTTGAACCTCCAAACTCACCATTCCCGAAACCGGCACTTCCAATTCAATCAATCCTTCCGGCAAAACCACCACTCCCTCATTCGTTTTTCTTCCTTGACAATTCCAAGTCGTCACTTTATATGTACCTGCTTTTCCTTTATTTCGGATTGCAATATGGTCAGAAACTTTGGCATTCAAAAAATCTATTTTTTGCTGGCCGTTTATTTCAGCGATTACGTTATCATAGACACCTACAATTAGGTGGCCGTCTTTCTCACTTTGCAGAATCGGATAATTGGCCAATGGATTTATTGCTTTGAAATTTCCATCTAGCAAGACCTTCACATTTTCATTCCAATACTTGGTATAAAACTTAATCATCTTCAATTGATCCTCTGGGGCATTCCTAAGATGAATAGACATTTGCGGCACTCCAAAAAAACCATTCAACACTTGGAAAGCAGCAACCTCTACCGATTCTTCTCTGTGCCAAGTTTGCGGGTCAGAATGTACTGCTGTATTCCCGCATAACAATTTCACATCTGCTGTGCGTATTCTGTTAGAAACAGCATCATTTGGACAATCGAAGGCGCGGAACATGTTGCCGAATTTACGCATTGTTGGTCCCACGTACTGTTGTCGAAATTCTATAGCGATGTCTGGTTTGATTGCTCGGAGTGCTTTCATTACATCAGTCATCAGACGATCTACTGCTGCGTTTACATTGGCATAGTCTCGTCCGTTGTCTTTTGTTAATTCTGTTTCTGGATATACTTTAAAATCATCAATAAAATCTAGTTTGAAGGCATCGAGATTATAATTTTTCAAAGCATTCACATAAGTATCGATCAGATACTGTCGTACGTCCGGATAACGAGGATCAAAAACTGGTGCCCATCTGTGATTTTCCGTAAGGAACTTTCCTTCAAACTTTTTATAGGCTTTAGAATGCTTTCCGCAAAAAGGAACAGAAAACCAAAGTCCGAATTGCATACCGATATCTTGTATTTTTTTAACAAACCCGGGAAGGTCTGGGAAGCGATCTGGCTCCCAATCTCCAGTATAATCGTAGCCTCTATTCGTGTCCATTGTCTGCCAGCCATCATCTAGAATAATGAGTTTGTAACCGATGTCAGCAGCAATTTTACACTCCTCTAAAATAATGTCCTCATCCAAAAGTTGGTGAAACTGATACCAGGTGGAGTAGAGTGGCACTCTAGCTAAATCCGGAACTGGTGAGGGTTTTAAGGCTTCAAAAGTTTCCCACCAACGCGAGACGTCCTGTAAAGATTCCGAGTATAAACATTGACGGGTATCTATCCGAATATGCGCTTCATAATTGTCAATCGCAGGGTGACGTTCCTGGAAGAATGTAATATGACAATAGAGGTGATTGTCTTCTTCGCGAAGCAAAGCATTCATCTCCATAAAATTAATGGCATCTGAACACGCGAATGTAATCACATTGTTATCATTGTGCGCAAAAACAGAGATCACTGGAGCATCTACGGACACTCTGGATTGAAGATGCTCTAATTCCCAGTCGTATTGCTGTCTTTTATCGTGGATTCCACCGCACTTCCAAACACCTTTTACGTTAATGGACGGGAGTTTCCACTTGATGTTAATCGGCTTGGGCTCGGTAGGCTGATCTGTATTGGCAGATAATTTATAAATGAGCAACCCTTTGTCCTCACTTAATAAATCAAGCTGCACATCAAAAGCATTCTCTTCCTGATGGACAGCGAGGTCCAGCCCAGTCTTTAGCATTTTTACAGTATTCATTAATTCCTAGATTTCTTGTTCTTAAATAGTTAGTTAGTCCCTTTGGGAAGGGGTGGATAAGGGTTTCCCTATCCCCTCAATTCCTCTTCATAATAATTCGTGGCATCATAAAGCAATTCATCCAGTTTTCTATTTTCCAAATTTAAGCGTTCCTTATCCCAGCCTAAATATTCCGTCATATCTTCTGTTACAGCTTCGCGAGTTTCTGCAATACTATTTATGTCAAAATACAAACGTCCTGTTCTCCGGACATAGAAGTCTTCAAGACTGTTGACCATTTCGTATTGGACACCGTACCACAACTCTGCACGAGCCAAAGCGATTTCTCCAGTGTCCGAAAAACTTTCCATCTTATCTAAGATGGTCTCCGATTGTTTACCATAAGTAGTCACTAAATACCAGCTGTGGTAATCTACAAGTCCACTACGAGAAACTCTTGTTTTTATTTTTTGGATATATTCTTTTACCGCTTGGCTATTTTGCAAACCATCGGGCACCAAATTGATCTCATCTGTAAAACAGGAGCCATAGGATTTTCCCACTAATCGCTTGTCCACAAGGTCTACAATGCGTTCTGCCATTCGACGATAACCAGTGAGCTTTCCACCCGCTATTGAAATCAATCCGCTCGACGATTCAAAAATCTCATCCTTTCGGGAAAGTTCTGATGGCGACTTTCCTTCTTCATGAATCAAAGGGCGTAATCCAGCCCAATTTGAAATCACATCCGACTGTTCTAATTGTATAGATGGAAAAGCATGATGAACGGCGCCTAACAAGTATTTTGCATCTGCTTTGGTCGCCACTACTCTATCGAGGTTTCCGGTATAATTCGTATCCGTTGTTCCGACATAAGTAATCTTCCCTCTTGGAATCGCAAAGATCATCCGGCCATCTGGTACATCGAAATATACGGAATGCTTAAGTGGCAATTTATGATGTGGAAAAACGATGTGAACGCCTTTTGTTAAATGGAGTTGCTTTCCATTCTTCGACTTGTTTATCACTCTTAGTTTATCGACCCAAGGACCTCCAGCGGATACAATTTGCTTTGCGCGAATGGTGAATTTTTCGCCGGTCATTTCATCGTTACATTCTACTCCAGTGACTTTTTTGTCTTTGTTGTATTCGAAACCTGTAGCTGCACAATAGTTCACAGCAGTTGCGCCATAACAGGTTGCTCGTTTTATCAATTCAATGGTTAATCTCGCGTCATCTGTTCGGTATTCTGCGTAAAGACATCCTCCTTTCAGAATAGACTCGTCTAATAATGGCTCGATCCCAAAAGTCGTTTTTTTATCCAGCATTTTCCGTCGATCCTCTCCTCCTACTCCTGCTAATAAATCGTAAACCAACACACCGAACGAAGCGGCCCATTTTCCGTAAGTTCCATTTTTTATAATGGGTAGCAACATTTTTTCTGGCAACACTAAATGCGGCGCTAGTTTATGAACGATGGCTCTTTCTCTTCCTGTTTCTCGTACCAATCCGACTTCGAATTGTTTGAGGTAACGCAGTCCGCCATGAATTAGCTTAGTCGATTTACTACTGGTTCCGGATGCGAAATCTACTTTTTCTATCAGCGCTATTTTCATACCTCGTGAGGCCGCATCTAATGCAATGCCGCAGCCCGTTACGCCGCCTCCGATGACGAGGAGATCGTATTCTTCTGTTGCCAGAGCTTGCAGTTGTACGGCTCTTTTTACCCCAGAGAATTCTACTATTTTGTTTTTATTATCCATTTTAATTATTCGCTCTTTTTATCTAATCTTTTTCTGCTTTTTAAATGCAGTTTTAAACACATGGGTACATAAGGCACAAAACCTTCTGACGCAAAAGTTCACATAGTAATTTACCTTGAGTAAATTTCACATAGTTAACAGAGAAACAGTGTATTAATAGAACTTTGTTTTTCAAAATTCACATTAGTTATTTATACTCATTCCAAGTGTCAATTGTTTTTTCTTTCTTGAAAACAATTGTAGGGAATCCGAGTTATTTCCAACCATATACATTTCTTCACCGGATGCTCTTTTCAAAACTGCTAAATCTGTCGCATCTTTATCTGCTAAAAATCCACTTTGTGCGCCACGTAAAATAGCAAAATTGCCATTTCCTTTTCCTTTTAACAATGCTCCCGTAAAGGCATCGTAGCGACCAATGACCACTTCCGTTGCATAAGAATTTCCGACAGCTAAGGCATCGAGTTTTCCATCTTGATCAATATCTTCTACATGAAACTTTGTGATGGGCGCAATTTGCATTTCTAGTGGTAAAGGCTTCAGTTCAAATGTTCCATCTCCTTTGTTTTCTACATAACAACTTTCAAAAATAGTAGCTTTTAAAACTTGTGCATTCTTCAATTCTGTACTATTAAAAACTTCATTAAATTCGGCAGTTGCATATTTATCGTAGCTATTAAACCGCACCTTTATGGGAGGTATCTGTTGCACCAGATTGTCTCGCGAAGGAACCGTATATTCTTTCCCGTTAGTATACTGACAGAGGACGGGGTCGAGACTGCCATTTTTATCAAAGTCTTTGGCATACAAACAAAGTGGTTCTGTTGGTGAGGCTTTATAATTGGTATTCAACCCCAAATTTCCAGCAAGATAATCTATATCTCCGTCATCATCAAAATCTCCTGCCAACAATGTGTTCCACCAACCGGAAGAATTTGGAATTTGGTTGACTCTTTTCACTAATTCCCCCTTATTATTTTCAATAAAAGTCAAAGCCATGAATTCTCCAGCCAACATCAAATCTTCATCTCCATCCTGATCAAAATCTGTCCAAAGCGCAGAACTGACCATTCCTATTTTCTCTAAGGTTGAGGATGCCACTTTTGTAAAAGAACCTTTGTTATTATTTAATAAATAACTAGTCGGAATTTCAGGATACGTCCCCGGACTAACTCTTCCTCCAACAAATAAATCGAGATCTCCATCCTGATCATAATCACAGGCAGCTACTACTCCACCACTGCTATTCATCTGTGGTAGTTTTGTTTTTACAAAATCGCCCTCTCCGTCATTGAAATATAAACGATCCTGATAAATATCTTTTTGCAATACCGCTACTACTCCCCCGCTAACCACATACAAATCCAAATCTCCATCTTGATCCGCATCAAAAAACAATGCATCTACATCTTCTCGTTCTTTATCTTCTTCAAACTTTTCAGTTATAAAACTTCCATCTCTTTGCTGTAGAAAAAAGGAGGCTGACTTACCTGCAGCACCACCAACAAAAGCATCTTCCAATCCATCCCCGTTCACATCTCCTACCGCCAAACAAGGTCCGCTTCGGGAATGCTGATGCGGCAACAAAGACTGTGTTTTAAAATCAATTTGTAAATCTTCTTCATGTGAATAAGCTAACCCATTAGTCATGCTCGCCATGGCAAATATTGGACTAACTACATCTTCTTTTTCTCTTTTCTTAAGTTCCTTTTTTTCATCATAAGAAATAGTCCATAATGTATCCGCTGCTAAATTCACATAATTAGAATATGTTCCATCTGGCCACTGTACTTCCAATTCATCTATTTGTTCAATTTCACCCAAGCCAAAATGTAACAATCTACCTACAGTACTTTCGTAACCTCGGTACGGCGTGTATTCCGCATATTGTTTTTGGCCATTTCCGTATTTGATTTTTAATTTTGCACCAAGCCCTTCTTTGTTTTCCCCTGAACCGATCAATTTAAATTGAATGGCGTGATTAGTTGACAACTCGTTGCTTTTGTTTTCATAAATGAAAGCAGGTTGAGAAACATTATTAATCAAAATATCCAAATCTCCATCTCTATCTAAATCCGCAAAGGCAGCACCATGAGAATAAGTACTATCTGTAAAGCCCCAATCTTCCGTCTTCTTTGTAAAAGTCAGTCCATTGTCATTTTTATAAATGTAATTGAGCAATTTCGCACCAGGTTGTTTTACTATTCTTTCGAGTTGTTCTTGCTTTCGAGATTCTGGAGAACCGAAGGCAGAAGCATTACTGTAGTTGATATAATCTAGGTTACCTAGATCACGACGAAAGCCATTTGTGACAAATAGATCGCGAAAACCATCGTTGTCGTAATCTGCTAAAAGTGCGCTCCAGCTCCAATCTGTTTTATGAAGGTTTGCCATTTGACCAATTTCGGAAAAAGTACCATCGCCATTATTTAGTTGTAAAGTATTTCTAGAATACTGCGGTTCATAACCTGCTTTAAGAATGTATTGAAACCGATCATAGTTACCTCCGGGCATAATCATCTTCTGTCTATAATTATCTTCTGGGAACATATCTAAAACATAAACCTCTGGTAGTCCGTCATTATTAATATCCGCGACATCTATGCCCATGCTGGCGAAGCTCGTATGCTTCATCAATTCGGCGGCACGATTCGTAAAGGTGCCATCTTGATTATTGACATATAAAATATCATTGGTCATAAAATCATTGGTCACATAGACATCTGGCCAATTGTCTCCATTTAGATCACTTACATTCAGACTTAAACTGTAGCCTTCTATCAATATTCCAGCTTCTTTGGATACATCTGTAAATGTATTATCTCCATTATTTCGATAGAGTTTATCTGTGCTTGCCGACTCCCCGTTTACTTTCTTCTTTCGAATATTGTTGACATTATACAGATTATAGTCCGTGGGATTCACGATGACAAACAAATCTAAATCGCCGTCTTTATCGTAGTCGAAAAAATTAGCGTGTGTACATTGAGAAGAGTCTGCGATTCCATAAGCCCTCGCCTCTTCCGTAAATGTATTGTTTTTTCGATTGATGAAAAGTTGATTTTCCAACTGCGTTCCCTTAGCATTTCCGGAAATAGAAAGATAAATATCTGGCCAACCATCCGCATTAATGTCTACTACCGCTACGCCCATCACCCAACGATCTGTATTTACACCTGCAGCAGCCGTAACATCTTCGAAGCTTAGATTACCTTTATTCAAATAAAGTCTACTACTCACTTGGTTGCCGCCAAAGAAAACATCGGGCAATCCATCCTGATTAAAGTCACCGATCCCTACACCGGATCCGGTGTAGAGGTTGGTGAAGTTTAGGATATTATGGGCGTTGTCTTCGATAATTTCGTTATTAAAGTGAATGTTGGTTTCCGCAGACAATCGGCGTTCGAAAAGCGCCTGTTCTTTTTTTTCTGTTTGACAGCTACTCCATAAAAGGCAAATAGATAAAAGCAGGAAGTATGAAAGCTCATACCTCTTGCATTTCATCTTAAAACCATTTATAAAATAAACCATTTAAACATTTTATTTTTCAAACATTATAACCTCTCCATCATTCTGTCCCGCTACTATTATTTGATCTCCTTTTGTATTTTTCATTTTTATTATATCGCGGCCATCCCCTGGAAGGTAAAAATTACTTTCCATAGTCGAGATCGCTTCGAAGTCTCCCTTACCATCCCCTTTCAACAACAACCCATTAAAGGCATCATACCATCCGCCATTTTTCTCAGCGCTATAATCATTGCCAGATAACAAAGCATCCTTATTTCCATCTCCATCAAAGTCGTCAATCAAAATAGATTGAATTGGAGCGTATTGTGCTTTTTGCGGAAGCATTGTTACAGCTAAGACTCCATTCCCTTTATTTTCTAAATAAGCAGATCGCAGTTCTGTTGCAAAAAGTTGATCTTCCGTATTAGCAATTTCTGTTTCCAGCAATTCGGGAAAAGTCACTTGTCCAAAGTCCACATACTTTTCGTAGCGCCGTTTTAATTTAGTCAATTGCTTCATGGCATCATCACGTGCATGAATGGGATATGATTTTCTTTCGCCTTTTTTATTTTCATAAAAATAACTGACCAAGGGATCAGGGCTACCATTATTGTCAAAGTCGTTTTTATAAACGGTAATCGGTTCTTCTTCGGAAGCTTGTAGTCTTGAATTTTCTCCGAGGTTTCCTAGGAGATAATCGTCATCGCCATCATTATCTATATCTGCCGCCGTGATGCAATTCCACATGCCGTTTGTGTCTTCGATGGTTATAGCTTTTTTAAAATTACCGCCTCCTACATTCTTAAAAATAGTGAGCGGCATCCATTCTCCTACAATCATCAAGTCTATTTTCCCATCTTGATCATAATCTGACCAAACCGCATCAGTAACCATCCCTACACTACTCAACCCATAGGCGAATTTTTCCGTATTGGCAATAAAACGTCCATTGTGATTTAATAGCAATTCGCTCCTCGGAGTTTGCGGATATGCCCGCGGTTGTACCCGAGCTCCTACAAATAGATCAATATCTCCATCCTGATCGTAATCCGCTGGTATTACACAACTCCCAGAGGCTTTCATATTATCCGGAAGCATCTTATCGTCTTTTTCAAAATTCCCCTTGCCATCATTTAAATAAAGTCGATCTTTTAATTCATCTGCATTCTCTGAAAATTCTACTCCTCCGCTAACCACGTACAAATCCAAATCCCCGTCTTGATCGGCGTCAAAAAAAGCAGCATCTGTATCTTCCGATAAAGAATCGGGCAAAGTTTGAACTTTGTAATTGTTTTGTTCTTGCAGAAACAATATTCGTGATGGAAAACCTTTTGCTCCGCCAATAAAAATTTCATCTCCTGGTTTTCCATCTATGTTGGCACTCGCCAAACAAGGCCCTTGTCGGGAATGCTGGTGTAATAATAATGGTTGTGCATCGAAATCTTGAAATCGGTTTTCTTGATGTTTTATAGGAAGTTGGTTTTGAATTATTTTAAAAAGGGGCTCGTCCTTTGATTCGCTTAGATAGTTGGTTTTGCGATCTATTGCAGCTAGGTTGTCTGGCTTTGTCTTAAATTGTAATTCCAATACCTGATTAGCCGATACATTTCCCAATAAGTCAATTTGTCCATTCGGCCAAACCAATGCTATGGAATCTACCTTTGTAGCACTTCCTAGACCAAAGTGAGCAATGCTTTCTACTGTAGAAATATAGCCACGAATAGGTGATTGATAATGGTATTGTACTTCGCCATTTACCCAAAGGTGAATGGCCGTTCCAATAGCAGCGGTGTTTGTAGATGGCCCCTCTAATTTTATTTTTAAATAATTATTTTCGATGTTTTTTTCTAATGTGTTTTCTAGTAAGTAAGCCACTTCATCAATATTGTTTACCAAGATGTCTAGATCCCCATCGTTATCCAGGTCTGCATAAATCGCTCCGTTAGAAATGGAATTTGTTTTTTCTGTCCAGTGTTGAGATTGGTTTTCAAATTTTAAATTTCCTTTATTTTCGAAAATAAAATTGGCCATTTTAATGGGTTCCATTTTTTGTACAATTTCGAAAATTGCTTTTTGCCTAGATTCTTTTGTTCCGAACGGAAAGGCTTGATTGGTGTAATTGATAAAATCCAAATCCGTAATGTCTTTTCCATAGCCGTTAGTGACGTAAATATCTCGATCGCCGTCATTGTCAAAATCGGCGAGTAGCGGTGTCCAACTCCAATCTGTATTGTACAGACCTGCCAGATAACCAACCTCACTATAAGCTGCTACATCATTGCCAACAAAGCCATTATGTAGTTGCAAGGTATTCCGAATAAACTGCGGAGAGTAACCTTGTCGAAGAGAGAACATAAATTTATTATAATTCATAAAACCCAGCATTGTCTTCTGCCGTTCCTGATATTCCGGCATCATATCCAATACAAAAATATCGGCGAGCGCATCGTTATTTATATCCGCAATATCAACGCCCATACTGTTATAAGAACTGTGTTTTAAATATTGGCGACTCTGTTCTTGAAAACCCAGCTGCCCTTCTGCACCTTTATTGACATACATTAAATCATCTGACAAAAAATCATTCGCTATATAGACATCCGGCCAACCATCTTTATTAAAATCAGTAATTGTAATCCCTAATCCATAGCCTCTATGGACAATACCTGACTCTTCCGAAACATCTGCAAAAACTATGTTGCCATTCTCATCCGGCCCATCATTTCGCAAAAGCTGATCCTTAGAATCTCCATTGATGAATCGTTTTTCAGAAGGCGTGTTTTTATCCCTATCATCTATTACATTGTGCAATAAATAAACATCCAAATCGCCATCTCTATCGTAATCAAAAAAGGCAGCTTGCTGGGAATAAAGTCCATCCGCCAAGCCATAGTCTGCAGCTTTTTCTTTGAAAGTCGGAATCTTATTTTCGTTTAATCCCTGATTGATAAACAATTGATTCTTGCAAGCGCCATCACAGACAAAACCGCCTACAGAAATATAAATATCATCCCATCCATCTCCGTTGATATCGACAACCGAAACACCGGTAGCCCAGCCTTTTGTTTTAAAATCAGCGGGAGTACTGATGTCTTCAAATTTGAGTTCTCCTTTATTCAAGTAGAGTTTTGAAGCTACTTGATTTCCGGTGAAAACTACATCTGAAAAACCATTGTTATCAAAGTCTCCAATCCCAACACCACCTCCATTATAGATGTAGTGGAAATTTAAGATATTTAATGAATCGGTTTCTGTAATGGTATTTTCGAAAGTAATTCCAGTTTGCGTTGGAGCCAATTTATGGAAGCGTTTCTTTTCCTTTTCTGTGGAATCACAAGCAAGGCAGCAAATGATCGCGACCAGGCACATCACTGCTATTGATTTGTGATTATATTTATTGGAAAAGAAATGCACTTATAATTAAGCTTTAGAAAAACAAAGCCCTTCCACAGTAGGAATTACCGCTACCGGAAAGGGCTTTATTTTTAGTAGTAAGGGAGGTAGAAGTAAACTACCCTATCCCTATAATTCAAAACATTATTTACATAAATAAAATACCCTCTTAATAACCAGGATTCTGCACCAGATTCTCGTTCGCACTCATCTCATTCGCAGGAATCCAGAGGTACTCATCTTGACCAGTTTCGAAAATACCACCACTCAATGACTTAGGATTTGATCCATGCAAAGAAGTAGCCCCCATATAATCGTCTGCTAGTCCCCAACGAACCAAATCAAAGAAACGGTGTCCTTCTCCGGTCAACTCCAATACACGCTCGTCGATGATCGCTTGACGCATATCTTCTTGAGACAAACCTGTTTTAGGATCAACCATTGCACGTTCTCGAACCATGTTCAGGTACATTTCAGCTAATCCTGTTTGATTGTCTTCATTCAATGCCTCAGCATACATTAACAATACATCTGCGTACCGAATCAAACGCCAGTTATTTCCAACGTTTGTACCCAAACCATCTACATCATCACGAACTCCAATGTCCATTCCAGCATACTTTCTAGAGTATACAGAATCCATTTCTTCTGTTCTTGCCAATTCCAATTCACCGATGAAATCTTCACGGAAAGGAAGTCCACCGTAACCAGTAGAACCGTCATAATCATAAGCCAAAGTTGCATTACGTCTTACTACTTCTCCGTTAGCTTCAAACAATTCTCTTACCCAAGTATTCACGTAATGAGATTGATCCAGTGATTTTGTTGGAGGAGAATAATCGAGGTGAAAGTTCCCCATGTTTCCAGTACCTGGAATATCTACCCCCCAAGCGAAAGCAGACTGTCCTAAGAATTGGATTTCATAAACAGATTCCATGTTATTCTCGTTGTCTTCTGTGAAGTTATCCTTGTACTGATCCGCAGGCAACAAGTCATATTTTTGACTGTTGATTACGCCTTCGAAACCAGTAATCGCTTCGCCCCACTCTCCTTGGTAAAGGTGACTTTTTGCTTTGAATGCCATTGCAGAATACTTAGTAGGACGTCCGATGTCGTTTCCTTCATAGGCTTCCGGCAATAGCTTGGAAGCCATATCAAAGTCAGCTTCTATCTGCGTCCAAACGGCTGCTACGTCTGATTGAGAAGGGTAAAATCCATCTGGCGTTTTAGCATTTGTCGTTATCACTGGAACTTTCCCGTAAAGGTTTACCAAATACCAGTAAGCAAATCCACGCATGAAATGTGCTTGTCCTATGTAACTGTTTCGCAAATCTTCATCTGTAACATTGGTTGCGTTTGTAAACTCAAGAATACTGTTTGCACGGAAAATACATTTGTACGGCTCGCCCCAAATTTCCGTAGACCATCGGGATGCACCCGGTGCGCCTTGCAATGTAGACATTGCTGTGTTTGGTCCGAAAGGTCGAACATTAAATGCATCTGAACGGAGCAATGCTCCAGTATGAATGATACGCCCCCAGAAGAAGGTGTTCGTTATAGGGTGGTACATTCCATTAACGGCTACAGAAACATCATCTGCCGTTTTCCAAAATAAATCCTCTGATACCGCATTGGAATTGATCTGATCCAGATTGTCTTCATTACAAGACATCGGAATAAGAACAAAGGCCAAGAACGCTACAAAAAGGTATTGTGAATACTTTTTCATATTATTTTAATTTTAATTTACTATAAAGCTTTCTGCTCAACTCTGTCTAAATCCATATATGCTCCCAGCATATCTGGCTACTAGACAGGCCCCTAAAGGGGAGCCTCCACCCGCTTAACACATCAGTGGAAACAAAGGTTGATTTTGAAAAGCATATAGTAGTTTATTATTTTTTATAAATTTTAAACTATTAATTTTTCACATTTCAACTCTTAAAATCCTGCTTGAACACCAAATACAAAGCTTCTTGAGTTTGGATAAGCACGGACATCCAATCCTCTACCTAACAATGGATTTACAGTAGAAGGTTGTCCGAAAAACTGTGAGTTACCCGCACGTCCTCCATTTGTAGAAGAGATGTCTGGATTGTAACCAGAATAGTCTGTCAAAGTAAACAGATTCTGTCCAGTAACGAAGAATCGTAGGCTTCTCATCCAAGAAACATCATCTAGATCTAAAGTGTATCCTACTTCTAAGGTTCGTAGACGGAAGTAAGAACCATCTTCCACAAAGAAATCAGAAGGCGCTCCATTTTGAGCTGCATCTTTATCTGTTGCTCTTGGAATATCTGTATTGGTGTTACTTTCTGTCCATGCATCCTTAACGTCAGTCAACTTGTTGTCATCCGCCCAGAAGATATTATAGTACTTTGTTACATTATAAATTTCGTTACCCTGTGTTCCCTGGAAGAAAACACCAAAGTCAAAACCTTTGTATGCTCCTGTAAAGTTCAATCCATAGATAAAATCAGGAGTTGGATCTCCCAAAATCGTTTGGTCATCTCCATTTACAACACCGTCACCATTTACGTCCTTACGGATAAAATCGCCAGGTACAACCAGTTCTCTTCTGTCGTTTCCATCGTCTGCTTTATCATTAGCTAAGTTAGGATCGTTATCGATCGCCGCTTGATCAGCGTATACGCCTTCAATAACATAACCCCAGTAAACACCAGGTGCTTCTCCTTCGATGAAACGATTTGCACGAGCAATATCTTCAGTAATTGAAGGTCCAAGAATTGGGTTAGGCAATGATGTAATCTTACTGTTAAAGGTAGTGAAGTTCACTCCTACATCCCATTTGAAATCACTGTCTTTACCGCCGTGGTAAACCCCTTCGAATTCAAAACCCTTATTGTTGATTTCTCCAACGTTCTGAATAACCGGTTGAGAGAATCCAACCGTTGCAGGAAGATTTACACCAACCAATACATCAGAAACATCTTTGTTATAATAATCAGCCGAGAAAGTGATTTTATCTTCCATCAAGCCCATGTCAACACCAAAATTCAACGTACGAGCCGTCTCCCACTTCAAATCAGCTAAAGCTAAAGAAGTCTGTGCATATCCTTGAACGATTTGATTATTTACGGAAGTAGAAGAAGTCAAATTATAAACAGTTTGGTAAGCATAATCGGGAATGTTTTGTGCGCCCAATTCTCCATAACCCGCACGGAATTTAAAGGTATTGATTGATGGTACCGACCAGAATGCTTCGTTACTGATGTTCCATCCAAAAGAAACGGAAGGGAAATATCCTACTCGATTGTCTTTGTTAAATTTAGAAGAAGCATCTCTGCGCATTGTTGCGGTAAGCATGTACTTATTGTCGTGAACGTAATTCACACGTCCGAAAGCAGACTGTAAATAACTAACGTTTTTGATACCTATTGTAGATTGAACATTAGATGGAACTGCTGCACCAATCACCTGAATATCATTATTAGGTAATCCTTGCGCGTATGCACCAACAGAACGGAATTCAGTTCGCTGCTGCGTTCCTCCCACTACAACATCCAAACGACCAACGCCTAAATCTTTAGCATAGCTTAAGGTAGGCTCGACAAGTGTCAATTGCGTTTCAGAACGAATTTCCGTCAAGTCGTTCTGATCATTGATGTTATCAACGGCATCAGAGTTACTCATGAAGTAAGTTGGACGGAAAGAGAAGTTATGACGATCCAAAATATCTGCTCCCAAGTTGATTTTAGCAGTAAGCCCCTCAATGATTTCATAAGAAAGGTTCATGTTTCCAAATAACTTTTTGTCATTTGTTTTGTGCTCTTCCAAAGAAGCTAATCCGTATTTGTTCTGACCTGCAAAACCGACTAGGTCAGCATCAGGTGCTTCAAAACCTCCTTCGTTCTCCGGAACATTTTCTCTAAGAATTGGAGCCGTAGAAGATCCATCACGTCCGAACCAAACATTGTTTTCTGTTTCAGCAGTAGTTACCCCTAAAGATTGCTGAATGGTAAACTTACCCAATGTAAATTCACTGTTAGCACGAAGGTTATATCTTTCGTATCCCGTTTTCAGTAGGATACCATCTTGCTTATAGAAGTTACCTGAGATGAAATATCTGGAATTTTCTCCACCACCAGAAACGGAAAGTCCATAATCCTGAAGTGTTCCAGAGTTTAGTGACAAATCTTGCCAGTCTGTGTACGTTCCATCATCGGTTAAAACAATAGGACTGTCATCGTTTGCACCCAACTGATTTCGATGAGCAACAAATTCAGAAGCGTTCAGAAAGTCCAGTTGTTTGTCAGGAGATTCTACACCATATCTCATATCGAAGTTTACTTGTGGTGCGCCATTTTTCTCCCCTCTTTTGGTTTGAACAATTACAACACCGTTTGCCGCACGTGATCCATAGATCGCTGCAGCAGAAGCATCTTTCAATATTTCAATACGATCAATGTCTTTTGGATTGATGTAACTCATGTCTTCAGCGAAAGTTCCGTCGATGACATAAAGCGGATAAGAGTTGGTCAAAGAACTGATACCACGAACGAAAACGTTCGATGCACCACCTGGTTCTCCACCATTGTTCTCTACCTGTACCCCGGAGAGTTTACCTTGTAATGCTGCGGTTGGGTTACCTGCTACGATTGATGTCAATTCTTTTCCATCAACAGAAACAACGGAACCAGTAAGATCTGATTTTTTCACAACACCATAACCAATAACGACTACTTCATCCAATAACTCTGAGTCTTCTTTCATTACCACATCAAGCACTGATTGAGCATTGATATCTACTTCCATAGTTTTGTAACCGGTGTAAGAAAAGACCAAAGTGTTGCTGCCGTCTGGCACATTGAGGGAATAATCGCCACTAATGTCGGTGACTGTACCAGAGCTCGTTCCTTTTACAAGAATGTTCACTCCGATTAGCCCTTCTCCTGAGCTGTCTGTTACTTTCCCGGTAACCTTACTAGCAATATCGCTGGTAGTCGTTTCCAGATAAGAATTAGTTGCGGAAGGTACATTTGCCTGTAGTTGCATTGCGCAAAACAGCAGTACCACTGTAGGAAGCCATAAGGCTTTAAAAGGTGAATGTAACCGAAAATCGAAGACAAGTCGATTTCGATTGGAAGCGTAAATTTTTTTCATGTACTTTTGCTTTTTATTTACTTAATTTATGATCACAGTCTGTATCTCTTGCCGGAGATGCAGGCTGTCTTTGCTTTATTTGGTTTCGCTTTATCTTTTTCATTTCGCTTACAGCAAAAAGAGAAGATTGCTAAAGCGAATTTCGTCTAGTTAGTATGGTTGGGATTGTTGTTTTTGTTATTGTTCTATTCAGTACAAATTCTGCTGCTCGTTGTCCCATTGCGCGGAAATCAATTGAATTGGTCGTAATGCCATCGCAAATGATTTCTTTGACCGGATCCTCTGAGTTTGACAGTACACCAACATCCTCTCCTACTTTCAACTGTTGCTCTTTACAATCTTTTAAAATCCCCCACAAGTCACTATCACTAATCGTAAAATGCGCAGTCCCTTTTTTAACAGAACCAGGTATATAGTTTCGAAGGACCTTTCCATTGATGGAAAAGTCTTTTAAGAATTTTTCAAAAGCTCGACTGATTTCGACAGGATGATCCGCATCCGCTCTGAAGTAAAGAATGATTTCATCAAAGCGCTGAATCGCTTCTAACAATTGCTTCAAAGCCATATAGGTGGAAATTTCGAATTCCTGACTTACATGAGAAACATGATCGCCTAAGTCTTCAAATCGATCCACCAATAGCAACTTTGAAGCGGGTAATTTTTTCAAAATCTTTTGGGTTCGATCATGCGGAATTGGCGCAACGACGTACATGCCATATTGCCCTCTAATATTTTTGACCATAGTTTTGAAGACATCAATATTACTATGGTGAAAAAAAATGTCGATTTGGGTATTGTCTCCTAAAGCAGAGCGGAAAGCGTTGTAGAAAGTTTCCTGAATGGGATGGAAGGCATAAAGCAGTAAAGCTACTTTAAAGGTTTGGTCGATGTCCTCATTGATTACGAAGTAGCCTAATCTATTTTTAGATTCTACTAAGCCTCGTTCAATAAGTTCTTTGTAAGCTTTGACAATCGTCTTACTGGCGAAGCCCAGTTCTTTGACCATTGAGTTTACGGAAGGCAGCATATTACCCTGTACCAAAATTTTATCCTCAATAGCATTAATCACACCTTGTACCAATTGCTCGTGTTTTGAGTATTGGTTTACTTTTTCCAGTTCCTGGATCTTTCCGTAGATCGTGGTCATGTTATTGAGTTGGGTGTTCATCATCCTACTGGTATAATGGACAGTGTTAATATACTGAGCTATGGTATAGTATAGTACTATGGTGTAAATATATAGAAATATATATTTGAAATTGTAGTTACTAACAGAATATTTCGTTGTTTTGTGGAAAAATATGGCCTTTTTTGAAATAAACGGAAAAAATGACCTAAATAAGAGGCTTTAATCGCCTTATAAATTTAGCTTTGTTTTTAGTGTAAAATTGACAAGAAGTATTTTACAATCTAGTCTTAATCAACACTTTGAACCTCAAATAATCTTCTATACTAGCAATACAAAATCAGCATGAACATTATCTCAAAATATATCCCTAGTAAAAACTCCATTCTCGTAAAATCTCCAGGACGGATTAATATAATTGGAGAACATACCGATTACAACGGTGGCTTTGTCCTACCTGCTGCGATTGACAAATGTTGCGTTTTCCAGCTATCGCGAAATGGAACAGCTTCCGAGGTGAATATAAAAGCTGCAAGCATTGATGAACATTTAGCATTTGATCTACTAAATTTCAAACCTATTAAAGATGGCTGGGAAAACTATGTCATGGGCGTCGTCAGCGAATTGCAAAAACTGGGAGCCGATCTCAAAGGCTTTGATGCGGTGTTTGAGGGCAATGTTCCTATTGGTAGTGGCATGAGTTCATCAGCAGCCTTGGAATGTTCTTTAGCTTTTGGTTTGAATGAATTGTTTCAACTCGGTTTTGACCAATGGCAATTGATCAAAGCATCACAAATGGCAGAACATCATTTTGTCGGAACGAAGTGTGGCATCATGGATCAGTTTGCAAGTATGATGGGAAAGAAAGATCAGGTGATGCTTTTGGATTGCCGATCTTTGGACTTTGAATATTTTCCATTGGAATTGGGAAAGTATCAACTGCTACTACTCAACACCAACGTTTCTCATTCCTTAGCGACTTCTGGATATAATGACCGAAGGTCGGAATGCGAAGAGGGTGTGCGGATTTTGAATGAGAAATACAAAGGAATTGAATTACTTAGAGATGTCAAACCAGATCAACTGGAGGAAAGCAAAGCCCTTTTATCAAATACGGTCTTCAAAAGATGCAAACATATTGTTACAGAAAACGAAAGAGTTCTGTCAGCTACTAAAGCAATGATGAATAAAGATTTTATGACACTGGGGAAATTGATCTATGCTTCTCACGAAAGTTTGTCTAAGGACTATGAAGTGAGTTGCCCGGAGTTGGATTTTTTGGTTGAATTGACAAAGGACAAAGATTATATACTGGGTAGTCGGATGATGGGAGGAGGCTTTGGTGGTTGTACGATTAATTTGATTGAAAAAGAATGGGTGACTGAGTTTGTCAACTTAGCGAGAACTGCTTATTATGGGGCCTTCGGAATCAACTTATCAGATTACGAAGTTTTGATTGAAGAGGGCGCTGGGATTGTGTGAGCCTATAACTATTGATCGACCACCATCAATCGAAAGGTCAAATTCACACGAGGCCGTTTCACTTTTTTAGTAGGTGGCAAACGATGTACCCAGTTCTGTTGCGTCTCCCCTTTCATCACCAGCAGCGAGCCTGCTTCCAAAAAAATTGCTATTCGATCTTTCGTTTTTTTGTGTCGAAATAAAAACTTGCGCTGAGCCCCAAAACTCAGTGAAGCAATTGCACTGTTTTTCCCCAGCGCCTTTTCATCATCGCTGTGATAAGCCATTCCTTCTTCGCCATCGTGATAGAGATTAAGTAGACAAGAGTTGTAAGTCGCCCCCGTTTTTTCTTCGGCTATTTTTTTGAGTTCTAATAACTCGGGAGTCCAAGTGAGCGCCTGCTTGGTGGCACCGGAATAAGTGTAGGAATAGTTTTTATCTCCATACCAAGCCACCTTTCTTTTTGTAACAAAGTGTTTACCAAAGATGAATGCTTCGTCGTTTTTCCAGGG
>CAZDTI010000059.1:0-28112 GCA_964508085.1 uncultured Saprospiraceae bacterium | reverse complement strand
CCTTAATTCATGCTAAACTCTATGTTCTAAGAAGCCGAATGGTTTGTAAGCTGTAAAATGCGTTATTTTTGTTATTACAGCCATACAAAAAACCGAGTCTGCTCAAAAGAGTAGACTATTACATATTTCTTTTTTCAAAATTTGTACCAAGAACAGGGATGTTCTTAGTTTTTTGGTAGGTTAAGTACACTGTATAATAAATTCATTCCTATTTATGAATGCTTCTTTTTAGCGATTACTTCACCAAATTTTTATCAAATAGCTAAAGCTATTCTCAAAAAAGTTGGCTTCGTACTCACAAAAAATAACCTATTCAAAATAAGAAGCAACTTAATACATAGTGTACTAAGGTACTCAGAATCCAAAACGAGCCGATTTGACTGAAAACCATTTCTACTCGCTTTCTCAATAAAAAGCTTAAAATAAGTGGCGATCCCTTCCTTTTTGCTAATTGGCAGCTAAAATAGTTCAGGGTCAAATCTGACTTTTATTTCGTCTTCATCTCTAATATTAAAAACGAATTCAAAAGATGCTCTGACAAGAAGTCTTCTAAAATGCAGGACAGCGAACTTTCTCGTTTTTAAGTCTGTCCTTCGGAACGGTTAATATTTGAATAACAGATAATTCTGGTCCACCAGCTGCATAACTGGCTTGCGTCAAAGAAGAGAAATTAAAATCAAAAGAAAAAGTTACATAGGTATTATTGATATCCAATCTAATAGCAGTAATAATAGCATCTGAGCCAATAATGTCTTTTTCAACATGATACCGCAACCAAGCTCCAATATAAAAGGAAGACTCGGCATCATCGGCTGGTCTATTCCTTAAAAATTTTACAAAAGAACCCATATTAATTTCCTGATGAGGCCCTTGATCCATAAATATAAAGCTTGGGAGGATGGTTAGTCCTTTTCTGAGTTTCATCGTTCCTCCTCCATGAAGTACTAATTTTCTGTACAATTTTTCATAACCGTAATATTGTTCTGAAATCATTTCTTCGTCTTCTATCCTATTAAAGAAAGAAGTATTTGGATTATTAAGATGAAATAAAGCGCCACCAAGGTACACTGTACTGCTCTTGCTATAATTATAATACCAGGCTATTCCAGCGGAGATGTCATAGAAACTAAAAGCACTTGGTGCTCCCGCTTCCACGATTGGTTCAGAATCAAATCCAATCATTTTGTCATAATCAACACGATAGTTAAACATGGCTGCTTGTAATCCCACAGATAGATAATGATTGCCCCTTCCATCTAGAGATTTTAGGCCAGAGACAGTTATTCCTCCGGACATTTTTGAGAGCCCCAAGTCTCCTGCCTTATCTCCTGCAAATTGGAGTCCGACTCCTAAAAAATTATTATCAGCAAAACTAACGACTTTTCCATCAGCAGAAGCAGCCACTGTTTTGTATGCATTAGTCACTGATTGCCACTGGGAACGAGCATTCGCTATCAATCGTAAATTTCCATTGTTTATTAATCCAGTCATTGCCGGATTTAGAATTGTTGGAGAGGCATGAATGTGGGCAAAATGAATATCTTGTGCAAAAAGAATAGACGAAAACAACAAATAAAAAAATGTAACTTTTATCCTCATTAGTTAGGTTTTGGCTAAGTCAATAAAAAACAGGAGGACGAACAAATGGAGAGGTGTCGAGAAGGGATGGCGACTTAAGGGATTGGGAATTAATAACTGTCTGGTTTGGCAGGAAATAATTCCTTATCCTAAGGAGGAGTTGGGGTGATATTATTTGAAATCAAAAATCAATCCATATCCCTGTCACAGGAAGAGCATTGACATCCAAAATTAAACAAGGGGGTATACTTTTTTCAAACATAAAGCAGCTTTGTGACGAGGCAAAAGAAGTAATTTTATTTAGTAGTATTCATAAGAAGCGCCTTTTTACTTAAGTATAGTGACATTTCCTTTTTCTATGAATTCATTCCCATTTAAACACTTTCCTTTTACATAATAAATGTAGACATCCGGGTTTAAACTTTTGCCTCTAAAAGTACCATTCCAAAAATCACTTGCAACAGAGGATGTTTGAAAGACCAATTCTCCCCATCTATTATAAATTCTCAAGACAGATAGTTCAGCGAAATCACTATAACGAATTTCAAAATTGTCATTGTGACCATCACCATTTGGCGTAATGAAATTAGGAATTTCTAATACGCCCTCTAAACAACTATTTCTAATATTAAATTGGACTTCATCCTGTACCATACAACCTTCATTATTTATTGCTGTTGCCACATAAGAGACTCCGTAGAATGGAATTACAGTTGCCGTATTACAATTTTCACAGATGACATTGCCATCTGAATCCGACCAGCTAATCGTTGCAAAAGGATCATTTGAAAAAGCGGAAAAAACGACAGAATCTCCTAAGGCAACTCCTTCGTCCTCTTCTGCTGTAATCGTTAGGTTAGGTGGGGAATGAACGGTTACCACTACCGTCGCCGATAGTTCTTCTCCCAGACAACTTTCTGTTACAACGGTATAAGTAGTTGTCACCTCAGGACTTACATTAGGCATCGGACAATCTAAGCAACTCAAACCTTCTTCCGGCAACCAGGCAATTTCTGAGTTACTGAATACACTTAATTGTACAGATTCCCCAATACATATTTCGTAGTCTTCCACTAACAAATCTGCCACCGGTATTACTTCTAATGTTTTCTCAACAATACTATCACATCCATTATAACCATTATATGAAACCGTCAAAAGAGTATCAATCGAAAAATAAGCATCAAATAAGAAAAGGCTATCTCCTTCGCAGATCACAAAAGATTCTGAGTACTCTTTATGTTCACTAAACACTACTGTTGTTTCCACTATACTATCACAAGAGGCTCCTAAACTGTAGGTATCCATATAAGATCCGGAAACATACTGATAAGCTCCTCCAACGAATAAACTATCTCCTTCACAAAGGTTTATTTGTTGGCTATAGAATTGAGTATCCTCAACAGACAGGAATAAAACGACCATACTGTCGCAACCGTTAAAGCTGGTAAAAAAGTTAGTATACTCTCCCGGCTCTGTCAATTGTTCATTTCCAAAAGGATAAAAATCACCTTCACATACATTTGCAATTATCGTGTCCGCTTCCAATTCAAAAACCGTCAATAGAAGTGTAGCTGTATATTCACAAGCCAAATTTCCTCCAGTCCAACTGTGTATATAAGTTCCAGCCTCCCCATATTCTATTCCATTAAACGAATAACTACTTCCCTCACAAATGGCTACTTCTTCTATAAAACTTTCATCTGGAATCACAGTTAGTGTAACAATATATACACTATCACAACCAGCAACAGTTACCAAGCTATCATAATAAATTCCAGCATCAGAATATACATTTGTTCCAACAATTAAACTATCTCCCTCACAAATCTCCATTACTTCTATAAACTCGTATACTGGCAAAACTTCTACTAAGGTAAAAACCAAACTATCACAGCCTTCAACCGTTTGTAAGCTATCAATATAGATCCCTGTTGTTTCTACAATCGTTCCATTGACTTCCAATTCCTCATTATGGCAAATATGATATTCTTCAATTGTGACATAATCATTTACAATTTGTAAAGAAACACCAACAATGCTATCACAACCAGAAACGGTCATTAAGGTATCATAAAAAACGCCCTCATCGACTTGATAGATTCCTCCAACTTCATAGCCTTCCCCTTCACACAAAGTGACCTCCGAGAAACTAAACAGCTCCTCCATGAAAATCAAGTTGATAATCTGTAGTGAGTCACAGCCATTTACCGTACTTAATACCTGAGTATAAATACCATTATTCGTTTCGTAGGCTCCGTTTATCCATATTCCATCTCCAGTACAAAGAGTAATTATTTCTTCATTTACAAAAACAGGTGAAATTGACAGATCATGAATGACTGTACTATCACAACCTGATATTGCTTGCAAATTTTCTATAAAAATACCAGAATTAAACCTAAAAGCTCCGTCCAGAAAAATACTATCTCCTTGACAAATTTCATACTTTTGCTCTTCCTCAATGGTGGGCATCATCATGACATTCAATATGGTATTACTATCACAACCATACTCAGAAATCGCTTCCAATAAATAGGTACCCGAGGAAGAATAATTATTATTTTGAAAAATAAATGCTTCTCCCGCACATATTGTAGCATCAATTATTTCTTCATAAACTGGCCATACTTCTAAAAGTAAAGTCACTATACTATCACAGCCACTTTCACTCGACAGGGATATTGGAAATGTTCCTGAAGAGGTGTAATAATTCCCTTCAAAAAAGATGGAGTCCCCTTCACAAATTCCTTCTTCTATTTGCGATTCAAAGGAAGATACAACCTCTAGCCTAACAATAACTGTACTATCGCAATTATCATTATTCACATAAAAGGCATTATACCAACCTTCCTCCGTTTCAAAATCGCTACCAATTAAGATAGAATCTCCTTGGCATATCACCTGATAAACGGTGTCTAACAATGATTGAACAATAGTTAAATTTAAATAAACCAGGCTATCACAGCCTTCCTCCGTCATTATCATTTCAGAATAAGTACCTTCATCTTGGAGATAGTCTCCTCCGAACAAAATTCCGCCTCCTTGACAAATAGATTCATCTATATAAGTTTCATTAGGTGGAATAATATTCAACGTTGAAATAACAATGCTATCACAACCAGTAGCCATTTGAAGAGTATCATAATAAACCCCTGCCTCTACTTGATTGGCTCCTCCGATATATACATATCCTCCCTGACAGATAGCATAATCAATAGTTTGAATGCTAGCAGCTATAATATTCAACTGGTAGAGAATTATACTATCGCAAACTCCATTTCCGGAAATAGTATCTGAATAAATACCAGGCTCTGTATAGTAATTATCAGCAATCCAAACCCCTTCTCCTTCACAAAGAAATAAGGACTCTGAGCTAAGGGCTTCACCAATATTCATCAATGTTGTTACAACGATACTATCACAACCAGCGACAGCAGAAATCGTATCGAAGTAAATACCAGGCTCTGTTTCGAATGCTCCGTTCAGCCAAACCCCTTCCCCAGTACAAATCGAATAAGACTGTTCTGTTACTATATGGTTGAGTACTATTAATTCCGTTATCGTTATGCTGTCACAGTTGCTCATAGAACTACTGGTATCTGCATAAAGTCCAGGTTCACTTATGAAAGATCCGTTTATAAAAAAACTATCATTTGCACATATTTCTACCTCGTAATAGGCTACCAACTGTTCGTGAAATTCTAGAGTTGTTACAGATATGCTATCACAACCATTCGAAGCTATCAAAGTATCAACATAGACTCCCGACAAAGTCTGCATTGTTCCTCCTACAAAAAAGCCTTCTCCTTCACACAACACCACTGTTCGCTCATCAAGAGAAGGTAACATTACTTCTACATGGTAATGAATCAAACTATCACAATCATTGTCGGAAGGCAAGGTATCGCTATAAATTCCTGGATTCGTTACTGAATGTCCTCCTATAAACAACTCCTCCCCTGAACAGAGGTAAACATTAGTATCAATTTCGTAATTTTCTTTTACCGAAAGGTAAAGAGTAACAATGCTGTCACAACCCTCCACAGCATTTAAAACCTGCGTATAGGTTCCACTTTGGCTATATACCTCTGCCCCAAAAGCATATTCGCTACCGATACAAATAGAAGCCAACACCTCCGTTTCTATTGGTTCCAGCTCAATGATTGTCAATTGAACAATGCTATCACAACCATTGATCGTTGTTAGGGTATCTAGGTAGATTCCACCCGTATTGTAATTATTTTCATTCCACATCACTTCTGTTCCTTCACAAATTGTTGTGTCCTTAGTAGATTCAACCGTGTTAGAAGAACAATTAATCAAGGTTATTAGCTGGCTGGCGGTTGTTTCATTTCCACAAGGGTCGGAGACAACCCATGTTCGGAAGAGGTACTTTGTATCAGCACAAGCTGCTGATGTAATTGTGTCATTAAAAGAATACGAAAGCCCCATTGAGCAATTATCCAGAACTGTAACCAATTCGCTTGCCTCAGGAATTCCATCACAATTTACTGTTGTGTCAGATGGGACATTCAATAAAACAGGAGGGGTTGCATCCTGAATCTGTATTTGTTGGACTGCAGTAGTTCCATTTCCACAACCATCTACTAAAACCCAGCTTCTAAGTATCAATATGGACTGCAAACAATTTGAAGAGTCAACCTGTATACTATCTGAATAAACGGCCTCTCCAATATTTGGCGTACAACTGTCGAACTCATCTATTACATCCCCGGTAAGGGAAAGATCATTTGGATCTTCGTTACATTCCAAGGTAATATCTTGGGGTACCGTGAAGATTGGAGCAGTATTGTCTTCCAAGGAAATAATTTGTATACTCGTTGTTATATTTCCACAAACATCTGTCATAGACCAAGTTCTAGTAATTATACTTGAGCCGGTACAAACACCGGTTGTTGTTATGACATCAGTATAACTGGCTGCACCTATATTTTGATCACATGCATCAGTTCCATTTGTAACTTCTCCCGTCAAACTAAGATCATTGTAATCTAAGTCACAGTCAATAGAAATATCTTCGGGGGCAGTAAAAATCGGAGGCAAAGTATCTATAATCGTAATTTGCTGAATTTGGGAGCTGGTATTTCCACAAGCATCAGCAACAGTCCATAGCCTGTCTATTGTTATTCCTCCTGTACAAATATCGGCGTTTGTAATTTGGTCTGTATAAGTAATATTGGTCAAATTAGCATCACAATTATCGGTGGCTGTATTTACTTGACCTGTTAAAAACAAATCGCTGGCATCCTCCCCGCATTCCAAGACAACATCCTCTGGAATCGTAAATAAAGGAGGTGTTACATCCTGTATCGAAATTTCCTGAACATAAGTACTATCATTTCCACAGGCATCTTCGATAGACCAGATTCTAAAAATAGTCCTATTATGTTCACATAATTCAGAGACGACTATACTATCGGAGTACGAATTGTTCAAAACTCCAGAAGCACAATTATCCATCAAATTAGTTATCTGCCCCGTCAAAGTGAGATCGTAGGGATCATCAGAACAATTGATGGTAAGATCAGCAGGTGTCTCCATTAGCGGTGGCGTGGTATCTTCTAGCGTAACGATTTGAATGGCTATTGTCTCATTACCGCAGTCATCAACCAAAGTCCAAAATCGGTAAATGAGCGCATAGCCATCACAGTTGCTTTCTAAAGAAAGGCTATCTTGATAAGTCGCTTCTCCAAGGGTGGCTGAACAATGATCAAACTCATCTAAGACATCACCTGTTAGGGTCAAATTAGTAGGATCTAATTCACAAGAAATGCTGATGTCTTCCGGGACAGTGAATACAGGTGGCTGGGTATCTTCCATTTGAATCTCCTGAATCTTTGTTGTTTCATTTCCGCAATCATCGACCAAAGACCAAGTACGAATGATTAGTGTAGCTCCCTCGCATGGGAAACCATTGGTGACATTGTCAGTATAATTTGCTTCAATATTTAGAGTACAATTGTCTTGTTCATTCGTTGCATCACCGGTAATACTTAGGTCGTTTGGATCTTGATTGCAGGCAATCGTAATTGCTTCTGGCACTGTAAAATCAGGAGGTATATTGTCTTCTACTGTAATGTATTGGAGATGAGTTTCGCTGTTATTACAATTGTCCACCCAAGTCCATTTTCTTTCCAACGTATACCCATACGCGCAATCTCCTGGAATAAGCTGCTCTGTAAAAGTAATGTTGACTTCATCGGAGCAATTATCATCTACCAAGGGATTTCCATCAGGAATAGCTTCATCACATGCTAAGGTCAGGTCATCTGGTAAAACAATCACTATTGGATTTTCGGTATCCTGTACTTGATATTCCTGAACAATAGAATCTTTATTATTACAAGCATCTGTAGCGACCCAAATTCTTTGAATGATAAATTTATCTGGACATTCACTAGGAAGAATTTGTTCGTAAAATGAAACGTCAACGTTGTTATCACAATTATCTGAAACGAATAATTCAATGCCCAATTCAGGAACAGGCACCAAGGTATCACATTCCACATAGGGTTGATTTTCTGTGGCTAATAGTAAGGTTGGAGGAGTCGTATCTTCTAGAGTTATGATCTGAGTCGCCGTTGTTTCATTTCCACAATCATCGGTCAAAGACCAAGTACGAGTAATTATAGCTGTTCCGATACAGGGATTATTAGCATCCAATACATCTGTATAAGTTGCCTCTCCTATATTTTCATCACAATTGTCCCACTCATCCAATACGGCTCCGACCAATGACAAATCATTCGGATCTTGATCACATTCGATAGAGATATTCTGAGGCACAGTGAATATTGGAGGTTCTGTATCTACAATCGTTATGGTTTGTACGCCGGTGATCGAATTCCCACAATCATCCGAAGCCAACCAGGTACGAGTAATTATAACATTACTACTACAACCTGAAGTCGAGTTTACAATATCCGAATAAGTAATCTGCAATGTACCAGTATCACAATCATCTATTGCGTTCGTACTCGTTCCTGTTATTTCTAAATTGGAAATATCCTCCTCACAACTTAGTGTTATATCCGCTGCAATGGTAAACGTAGGCGCTGTTGTATCTTCGATGGTAATCAGCTGTGTTTGAATGGTTACATTACCACAAGCATCAGTCAACCTCCATTGCCTTTCTATGAGTGCAGCTCCTGAGCAAGGATAATTCTCAGAAATAAAATCTGTAAAAGCAGCCTCCCCAATTTCCTCATCACAATTATCGGATTCATTTGTAGCTTCTCCGGTTATGTTCAAATCAAAAGGATCAGCATTGCAATCCAAAAGGATATCAGCAGGTACAGAAAACGAAGGAGCTACCGTATCTAAAAGAACGGTAGTTTGAATGTTACTTGGCGTATCGTCTGTACAAGGCTCACTTAGTACATAAATCGAATCCAGAAGACTGCAACCAGAACTCGCATTAATAACGGATAAGTAATACAGTCCTTCAGTGGTTACAAAGGTTTCTTGCTCCGTTGATTCAAAACCATCGGGCCCTGTCCACTCGTAATTATATCCATCCGGCTGAGCAGTTAAATGTGTAGCTGCGTTACAATCATAATTGGGTTCAAAAAAAATATCGATAGCAGAGGGGTAAATGCGATTATCAGCGACGACGATCGTATCTCGTCCTCCTTCACAACCTTCAGCCAGCGAAGCATTAAGAATATAAGTCCCTGGTTGATCGATGGAAATCAGGAATTGGTTTGGGTTAGAAATAATGTTACCATCCTCCGTATACCAAGAATAGTAAGTTCCTGTAATGGTATCTGCTGCGGCTAATTCAATGATGGATTCCTGACAACTGATACTATCTTGCCCGACTATTTGCGCAGCTACCGCTGTTGTATAATTAAATGGAAAAGGGCCTGCAAAATCTTTAAGTTGAGCCGTAAAAGAACTGGAGGCTCTGGCTTTAAAAATAATATTACTAAAAGGTAAATCACAGAGGCTTGCTCCATCATCGGAGTATAACAATACTGGATCCACCCCAAAAACAGTCAAGTCTAATCCAACCTCCACAAATTGATTTGCTTCATAAAAAGAACTAAACTCTCCGGAAGTATTAAGGGTTCCCCATGGAGGCCCAGGGCTAAAACTAGCATTTCCAACCCCACAACCATAAAGGGAATTAGGGGGAATTTCAATATCCGCATATCCATAAATAGCTCCGTTTCCATCGCCATCAAATTCATTTCCAAAAGTAAAAGTTACAGGATCAGTATTAAGAAAGTCATATCGACTGACCCAAATTCGCAGCCCAAGAACGGGAGCATTGGTAGTCGAAAAATGGCAAGTAGTGACCAAGTCTCCTACTTTTATGATATTTCCCATTGCATCAAATTGCCAAGCAGTATGTCCGTCATCTGGCCCTCCAGAAGGAAAGCTATTATTAGCAGGATCATAGTCCATTGGTTCTACATAAAGTTCAGCATCAAAGTAACTACTTCCTGAATCGCCAATTCGAGAAAACCCAAGATACATCCATAAGTGATCAGAAACGGAAATTCCATCTCTTCTTAAGTGCCCATAGCAATCAATGAGATCATTTTTACCTAACACATTATGAGGGCCGGTGTCCCAATCAGCTGGATCTTCTCCATTTTTACTGGCCTTTGTAAAACTCGTATAATCTGTCGCGTTATTTCCTCCATAGTAGTCTCTGGCATAAGAAGCATCATGCAAACGATGGCCATTAATAACGGCGTTTTGAGGATAAGCCATTCCTTGGAGCCATGCTACGTTTGCTCCGCTAAGGATGGTATTATGAAATTGCCAACTTCCTGTGGTATCCAACACCCCTATTCCTGTGGTTCCCGTTCCTGCAAACCAATCATCTGTAGTCGTTGTGGGTGCTGTTTCATTACCAAAATAGGATATTTCTGCTCTGGTATCCGCATCAATACCAAAACCAGCTTCTGCACATCCGTTTTCTAGGGTTTGTCCGAAAAGAGGAATAATCGCCAGTACTAGTAAAACTGTGATAGCAGATTTGTCTCGAAAAACAGGTATTAACCGCAGATATTCCATTAATTTTTTGGGATTATTTATCTAGTACAAATGAAAATTAAATGTAGCGGGAGGAATTGTAAAACGATTTGAGTCTTTTAGGTAAGGCTTCTTGTTTTCCTACTAACTAGGTTTAGTCAACTTATGTACCAGAAAAGTGTGGCAGAGAAAATTGTGACAGAGCAAATAAAATATTGGCTAATAAAAATGCTGCACTTTTTATCATTTGCTAAAAAATATTAGTTAGTTTTGAATTGTTCTAAGTATTGTAAATACAAATTACATTCATACTAATTCCTCTTTTTATCAGCTTATTTTTTATGATTTTCATCTTTTCTCCTAAACAGTATTTCCTTTTTATTTTTGTTTGTTTTGCTGCTACAATCCATGCTCAAGACACTTTAAACTACTTGTTTCTGGGACATACCTATCAATGGAAGTCCCATGCTCAAAGGGTGGATTTTAGGTTAGAGGCTATAGATAAGTCTCCTTATGACCAATTTTGGCTAGGTGGAGATAATTGTTCCGAATCAGCGCAGCAATATGCTACCCTACAATATCTGGATTCACTATTTAACTTAGCAGACCCAAAGAACCATTGGGCTTTAGGTAACCACGATCATAGAAATGGAAATATGGAGTGGATTGAGGAATTCACACAGCGTAATGATTATTACACCAGCCATCAAGATGGGATTACAGTAGTGGTTCTAAACACTAATCTCAACTCTTCCGATTGTGAAAACCTCAACAAACAGTACCGGATGATCAGTAATGTTTGTGACACTATCCAAGAATCATCTCATCTCATTATTTTGAACCATCATTTCATTTGGTCTAAGCTTCCTGAAATAAATCCTCAAATACTCGGCTCCCATGGTGTCATAGAATACTATGCGATGAATTGCGATTCAACCAATGCCTTATTTCATAATACAGTGTACCCAAAATTTATAAGCGTACAAGAAAGAGGCGTCCAAGTCATTAACATAATGGGAGATGCCGGCTGGGGAGATCCAACCGCAAAACAAACCAGCGATGGTATATGGTTTATGGCTTCTGGAATCAATGCGACTTTTTATGATAACAGTCCTGCCGCCTTTGAAGCGAGTGCCGATGAAATCTTAGTGATCAAACATATTCCGAATCAAAAGAAATTATGGTGGGAGTATTTGTCGTTGGATGAGTTGTATGAGGAGTGAATTAGCAGATTGCTAAATAAGGTAAGTTCTTCCAGTAATACATAAGACGATGGAAGAGTCGAACACGCATTTACTCAGAATAGCAACTCTTGGCAAACCCTTACAATTACCTCATTGCTTCATCACTTTTTCCGTCAACTCCGTCCTATCTGCCAACAATACCTTTACAACATACATTCCCGAAGGTAAATGCCTTAAATCAACGACCGTCGTCCCATGCGCCTCCTGATGACTCAGCAGCTGACCTTCCATATTGTACAAGCTATAGGTAAAGTCTTGACAAAAAAGATTAGTTACAATCCCCAAAGCAAACACATCAAGTGTCGGATTTGGAGAGAGCATTAACAATTCTCCAGTAGAAGAAAGTGAATTTAGAGCTAACAATTCCCCTTCTGTATCAAGCTTGGCCATCAAATATTCTGTTTCGTTATCTTCGCTGGAAGAACCGATAATGATCAGCTCTTGTAAATTACTGACAGCGATTCCATTGGCATATTCAGAGCCGGAGGAGCCCAATTGTTTGTACCAAAGCTCATTGCCTAAGGCGTCGAATTTTGCGGCAAAAAGATCGGGATTTTCATTAATAGTGCTACTGTTTGTTGCTCCACAGATATAAATATTTTCGTTGGCATCCATTGTTAGATCGAGGCCATATTCGAAATCTGTTCCACCGACTGTTTCCTTCCAAATGACATTCGCTTCTTCATCCATTTTCATCAAAAAAGCATCGAAAGACTGCCGACCATCTCCCTGTGTGGAACCGACGACATAGATGTTCCCATTTTGATCAGACTTTATTTCACTAAAGAAATCATTTCCTGCTGCTCCCTCTTCTTTTCGCCATTGTTCTTCCCCATCTTCCCCAACTTTTATAAACAATAAATTACTGTCTGAAATATTCATATCATGTCCTTCCGGAGAATGAAATCCTGCTTTTATCCCGCCGATCAAAAGGCCATTATCGCTGGTTTCTAATAGACCAAATGCATAATCTTTATACTCCGTCCCATATAACCCTTCTAACAATACAGCTCCATTTTCACGAACTATAGCCAGGGAATAATCACCGTTCAAATATCCACCCACCGCAATATTCCCATTTTTTAATTCTATTACCGCATAGCCACTTCGTCCTTTTAGTGTTCGCTTCCATTTTTGATTCCCATACTTGTCTAATCGATAAAGAATAACTGAAGTTCTGGTACCTTTTACTTCCTCGAAGCCTTGGCCAACCATTAGGACATCTCCATTTTTCGTTGTAGCTAGTCCGAACGGTATATCCGACTTTTCCTTTCCATAGGTATTGCAATACTTTATTTTCCCCTCAGCGGTAAAAACAGTTAAACTCATATCATCACTACCTGCACCTTGCGCACGACTCTTCCCTGCAACGGCGAAATCACCATTAGCTAATAGGGCTATATCGTGAAAGGTCTCTGTGCCTGGCTTTCCGAGGGTGATAAACCCCTGAGCAGCTATTGATTGAAATGCAATAAAAGCAAGAAAGAAGAGTACATTATATTTCGAGTACATATTGTTATTTTTAAGGGGCCAATTCTAAACTAATCATTTCGTCTAAAAAAACCTTCCATATTTTTTTTGTCTTTTTCCCGAATTTCTTTTCTATTTTCTGTAAAGAAATCTTCAATATTACAATCGTTCTAAGGCTTTCATCTGCTGCTTTTTTTTCTTTTTGTAAAAAGCGTACCGTCCAAAAGTGCTGTCCCTCTAATTGTTCTGCCTCTCCTAGTTTTGTAATATCAATAAATTCAAAGGTCCTTTTTGTTTCTTTTGTTTGGCCCAACTGGGTCAAATATGCACCGATGGTACTTTTAATTTTATTGCTATTTTCATAATAATAAAAAGGAATTCCTTCATTAGGGAACAATTCCAGTGCTAACTGTTGTGCTTGCTCCCGAAAGGCTGGTTCCATCTTCGGATCAGCAATATAGTCGAGGTAACTCGCTAAATCATTTAACTTTTGGATACCACGTAATTCGAAGGCGTCAAGTTGTGTAGGTGCTATAAACGTTCCCTCAAAGGCCATTTCCAATTTTTGATTTTGCGTCATCTCTGCACCAGCACTTTGACTAAAGCCGTAATATGGAAGTAGTCCGATCCATAAGAATAATAGATATTTGATTTTGACTTTTTTCATTTCATTGAGTATTGGTACTAAAGGACTCATTCTTTTCCTTTTATCTATTCTGCACAAAACGCAATTCCAAGATTTTGCCTTTCCGATATTGAGTATCCAAGATTTGTATATTTTTAAGACTATTAATTGGCATCGTTAATTTATTAATGAATTCTATTTTATTGTACATTTCCAGTCCCAGTCCATTTTTATCAATTTGAAAAACAACGGCATTCTCATCCAACATTTTATCCAGCTGCCTTCTTCGTTTTTTCCAATCCTTTACATTATTTGTGGAAAACAAATGAATCATCATAGAAAAATCATCCCGGTGTAATTTGATGATTTCTTTTTTCTCCTTACTTCGAAAAGACCTAAGAATGGTATCGCTTTTATAATATGGGGCGCTTACTGCAAAATGAAGTTTTTCTTTCTCCCATTCAAAATCAATACAAGCTTTCCTATTTGCTTTTTTAATAAACGGCGTTTCCCCATTTTGGAAAATTTGAATCTCAACTAGGCCTTCAACCGGAGTTCCCTTATCGGCATCAACAAAACAGATGGTATAAGTTGATTCCGTATTGTAAAACAAGAAAGCTGAAAAAACAAGCATGATTAAAAGAGTTGCTAAAAGCATCCAACTTTTTCGAAATGAAAGCCTCGCAGCTTTTACAGATTTTGATGAACGTTCTTTTTCTTTTTTTTGCTCTTCTGTTTGACTATAAACAAATTGTGCCCAACTTTCATATCCAATAAACGCACTCAACAAATTCAATGTGTCCTCCCTTGGCAACTTTTTATTTTCCAAAGGCTTAAGATGGGTATAAAACCATTTTTCACTGAGCCTACTTCCTACCTGCTGCTCCAATAATGCTTGAAAATTCGCAATCTCTTTTGTCTTAAAATCATGGATGCTTCCTTGCCAGTAAGGATGGGCCTCCTGGTATCTCTCCAACAACTCCTTTTTTAACAAATAGAAATAAGACATCTGACTCATGATACGAAATTAGGAAATATTCAGGAGTTATATGACTTGTAAAACCATTGTAAATGATTTACAGAAGGCAGTTTGAAGCTTTACAAGGGCTTTACAGGTCATTTTATTGAATTCGATTTGTAGGTGGGATAGTTTTGGGACAGATTTATTTTTTAAGACTCTTGGTCTTTTGAATGGTGGATGAGGTGCTGAGGTAGAAGAGATTTCCCTTAATACGAACCATTCCGCGTAAGTGGGCAACCTCATCTACCTCATCCACCCAATCTACCACATCCTAACATAAATCGCAGACATTCATTTTTAATAACCAAATATCTATACAGATGAAAAATTCAATTATCCTTTTCTTTTTTAGTTTTCTTATCAGCATTTCCTTTCTACAAGCACAGCGGGGTTATTCTTCTGCTTCCATGAGTATAAGTCAGCAAAAATGTGATCATGCGGTTATTCCGCTACCAGAGGAGGTGGTTATGGAGGAATATATTAATTACCACCTGCATAATTTACCGCAACCTTCTAATGGGCAGGCTGTTGCTCTTGACGCTCGGTGGGGGAACCCTGAAGTTAGCCCTTTGAGCCCCGAAGCGGTTCTACAAGTCGGTATTTCAACTGCTCAAATTTTAGATTACTCAGAAAGCGATCCGGTTAATATTAGCTTGGTAATTGACAAAAGCGGCTCAATGCGGGATGACAATAAACTGGAGAAAACAAAAGAGGCCATGTTGGCTTTTGTCCGAAAACTACGAGCGAAGGATGTGGTTTCTATTGTCACTTTTGACCATGTAGCAACGGTTGTCTTGGAAGCTCAGTCGGCGGGTAATTTAGAGATTATTGAAAGGGTTATAAAAAACATTCGCCTGGGAGGTTCTACCAATATGTATGATGGTATTGAGATGGGCTATAAGGAAATTTTAAAAAACTACAACAACAAAATTACAAATCGAATCATTGTCCTTAGTGATGCGATGACGAATACCGGCGTAGTTGATCCGGAAGAGATGATAAAAAAGAGTAGCACGTACAATCAGGAAAACGACATCGACTTTGTCATGATCGGTGTAGGCCTAGATTTTAATCATCAACTAACTCGACAGATTGCGGACAATGGTAAAAACCAGATTCATTTCATCCATGATACAGATGACATCAAAAAAGTATTCATGGAGGAAGTAAGCGCCATTCTTTTTTCAGTGGCAAAAGATCCAATCCTGGAAATCACTTTTGAAGAGGGAATGGAAATACAAGAAATTTATGGCTATCAGCCGCGCTATGGAGAAAACAAAATTACGATTCCTCTTAATAAAATAAACGCTGGGTTGACGCAGGTCATCATGACAAAATTTAAAATCGTCAATCCCGAGCATGAACATCTCTGTTTACGCACAAAGTTGACTTACCACGATATTGCAAAAAATGAAACAGTAGTTTTACAACAAAAAATAGAGCTCACTCCTTTAGGAGGATGGCAACAAAAAAACGTCGATATGTTAGCGGACCCCGAAGTCAAGAAGAACTACCATATTGCTGACATGGCACTTTGTCTAAAGCAGATGGCAGAAGCTTTTTCCATTAATAAAATTTGTGCAGCCAGAAAAAAATTAAATGAACGCATTCAACAGGTAAGGACGGCTTATTCCTCGGAAATGGATACAGACATTCGATATATGTTAAACATTCTCGAAACTTACAATGGACGATTGCAGCTATTGGCTAACAATGACTAAACATTCTCCTACAGAAAGTTCAATTTTTTATTTCTACAGCCACTTCGTGCTGGATATAGAAGGAAAACAGTTCCGAGATTCATTCCAATTTTACAATTAAAAATTCTACAAAATTAATACTGATGAAAAATTCAATTGTTCTTTTAATGCTAACTTTTTATTCGCTGAATATTTTTGCTCAAGCATCTGGAAATTACAACTACAACAACCCAAAAAAGGCGCAGCAAAACGTTTTACAAAATCCCGCACCCTCTGCTCAGTTACTTGGCGAAAACTCAATGGTCTTTAACATCAGTGCTTTGGCAAACGAAAAAGCAGATGCTCACTTAGCCATTTTCAATATCATTCAAGTAGGCGCTACGGCAAAAGAAGCAAACAAATTAGTCAAGGCTCGTTATGATGCTTTTCTGAAAGAGGCCACTATCGCAGGGATTAAGAAGAAGGACATTTATATAGACATGGTTTCGCTTGTTCCGGTCTATGAATATGAAGTTCAGAAAAAATTATTTAGTAAAAATTACAATGAAGTTCCTAAGGGTTTTGAGCTACAGAAGAACATTCATGTCGTTTACAAGGATCCTCAGTTGCTTGATCTTTTGGTGACTATTGCAGCCGATCATGAAATTTATGATTTGGTAAAGGTTGAATATTTTGTGGAAGATACCGAAAAGGTATATGATCGACTTCGAGATAAGTGTGTAGCTTTCGCTAATAAAAAGCTCGCTTCTTTTAAAAAACTGGGCATTGAAATGGATACAGTTTTTCGAGTAGTCGCAGAAGCACAAAACGTTGCGTTCCCCATTGAACGATACAAGAGTTTCCAGGCTTTCAGTAGCTCTTCAGTTGAAGCAATAAAAAGAAGAAGTACGGTGACGAATGTCCCAAAGAAAGTTACTATGTTTTATGAAAAGCTTCCTTACAATGGTTATGACATTGTGTTAAATCCGATCATACTAGAGCCTGCGATTCAATATACGTACAACCTGAAAGTCCAATTCTACATTAAGCATCCACCGAAAAATCCAACAGTAGTATTACAAAAGCAAAAAGAATTTCTGTGGTTAACGCAGGATGGGGAAGTGAAGCCTTTGAAAATTGGTGAATAAATTATAATCAGATGACTTTGACTTCAATATTTTGAAATCGAAGTCATTTGAGTATAGTCAAATCTCCCTTATACTCTTCACAATTTAGTCTAATCCAATAAGCATAGACACCGAAATGCGATGCCTCATCATTTGTCGTCCCATCCCATCTGAACAATAAGTCTTCAGAACTAAAGACTTCTCCTCCCCAACGATTAAAAATCTTTATTTCAAACGCGCCACCATCTTCACAATAAGAAGACAAGCCTAGTGAAAAATAATCATTTACCCCATCTCCATTTGGAGAAAAAGCATTGGGAATATAAATACCATAATCATAAGTTACAGCAATATCGTAATTCCAGGTACATCCGATTTCATCAACAATACTAAGATTATACAAATTGTCACAGCCAGTATTTATTAAGGGGTTTGAGCAATTCAAACAACTTAAGTTTTCCGATAGCCTCCATGAAATGGCATATTCATCTGGAATCGAATTGTTAAATGGAGAAACATTACAAGCTGTCATATTTACCGTTGAATCAATGCTTGTATTTGGATCTAGCGTAGCAAAAAATAAATCAACATTTACGATGGAGTCGCAGCCTTCCTCCGTCAGGAGTAACTCTTGCCCGAATGGGTTAACTTCATTGTATATATTGTTGTTAAGTACTACCGTAAAGCTATCACCTTCACAACCTGAATAATTTAAATTGGTTGGTTCTATTATTTTTTCAATTATTTCAACGTTGGTAATAATAGAATCACATCCACTTATGTCCTGAAGTGTATCTATATAATTGCCAAAATCAGATATGGTTTGGCCACTCGGAAGTACAACCGATTCCATGGGGCATAGTGCAAAGATTTGATTTTCTGTTTTCGTCGCCGTCGCTAATTGACATCCAAGCGCAAATATATTACAGACAAATTCGTCATTCTGATTATTTATTCCACTTCCTGGGGATACGGGTCCGACAATAGCAGGAGAACAAAAAATACCTATATCTCCAATTATAATATCATTAGTGGCTAGATCAAGTGCAATTGTAGTGTTCCCATTGTTATCTCTTGCTAAAATTTCGGTACCAGTATCAGGTAAATCCGTAAAGACACCTTGATAACTACCTCCTTGATTGATCTGAGATATAGTCCCAAAAGGTCCATCAAAAATAGCATCAGAAAAGGAGCTTCCTCCTTGTGTATTCGGATTTACATTCGCATTCTCTAAAGTATAACCCCAGGGGGCGCTTTCCGCTTGAAAAACGATGGTTAAGTTTTGCTTACATTCTAAAGACCATTCTAAAATAGATTCTAAAACGGGAGAAGGAATAGAAGTCGTATCTGAATTTGTCGAATTTGTCGTTGGATCTATTGCAACGACTGGGACAAAAACGATATCGCAGCCACAATCAGAGATCGTTTGAGCACTTTGAATTAGGTCCAACTTTTTCAATACCAAATTACAATCAACCGCACCATTGGGCCCGAAATTTTGTAGCGATTGTAACTTCATCAATAGCGCACCTTGCATATATTCCCCATCTAGTGAGTAACCAAGACAAGCTACCGAGCTGCCCACCTGACAATAATCTGTTGATGAAAGGTAACACAAAGTAATTTCATCATCTTCCTCACAACAGGACTGTGATTTCAATTGGGAAGGAAAATAAAATACACACAATACTGAAATCAGGAGAGCAGTTTCTTTGTATTTCATGTAGCTATATTTTTCTTTTTAAGAGTTACTTTCGTTAAACTAATATCACGATAAAAACTAATAAAGAAAAATGTAACTGTGTGGAAGAGTTAATTGGATAAGTGAGTGAAGAAAATCATTGTCAACCCTTTATGGATGAAATTGGAAAAGGATAAGTTGAAAAAGGCATTAAATATCCCGTTTCTTCAACAAAAAGTAACTAAACCCTACATTAAAACTCAACCACCCCAAAACAATAAGAAGCGTACGCAATGGAATATAGTCAGTCGTGTTAAAAAACATATAGCGTTTGAAAGGAAATAGAAACAAATTTCGTAGCGATTGAACGGGAAAGAAATCGGGCACTGTATTTAGGTATTCTGGGATTTCATCAGGACCATTATATAACAATAAACTCACAAAAGGTTCAAATAGCATGGCATACATCAACAGACCGACGATGACCAAGCCCCCTTTCCGTATAAGGAGGGTAAGCATCATAGCAAAAGTGAGAAAGGTAAAAACATCCAAAAAATAGGCGAAGATGAACTCTATATTTTGGAAAACAGAACCATAAGAATCAGGATGGGCATAGACAAAGCCTAAGACTAGACCATTGATGAATAACAATAAGGTGGCACTAGCTGCAATTGCTGCAATAAAAATCAATTTGGAACCTAGCCATTCTCCTTTACTCAAACCATCAATGATATTCTGACGAACAATACGGCTATTGATTTCATTAAAAATAGACATAACCACTATGAAAGCCAGGATCACTTTTATAATGGAAGCAATGAAGGTTATGTTTTGCCAGATGTCTGGAAAATCATAAAGTGGGAGCATTGTTGGAGAAAAGCCTCTAAAATCGGCGCCCTGGTTTTTTATGTAAACCATTAAGAACATCAAGCTGGAACAAAGTAAGGTTGCCAGTATTGCATAGATTCCAGTCAGGAACCAAAATGGCCGATAATGTTTCAGCTTATACCACTCTATTTGAATCAGTCTAATCATGTTCTTGAAGTATGCTTAAAAATTCTTTTTCCAAACTCCCCTCCTTCTCTACCAGATGGTTTATGACAATTTTTCGATCGAATAAATACTGGCTCAAGTCCGACGCGGTCACGCCATCTGCGGTACTTAGCCTAAAAAGAGCCTCTTCTTTTTCCAATTTTTCAATACCGTTAAATGTCGACAAGGCATTCTCCAATCCCTCTAGATCAGTGGCAGAAACCTCTAAGCGCCGATGTTGTAACAATGCTTCTTCAACTGAGCCTTGAAATCGTTTCTTTCCTTTTTTTAAAACCATGAAATCAGTACATAATTTCTGCACTTCATCCAATAAATGACTGGCTAGAATAATCGTTTTTCCACTCGATGCGATATCTTTGATGAGTTCTCTCATTTCTACAATTCCTTGTGGATCCAGGCCATTTGTAGGTTCATCTAAAATCAAAACAGGTGGGTCAGATAATAATGTTCCTGCGATTGCCAATCGTTGCTTCATCCCAAGAGAATAGGTTTTAAAAGGATCGTTTCTTCGTTCATACAAGCCTACTTTTTCCAATACCCCATCAATAGCATTCGGGTCGCACTCTTTCACTTTAGAAATAACCAATAAATTTTGTGCAGCAGTGAGGTAAGGAAAGAAACAAGGAATTTCCAGAATGGCTCCTATTTTTTTTCGGCTAGCAGTAGAGGGTGCTTCGCCAAACCATTTGAACGAACCTTTGGTAGGCGCCAATACATTTAATAGCAGACCAAGCGTTGTGGTCTTCCCAGATCCGTTGGGGCCTAATAAGCCAAAAACCATCCCCTTTTCGATGTCGAAATTGAGATGGTCCAGGGCAGTGATTCGCCCGTATTTCTTAGTGAGGTTTTGCGTTTCTAGTATTTTCATTTATTTAAACATAGCGTAACCTTTCTATCGTTTACCAAATTCCTTTTAGGAATGAAGAATATAATAATTGCCCGATTTAAGCGGAGTTTTTTAGTATGACACAAAAATATAATTTGGACCACTATACACTCTCTGATTTAACAAAAGCAGTGGCCTAAGTTAATTTTTCGTTGTCACTTAACCTAATAAAGTTGAATCTGCTTTCATTTTTTCTTGTTCCTTTTTTTCTTTTTCAAGCCTCCTTCGTTCTCGGTATTCCCTATACCTCTTTTCATTTTCAGCATCTTGTTGCATGACATCAAAAAGTATCGAAAAACCATCCATTGTTGTACTATCTCTATCAGAAAGAGAACGGAAAGCTTTTGGCAATTGCATGAAGTTTACCTGTCCAGAAATATCCAGTGCATAACAACGCTCTTCTTGTCCAAAAAGGGCTATTGTTTTTTCAGAAGCTTCATCGCCTAATATATACCACTGACTGTCCGGGCCATCAACTTCCAGGTATAAGTCGTATTCGCGCGATGATTGATATTCTGTTGCAAAAGCACTAATATCTTCTCTAGTCATCGCAGATGGCTTAAAAGACAGCAAAGACATTTTTCGCACTCCCTTTACTAATTTATTGATCGAAGTATCATTTCGAAAATTCAACATCCGTAAAGTACTTGGTGAAAAATGGTAGACCGCTTCCAGCTTATCTCCATCTTTCAATTCATCAAATAACGAAGAAGGCTTGCGGCAAGATGCCGCAAGCAAAAGTATTGTCACAATAAATAGTATGCAAAAAAAGTATTGCTTCATTCTTAGAATAAATTAGGTAGATGAAGTAGATGAGGTAGATGAGGTAGATGAGGTTTCCCACCAATACGCGAATAGGCATTAATGGGAAACCTCATCTACCTCATTCACCTTATCTACTCATCCACGCTCTGAAAAAATCTATTTCTTCTCTAAAGCTTGGAACTGCTCCATCCCTTTAATATTCATCACTCTCGACAACTTTGCAATCTGGCTCAAATCTATTACGCCATACAAGGTCATCACCATGAAATTTTGATTCCCCCCTACGATCATCAACAACTCATTAATTTCGCCTCCATTATCTCTAACCATAAACATAATATTCTCTTCTGCATCTTCAATCGACATCAGCTCTTCGTAGCTTTGATCTTTAGAGATTGTCTCAATCGCTTTGTAGTACATCTCTGAGCTATTCTCAGACTTTTCGTTCACCACTGCTTTGATACCTTTGAGCTTGGCCATCGCTTCCAACAATTCTTTTTCATTTGGATCATCGGCATCAATTTCAGTCATCAGAGAAAACATTTTGCTGGTGACAGATACTTTAGTAAAGTCTTTATTTTTTTGATATTCAGAAAAGTGTTTTACAACGGCGTTATCTTGTGCGAAAGTAAAACTAGAAATCAAAATAGCTACTAATAAGAAGGATATTTTTTTCATTATATATGTATTTTATTTTTTATTAATTAATATTAATTCAGAGATACAAAAGTAATTATGGCTTTACAATTCGATAATTTTTAAAATCTCCCGCGGCATTAGTCAGTCGTACAAAGTAAGCACCAGAAGGTAGATCTTCCAAACGAATTTCAAAAGGCAAGTTCACCTTTCCTACTGTTTTGATTGGTTCTCCTATAATGGAGAAAAACTGAACGTTATAAGATTCATCCTTCCCGTCTTTAGCTTCCAGGCGAACATAATCACTTACCGGATTTGGGAATACATTAATGGCGATTTTTTCATCTGTTGCTGCTTTTGATTGCTTTGTTTTTCCATTTGATTTAGCTCCTGAGAAAACCAATTCTTCGGAATCAATATTTTCAAAAACTTCGAACCACTCGTCTCCTTGCTTCTGGATGACTTTCGTCAAACGAGATATGTTTTTAAGATCGATTTCTCCATAAAGTGTTGCCATCAAAAATTCTTTGGAACCTCCTGCGATAATGGTGAATTCTTTGACAACTTCTTCCTCTTCCCGAATCATAAATACAAAGTTTTCGTCTTGTGTATTTACACGGATCAGTTCTTCATAGCGCTCATCATTTACTATTGTTTCCTCGGCTTCGTTATAGAGTTCCAGGCCGTTTTCTGCCTTCTGTTTATTAACGACTTTTACACCGTCCAATTTAGCAATAGCTCCCAGTACTTTTTGCTCATCCAAATCATTGGTCTCAATATCTGTAAATAAAGAAAACGTTTTACTACTGACATTCATGGTGTTGAATGTTGGGTCCTTTTCGTAGTCTGCGTAATATTCACTGATGAAATTATTTTGTGCAAATGTAATGTTACAAAAGCAAGCAAGTACGAATAATAGTGTGATTCTTTTCATTTTATTTAGTTTTAGATTAATTTAAAATTAAAACATTTTAGTTTATTGGTCATTCCTCTTTGTCAAAAACAAGATTTCTCGACTTGTTCCTCGCTCGAAATATAAAAGGATATGCACTCTCCTGATCTTTCGACTCGCTGCGCTCGCTGAAGATGACAAGGACACGCATCATCACTTGCTTAAGTTTCTGTGACATAAGAACAAACACAAAAGTGATTCTATTTTTAAAAACCTTGAAATGACAGGAGAAGAAGCTACTTCACCTTAGGGTTTATCTTTTCATGCGTCAAGTCAAATTTCTCCAAAGCATTTACGTGCTTCGCTCCCTTATTCATTTTTTGAGAGATCAATAACAAAGAAGCTTTAGCTACTTCGAATGCTTTTTGTGCCTCTTCCTTTTCTGTCTGCACTGTTGCGATCTGGGTATTATCAGAAAGATTCATAAAATAAGTTCCGCCACCTATTGCCAATACCAACAAAGCCACAGCAGCTAACCTACGATACTTTTGATAAAAAGGAATACGAACGATTTTTGCCTCTTTGTCTTCTTGTTCAAACATAGACATATCAAAAGCCTCTTCGGGAGACAGAGCCGCGAAAGCATTCAACTGCTCGAAGTACGCTTTTTCTTCTTTGGTCAACTTCCCTTCTATGGAAGAGATATTAGCCTTCAGCCATTGTTCTTCTTCCTGTGAGGTTTCCCCTTTCCAGTATTTATCAAGAAGCTGTTTTTTCATTTTCCAGTCCATAATCTATCAATTGATTTAATTTCAGTCTAATTTTTTTACGGGCACGAAACAGATTTACTTTTACTTGAGAGGCATCCAATTGTAATAGCTTTTCGATCTCGGAGTTTGTATAACCCATTAAGTCTCTGAGTCTGAATATTTCTCTTTGCTTTTCAGGTAAAATATGTAATAAGCGATGTACAGATTCTATCAAATCCTGATCTTCTGCCATTTTATCTGGCACTGCTCCATAGCTTGTTTCCCCATTTGCCAATTTCAAGGAAACCACCTTATTGGCATGCAATTTCAATTTATCATAAGCCTTATTCCGTATCATCCGAATGCACCAAGCCTCTAAATTCTTGACCTCTTTCAAGCTTACTCTTTGATTCCATAGTTTCAACAACACCTCTTGTACCACATCTCTCGCTAATTCCCGCTCCTTCACAATGCTCAAGGCATAACGAAAGAGTTTGTTTTGAAGCGGTAATACCTGCGTTTGGAATTGTTCTTTGGTCATTTCGGTTGGAGACGGTTGAAAGGGGCTGTGGTTACAATGAATTTCATTTTTTTATAAAAGTAGTGTTTTTTCAACTGCAAGCACAACCCTTTTCAACTTCAAGCGCAACTTCAACCTCAACCTCAATTCCCTTAATACGCGAGTTATACGCGAGTGGAGTGCGAAGGAGTGCCTTTTTTTGATTGAAAAAGATACAGGTGAAAAATTCTATTATTCAAGAAGAAAAAATAATTAATCAAAATTGCAATGAAAATTTAAATCAAAATCCCACTATCCAAAAACGCGGTAGAAGGTTTTGATTTTGACTTTAATTGAAATTTTAATTTCTCCCGCGTTAGAGGGCATTTTGAAGTTGAAGTTGCAGTTGAGGTTGAGGTTGTAAAAGACGTTGAAAAAGGAAACTTGAAATGGCTTTACGAACTCTTGCTCTGCTCCCAAGCCAACTCACGGAGTTTGCAAAGCCCAGAAAACATCGTAGAAATTTGGTTTTTGAATTTGAAAAAAGAATAGCAGAAAGGAGAGAAATATAAATTACAATGAAAATATAAATCAAAAACCAATTCGCAGAAAACGCGGTAGAAGGTTTTGATTTTGATTTCGATTTAAACTTTGATTTTCCCCCGCGATAGAAGGAAGTTGAAGTTGAAGTTGCAGTTGAGGTTGAGGTTGAGGTTGAAAAAGACGTTGAAAAAAGAAACTTGAAATGGCTTTACAAACTCTTGCTCTGCTCCCAAGCCAACTCACGGAGTTTGCAAAGCCCAGAAAACATCGTAGAAATTTAATTTTTGAATTTGAAAAAAAATAGCAGAAAGGAGAGAAATATAAATTGCAATGAAAATCTAAATCAAAAATCAATTCGCAAGAATCACGGTAGAAGGTTTTGATTTTGATTTTGATTTTAACTCGCGTTAGAAGGCATTTGAAGTTGAGGTTGCCCTTGAGGTTGAGGTTGAAAAAGAGGTTGAAAAAGAGCCTAGGATTGAGCCCCAATAAAAAAGCCCCCTCCACACCGAAGCGCGGAAGAGGCCATCCCAAAAACCGATTTCAAAGCATGTCTTTGTTAAAGGTAGCGCAGCAACATTTTACTGCGCTACCTAAAAACAGGCTTTTGAGTTATAATGAATCCTTATTGATTACTCAACAATGATCATCTTCTTAGTAGCAGAGTCAGTAGTAGTCTCCAAAGTGTAGTACATTACACCAGTTGCAGACAATTCGCTACGGTTCAATGTAACTTCATTGTACCCTTTTGCGAATTCACCTTCTACTAACTTCAATACTCTACCTGCAACATCATAAACCTTCAAAGAAGCGTTACCAGCAGCTGGCAAGTTGAAACCAATTACAGTTTCTGCTTTGAATGGGTTAGGAGTGTTTTGGTATAGATCGAATCCAGCAGCTACAGTTCCGTTTTCGTTGTTGTACTCAACAGCAACTCCCATAAGCTCCAACTCAGCGTTGTAAGCTTCAGCAGCAGTGTAACGAGAGTTAACAGCGATTACGTCGCTTACCTGAGTAGCAGACTTAGCCTTGAACGTTACAGAGAATACAACTTCGTCGTTGTTCAATGCAGTAGCGTCAGTGTTGTTCCAAGAAGTAGTAATAACACCTTCGTTTACTTTGTTCAATCCGAAGTTACCTTCAGAAAGCTTAGTCAAGTTACCAGCAGTCATGTCAACAAATTCAACAGCGTCTGTATCGAAAGACATTGTGAACTGGTATCCCATGATGTTGTCAAAATCAGTAGCTTTGAAGTCAACAGTGTACTCTTCACCAGCAACCATCTTCTGGTTGTCAATGTTGAATACTAAGTCAGCAACAGTTGTACGATCTTCACCACCTACTAGGCTGTTAGGAATTGCAGAACCGTTAACGTCTCCAATCTTCACACCTACGTAGTCAGCGATTTCACTTACAGTCAAGTTATTGATTGCAGTCAATTCAGGGAATACAGTTGCGAAAGGATTGTTAGCGTTATCGAATACGTAGTCAGCTTCAACAAATCTCCAAGATTCGTTGTTCTGGAATTCAGTGTCGATGAAAAGGATCAACTTACGTAGTTCAACCATATCGAAAGTAGTAATACTTCCAGACTTGTTTACGTCAGCAGCGATCTGCTTGTAAGGAGAATCCAATTGCTCAAGTCCTAAGATGTGCTTAGAAATCAAAACAAGGTCATAAGTAGATACACCGTTCAATGGCTCAAGGTTCAAGCTAGGAGTTACCTCATAGTTGTATCCTACAGGCAATCCAATAGTTCCGTAAGCACCAGCGTTGTTGGTGTAAGCAGAAGCAGGAATACCAGGAGCGTTACCAGTAATAGCGATCTCAACAGACTCAACAGACTCAGTCATTTCCGTAGAAATAGTACCAGAGATGCTGCTAGAAGAAGTTGGTCCACCACAAGCGTTAGAGTTATCTTCTAACAATACGTAAGTAGAAGCGTAAGACCAGTTGTTTGCACAATCCTTAACCCATAGGTCAACAGGAATGTTAGAACCGTAGTCTTCTAAGTCTTGACAAGTAAATACGTAGTTATCAGTTGTTGGAGGAGCAGTTTGCCCAGGTCCTTGTGAAGGAACTCCAATTCTGTAATCACAAATGTCAGAACAGTTATCGTAAGAACCAGTGTTCAAGTCAGTAGCCCAAACATCAGCTTGGTCAGCTTGACCCAAGTCTACAGCAATACCGTTAAGAGCATATACAGTAGGACCGTCAAGGTCAGCAGCAACGAATAAGTACTCACATACAGTGATGTTTCCACACTGATCTTCAGCCGTAAACGTGATACGGTGTGTACCAGCAGGAACTGGACGAGTTGTGAAGTTAGAAGTAAATGTATTCGTGTTGTCACCGTAATCTGGTGTTCCGTCATTGAATGCATCAACCCAGTAAGTGTAGTTGATATCTTCGTCAGCAGTACAATCATCAGTAGCAGGAGCAGTTAAAACAACTGTCGCTAAACAGTTACCACCTGTAGTAGAGTTGATAGCGAAAGGAGCAGGAGCCTCACAAGACTCAAATACTGGAGCAGTAGAGTTTTCGATCTTGATGATCTGCTCATAAGTCCAGATTCCTTCAGGAGTAGTTCCGTTGTTATCATACTGGCACCAGTCAATTACAGTCCAAGTACGTAAGATTTTCTTACATGCTCCG
>CAZDTI010000058.1:0-28285 GCA_964508085.1 uncultured Saprospiraceae bacterium | reverse complement strand
ATGGAGGAAAGCATGGAAGTTATAAATCTAGATGAAGATTTTCGGACCAAGTTGTTTAGACAGTTGAGGGGAGCTTCGGAGAATATGGTGGTGGAATTTAATGCAGGAGAGGTATTGTTAGATTCCTTTGTTTTGGGAGGAGAAGCTAACAGGAATATATATGAACAATATAGTGCAGGAAACGATAACTGTACTTGCGCTAATTGTGAAAGAGAACGTTCTGAACGTTATCAAAGAATCGTTGATTATAAAGAGCGAAAAGGGCTGATGAAACTCCTAAAACCTGAGCCGATTACTCAGCGAATTAATATCAACTATCTCGATGAATTTATCCGTAATGAAATGGCGAATCACGGAATCAAAATCGGCTATGACTATGGCGTTTTTGCTCATAAGGATCGTTCGTTTGTCATTAGAAATGGATTTTATGTAGTCAAAGATAGTAGTCCGCATACTGTAGCTACTGGTTGGAAGAATTTATTTAATTCAGAATATCGTGTTGATCTTTTTCCGGAGGACATTAACAGCCCTGGCTTATTGACCATTTATTTTCCAGGTAGAGCAGGTCTATTTTGGGGCTCAGTTTGGAAAGCACTATTGGCTTCCATTCTTTTCACTGGGATCATTTTATTTTGTTTTGCATATACCATTCAGGTCATTTTCCAACAAAAGAAATTGTCAGAGATGAAAACAGATTTCATCAACAACATGACTCATGAGTTTAAGACCCCAATTGCAACGATTTCTCTTGCTGCGGATTCAATGACCAATCCAATGGTGGCAGGAAACCCAGACAAAATAGGCCGTTTTGCTAAAATTATAAAGCAAGAAAATAAAAGGATGAACAGCCAAGTGGAAAAAGTACTACAAATGGCGGTTATCGACAAACGTGACTTTAATTTGAAACTAACTAATCTGGATATGCACGTTATCATTGAACAGGCCGTTAGTAATTCCAGCCTTCAGGTAGAGCGCAGGGAAGGAAAAGTAAGTACTGACCTGAAAGCTGAAAAATATATGATCCAAGGTGATTTGACCCACATTTCTAACGTTATCAATAACCTTTTGGAGAATGCAAACAAATATTCACCGGAAAAACCAGAAATTTCTATACATACACGCAATGTATCTAATGGACTTGAAGTTATAGTCAGGGATAAAGGAGTAGGGATGACAAAAGAGGCTAGAAAACATATCTTTGACAAGTTTTATAGAGTTCATACTGGCAACCTTCATGATGTAAAAGGCTTCGGTTTAGGACTCAGTTACGTCAAAGCAATGATGACCGCACACAAAGGACAGATAGATGTCAAAAGTGAATTAGGAAAAGGAAGTAGTTTTATATTATCTTTCCCCTTTGTTCAATACCAGGATTAAATAGTAACAAAAATGAAATAACACAATAAGAAATAAAGCAACGAAATATTTAAAACTCAGATCAAAAAGAAAAACCTTATAATTTATGTCAACAGGAAACAAGATACTCCTCGTAGAAGATGATCAAAATTTTGGCGATGTTCTTCGCTCTTATCTCGAAATGCATGACTACGAAGTCACACTAGCTACTGATGGTGAAATGGGATTGTCCACTTATAATAAAGACAGTTTCGACCTCGGTATCTTCGATGTGATGATGCCTAAAAAAGATGGCTTCACACTAGCTAAAGACATTCGAGACAACGGAGGCACAATGCCTATCATTTTCCTCACGGCAAAAACAATGAAAGAAGATGTACTCAAAGGTTTCAAATTAGGAGCAGATGACTATATCTCTAAACCTTTTAACTCAGAGGAATTATTATATCGTATTCAAGCTATCCTCAAAAGAAGCCAGCAGAAAGCAGACCCTAAAGACGATATCAAGGAGTTCAATATTGGTCACTACCACTTCGATTTCCCTGTTCGTATTTTAACTGATAATAGGACGAAGGGAACGGCAAAGCTTTCTCCTAAAGAAGCCCAATTACTTCGCATGTTCTGTCTTAAAATGAATGATGTTTTACCTCGTTCTGAAGCTTTGACAAAAATATGGGGCGAAGACAACTATTTCACTGCACGTAGTATGGATGTTTTTGTAACCAAGCTTCGAAAATACCTGAAAGGAGATAGCAATATTGAAATAGTAAATATTCATGGAAACGGTTTCCAATTGCTGGTAAAAGGAATGGAGGAAGCTTAGGTAAAAAAAGTGGAAGATAAATAAAAGAAGAGCGCCTTACTGAACTCAGTAAGGCGCTCTTCTTTTATTTATGAACGGGAAAGGAAGCTTATTAAGCCTCCAATATTTAGATTATACCTCTTTTGAAGGATCTTCATCAGAAGTCGGCGCTCCACCTTGAGGTAGATCTTCTTCCGTATCAATGTCTTCGTTATCCGAAAGTTTTTCACTGACCGCAGTAACCTTTGCTTTTATATCTGCTGGACGCTCACCAATCAATCGCTCTACATCGGATTTTAGCAAGACTTCATTTTCTAACAGCGCATTTGCAAGTATCTCTAATTCATTTCGTTTTTCGCGAAGTAATTTCTGCGCGCGTTCGTATTGCTTCTCTACTAACTCTCTTACTTCTTCGTCTATCATAGAAGCTGTTTCGTTTGAGTAAGGCTTGCTGAATTGCTCCTGCATGCCATAGAAGGATACATTTCCTACTTTTTCACTCATTCCGTAGACGGATACCATTCCATAGGCCATTTTGGTAACTTGGTCTAAATCACTTTGCGCGCCAGTAGATATTTTGTCAAAGATGACTTTTTCTGCTGCTCTACCACCAAAGGTCATACACATTCTATCCAGTAATTGCTCTGTTCTTGTGATATATTCTTCTTTAGGTAAATACTGTGCATATCCTAGAGTGCCAACCCCACGCGGAACTATTGTAACCTTAACTAGAGGAGACGCATGCTCTAAGAACCATCCACAGACCGCATGGCCCGCTTCATGATAAGCAATGATTTTCTTTTCGCTAGGAGAAATGATTTTGTTCTTTTTCTCCAAACCACCGATAACTCTATCGAGGGCGTAGTTGAAATCATCGAGATCAATTTCTCGTTTATTTCGACGAGCGGCGATTAAAGCAGCTTCATTACAAACATTCGCAATTTCTGCTCCAGCAAAACCAGGGGTCATTTCTGAAAGTGTTTCTGCTTTTACGCTAGGCCCAATTTTAATATTTTTTAAATGAACTTTGAAGATGGCCTCTCTACCTTTTAAATCAGGACGATCAATTCCAATCTGACGATCAAAACGACCTGGTCGAAGTAAGGCGCTATCCAATACATCTGGGCGGTTGGTTGCAGCCATTAGGATCACTCCTTTATCCGTACTAAATCCATCCATCTCTACCAAAAGCTGATTCAATGTGTTTTCTCTTTCATCGTTGCCTCCTTGGAAGGCTCCTTTCCCCCTAGCACGACCAATAGCGTCAATTTCATCGATGAAGACAATACAAGGCGCTTTTTCACGAGCTTGCTTAAATAAGTCTCTTACACGAGAAGCTCCAACCCCTACAAACATTTCTACGAATTCTGAACCTGATATAGAGAAGAAAGGAACACCGGCTTCACCAGCAACTGCTTTCGCTAAAAGGGTTTTACCTGTACCTGGAGGGCCTACTAAAAGAACCCCTTTTGGTATTTTACCTCCTAGAGAAGTATATTTTTTAGGATTTTTCAAAAAGTCAACGACTTCCATGACTTCTTCTTTAGCCTCATCCAAACCAGCCACATCTTCGAAAGTCACGGTTACTTTAGCATTACCATCGAATAAAGCAGCTTTTGATTTTCCAATGTTAAATATTTGTGCACCAGGGCCACCAGCTCCACCTCCTACTCGACGCATGATAAAGAGCCAAATTCCAACAATGATTAGGATTGGTAAAATCCAGTTGATTATGGTTCCCAACCAATTATGTTTGGTTTCGTACTCCGCGTATACTTTATCCGAAATGGGGAAGTCATTCTGAGCTGTTTCCAGCTTTTCATCAAAACGATCTATAGAACCAATTTCGAAAGTATAGTGAGGGCGAACAGCTCCGAATTTACCTTCGGCTGCATCCTTGTATTTACTTAGTCTATCGTCTTTGATATACACATGGGCATATTCTTTATTGATGACTACTAATTTTTTGACATCTCTTGAGTTAATCATTGACTCAAACTTACCCCAAGTAATATTTTCGTTAGGGGCATTACTGAGACTATAGAAATTCAATCCTAAGAGAAATAGTGCTAGTATTCCGTAAATCCAATAAGAATTGAATCTGGGGGTTACTGGCTTTTGATCGTTATCTTCCATTTGAAGCGTTGTTATTTTTTACTTTCCTAAATGAGTACTTTATTTGCTTGATGTACCTATGGTATAGAAAGTGATAATTATTAATGTTGAGTGCGTTGAACGGCTTTTTATATAAACAGAACGTATAAAGAACAGGAAAACGAGGATTTCGTTTGAACTATTCGACAGATTTAAGCTTTTTTTATGCAAATTTACCTATATGACCAGACCGATGTCGTCAGAAAGACTCAGAATAGCTATAGATTTTGGTACTCTGTAAAGATGCCATCTCCCCATAAATCTTCTAATTCATAAAACGATCGCTTTTCTTTATAAAAAACATGAACAACAGTATTGAAGTAATCCAGTAAAATCCATAAAGCATTTTGTTGTCCCTCGAAATGGAGTGGAAGTAAAAAACCTTCCTTTTTCAATCGCCCATAGATATTATCGGCTATTGACTTCACTTGTGTATTAGAATCTCCTTCACATATGATGAAAAAATTGGTTGGAGCATCGTCTAATTGACGGAGGTCTATCTTTACTATGTTTTTCCCTTTGATGTCCTGAATACTATCAATGATTAAAGCATTCAATTCTTCATCAGATAAGGGCTTTTGTTGTGCTTCTTTTTGTGAACTCAAATTATCTATTTATTTTTGAGAAAATTAATTCAGTATCAACGTGTAATTAACTTAAAACACTGCCCTTGATTTGGGAAAAGTGTTTACGGCGGTTTAAACCACTCTTTTATGGCGGGTTATTTTTTGCTAGATACTGTCTGAATATACATAGGTAAAATTACTAAATTATATTTACTTGCATACTATCGAAAACACCCTTTTCATGGGGCGTCATTTAGAGTACCTAGAGACGACTACCTCTACTAACCAATACGCTATAAATCTTTTATCAAAAAGTAAACCAGCTGAAGGAACTGTCATAACGGCTTATGAACAGTCTATGGGGCGTGGCCAGATTGGCAGTTATTGGGAAAGTGAACCCGGTAAAAACCTGACATTTAGTGTTATTCTCTATCCCACCTTTCTTGGAGTACCTAAACAATTTGCTTTGACACAATGTTTTGCCCTTGCTGTTGCCGAAGCTTTAGATCCCTTTATTTCAGATTCACTTGCGTTAAAATGGCCAAATGATATTTATGTGGGAAATAAAAAACTAGGCGGGATGTTATTGCAAAGTAGCATTAATCAAACGCAATTACTCCACGCTATTATTGGAATAGGTATTAATGTGAATCAAGAAGTATTTTTATCAAATGCACCCAATCCTATCTCTTTGAAGCAATTACTTGGTAAAGAAGTTCCCTTGGATATTTTAATGGCTGCCTTATGTTCAGCTATGGAAAAAAGATATTTACAATTACGTGCTGGTCAGCTGGAGACTATCAGAAAAGACTATCTGAATAAACTTTACCATTTCATGGAGGATCGTTTGTATGAGCGACCCGATGGAAGCTTCTTTGAGGGGAGGATAGTAGATGTTTTACCAGATGGGAAATTACAAATGATTCACGATAAAGGAGAAGAAACTTTTGGAATGAAAGAGTTAAGGTTTATTCATTAGTACTCGGTTGTCCTCTGTTGTTCACTCAGGATGACAGGTGTAGAAAACCACTATCATCCTGAGCAAAACGCAGCAAGTCGAAGGATTATACGCGCTTGATCTTCGCTCCTAAGGCATTTAGTCTTTTGTCAATAAATTGATAGCCTCTATCAATTTGATGAATATTCCGAATAACAGATTTTCCCTTAGCGGATAGTGCTGCTATAAGTAAAGCGACCCCTGCACGAATATCTGGTGAAGTCATTTCAATACCTCTTAATTGTGTACTTCTATTTAGACCAATAACCGTAGCTCGGTGTGGATCGCAAAGAATGATTTGCGCACCCATATCAATCAGTTTATCTACGAAAAACAATCGACTTTCAAACATCTTTTGATGAATTAAAACCGATCCCTTTGCCTGCGTCGCAATCACCAGCATAATACTCATGAGGTCAGGGGTGAATCCAGGCCAAGGCGAGTCATAAATGGTGAGAATAGAGCCATCAATAAAATTTTGGACTTTGTACGTTTTCTGTTGAGGAATGTGGATGTCGTCTCCTTTAATATTCAATTTGATACCCATCCGTTTAAAAACTGGGAGTGTATTACCTAACTGATCAACAGCACAATTTTTTATGGTGATATCAGATTGCGTCATTGCAGCGAGTCCGATGAAACTGCCAATTTCTATGAAGTCAGGTAAGATGCGGTGCTTTGCTCCTCCCAGTCGTTCTACTCCTTCTATGGTTAATAGGTTGGAACCGATACCAGAAATTTGCGCACCCATGTCATTCAACATTCTACAAAGTTGCTGTAAATAAGGCTCACAAGCGGCGTTGTAAATTTGAGTTGTTCCTTTTGATAAAACCGCTGCCATAACGATATTTGCTGTACCGGTAACGGAAATTTCATCCATTAAAATGTGGGTTCCTTTTAGCTTCTTAGCTTCTAAAAAGTAGTTGCCCTGATCATCATAACGAAAACGAGCACCTAGCTTTTGAAAACCGAGAAAGTGTGTATCTAATCGGCGGCGTCCTATTTTATCGCCTCCTGGTTTGGGAAGATAGGCTCTGCCGAAACGAGCCAATAAGGGCCCAATTAACATCACTGAGCCTCTGATCTTTTTGGCGTCTGCCTGAAAGGTAGAGGTAGTGAAAAAATCCAAATCAATGGCATCAGATTGAAAGGTATAGGTGTCTTTCTTGATTTTACGAACCTTTACCTTTAAGCCTTTTAATAAACTGATTAGACGTTGGACATCCAAAATATCTGGGATATTGGAAATGGTCATTTTTTGGTCTGTTAATAAAACAGCGCAAAGAATTTGTAACGCTTCATTTTTAGCCCCCTGTGGAATGATTTCACCAGATAGTTTTTGGCCTCCTATTACTTCAAAAGTGTCTTTTTTGGACATAGTATTTATTGTGAATGTTTGTTTTCTAATAGTTATATCAGCACTAAGGTACGGAAGATCTGGAAATAGAAAAGCCGGTTGGAATAATTCATCCAACCGGCTTTTAATATCGTAACAGAATATCAGAAATTATTTTCTTCTATGCTGTTTACCACCATGCCCATTACGAGAATGCTTCCCCTTTTGGGGGCTATTCTTTTTGTTGGAGCGTTTGTTCTTATGGTGGGAGTTGTTATTGTTATTATTGCTCAAACCGTCAAGATAAACGCCATCTTGAACTTTTAGATCTCCGTTGGATAACTTTTGCAGATCTCCTTTGATTATCTCATCACTTACATAATGGTCTTTATTCCATGTTCTATAAGCTAATTTCATATAAGATGCAATAGCATTAACGAATCCTGTTTTCTTTGAACCATCTTCCATAGCGATGGCTTTTTCCGTTAATTTTTGAACATTGTATCCGTAGTGACGATATCTTGTATCATTGTGAGGATATCCAATTTGATCCGGCTTCTTTCGAGCACTCTCTCGAGTAGGAATATCACCAACATCAGGTGTAACATCGATGTCATAATCTGCAATGTGAAAAACATGTCCCCACAACTTGTCTTTATATTCATCAATGCTTCTGTTTTGCGGATTCATTTGGTGCATGAGCAGAATCACTTTTTGAATAAAAGCCTGACGCATATCTCTATTCTCGATTGTCTTAGCATGTTGGATCAGCAATTGAACATTTCTGCCATATTCTGGTAGAATGAGTTCTTCCTTTGCTGAGTTATACTCCATGTGGTAGTTTTGCATAATATAGATTTTGAACGTTATTCTACAGTAACTGATTTAGCCAGGTTTCTAGGCTGATCCACGTTACATTCTCTCATCAATGCAATGTGGTAAGAAAGTAGCTGTAGAGGGATTGAAGAAAGCAATGGCGTTAAAGGCTCATCTGTTTCAGGAATTACGATCGTGTAATCTGCAATTTTGCGGATTTCAGTATCTGATTCTCCAACAATAGCAATAACAATTCCTTTTCGAGCTTTCACCTCTTGAACGTTACTAACTATTTTTTCATAAGCACTCTTGTTCGTGGCAATAACCACCACTGGCATATTCTCATCAATTAAAGCAATAGGTCCATGCTTCATTTCAGCGGCAGGGTAGCCTTCAGCATGGATGTAAGAAATTTCTTTTAATTTAAGAGCACCTTCCAGTGCTACAGGGAAATTGTACCCACGGCCAAGATACAGCGCATTATTCGCATCTTTTATCTCACCAGCAATATATCTGATCTGATCTGATGATTTTTTCAGTATTTGCTCGATTTTCGCAGGAATTGCCTCTAATTCTTCTAACAGTTGGATGTAATAAGACTTAGGAATCGTGCCTCTTTTGTATCCCAGATACAATGCCATTAGAGTTAGTAAGGTAACCTGACCAGTAAATGCCTTAGTAGAGGCCACTCCAATCTCTGGTCCAACGTGAATGTAAGAACCAGCATCTGTGATTCTGGAAATAGAAGAACCAACTGAATTTACAATGCCATATAGTAAAGCCCCTTTGTCTTTGGCCAATTCTAGAGCAGCTAATGTGTCCGCAGTTTCTCCGGATTGAGAAAGTGCGATGACTACATCATCTGAATTGATAATTGGGTTGCGATAGCGCAATTCAGAAGCATATTCTACTTCTACAGGAATTCTGGCTAACTCTTCAAAAAGATATTCTCCAATTAAGCCAGCATGCCAAGAAGTCCCACAGGCTGCAATGATGAACCGCTTAGCTTTTGAAATGCGTTCAGCAACTTGCTCTACCCCGCCTAACTTGACCCATTGTTCTGCCGCACTAATTCTTCCACGCATAGTTTCCGTTATTGTACGAGGTTGCTCATATATTTCTTTAAGCATAAAGTGTTCATAATCTCCTTTTTCCATTTCTTCGATCTGCATATCTAAATGCTGAATGTATGGTGTCTGAATTTCGTTACCGATATTTTTGATTTTCAATTCAGAACCTCTGTTGACTACTGCAATTTCCTGGTCATTCAGATAAACAACATTCTTGGTGTATTCTGCAAGTGGCGTTGCATCAGAAGCAATAAAGAATTCCTCATTTCCAATTCCGATAACCAATGGGCTCCCTTTTCGGGCAGCAACCAACTTGTCCGAATCATTTTTATCCATAACAACAATTGCGTAAGCTCCTACCACTTTAGTTAGCGCAATACGAACCGCTTCTTCGAGACTTAAATTTCCATCATTTTTCAACTTACCAATAAGATGAATTAAAACCTCCGTATCTGTTTGGCTAGAAAAGACATGACCATCTTTGATTAATGCTTCTTTTAGAATAGCATAGTTCTCAATAATTCCATTGTGGATAAGAACTAAGTCACCTGTATTGGAAGTGTGTGGATGTGCATTAATGTCATCTGGTTTACCGTGGGTGGCCCATCTTGTATGTCCTATTCCGATGGTTCCCTCGAGATTTTTATCTCGTGAAAAATCGATTAAATCCTGAACTTTTCCTTTACATTTATAAACCTGCAATTTTCCATTTTTAATGGCAATTCCAGCACTGTCATATCCTCTGTATTCAAGTCGTTTTAATCCATTGATGAGGATGGGGTAGGCTTGTTTCTTTCCGATATAAGCGACAATTCCACACATATGCGTATTAGTTTTAGGTGAATTAATGAGTGTTGTGTTGTATAATTTTATTGTGGTAGTTTAGTGTACACCACGTTTAGTTTGGCGGGGTATTGACTATGTTTCGGACCATAAATTGTCATTCGGGAAACCTGTTCTGCTCTAGGGAAAACTGACAGATATAAAGGTTCGTTTTTAATGTCTGCCAAGTCCTGAAATATGGCGGAGAGGTTAAATGTATATTCCCTCAAGGAGCCATTTTCAATTACTTGACCTCCAAATAAACTTAAATTACCTCTGCTAATGGCAAAAAGAACATCGTCAACAGCTTGATACGTACTATCTTCTGCCCTTGTTGCAACAATGATCTGGAATGGTGTATTTCTGTCTTCATCTTCTGGGCTGGCAACAGTAACAGTAAGCTCTGCCTTATTAATGATGGTGTTATTGAAAGAATCCGCATGAGGAATATCTATTTCTATATTAGGCCCTATTAACGCCTGAAGATACAATTGCTCATCTCCATTAGCAACCTTGTCGAAGGCATCCTCTACTTCTGGTGAAAAGTTTGCCACTACATTATTGGATTTTGCGACATACTGACCGGAAGGAGAGTTAGTGAAAAGAGAATGACGACGTTTAAATATTGTATCTCCGGTTACTGAAGGATAGCTATAAAAAAAAGTCAGACCTGCTCCTATAGATGAAGCGCTAACAAATTGATTCAAATCAAGGGCAACCATCCCTTCGTCATCTGAATTTATAGACTTAATATGTAGTCCATTAAAGACATCTAAAAGGTCATCTGTTTCGTCCATAGCCACACTGGCGACGCCTAGGCTGGTAAATTCTGCACCAAAACTAGGATCTAATTTTATTCGCAAATGGGGGAGAATCTCACTGGTATCTCTTACAATAGTATTTGTAGAAGTAATAAATTCCGTTTCCAAAATGTATTCACTTGTATCAGTTTCCAAACCTGGCGTGAAGGAATGTGAGCCAATTGGAGTAGGGTCGTATTCGAAAGTGTTAGTAGTGTAATAGGTGTCTCCATTGCTCATCGCTTCTGTCATTTGATAAACTTCAAAAGTAAATTCCTCTTCGGGGTCACCATAATATTGACTGAAGTTATAAGGAAGATGTAAAATGACTGAGTCAAGAGTGCCTGTGAAGAACTCATCAGGAGGAGCTGTTCCTACTCTGAATTGCGTAAAAATGCTGGCAGACATTTCCCCCATAATCGGATCATTATAATTACCACAGAGAAAAGTAGAAAACGCAGTTTCTGGATTTGGAGTGAAAATTTCGAGACTATCCCCTCTAATTGTTTTCATACTAAAGCTAAGGGTGTCAGTCGTAAATACATCCACAGATTCCTGTAGTTCTGATCCAATGGTTGTTGGTTCAGCGCAAGAGAAAAAAAGCGTTATCACAGTGAATATGAAGATGCTTTTAATCGCAAAATAATTTTTCATGTTTATTTGATTGTAGAATGAGTGAGAAAGCAACTACTAAGTGACTTAAATAGATGCCATAACCACTTCATGATGTTTTAAGTGTTGGAATGGTTGCTTGTATTGTAAATGCTGACCTAGTTGGTTAAATTGAACCTTCCGTGAAGATATAACGCAATTAATCAATATAACGCGTTGTGATTAGATATTTTATCTGAAATTAAAAGAAGGTAAAGCAAAATTAAATTGCTTCACCTCCTTTTTTATATAATGTTTAAAAGAAATTTATATTATTCAACCTCCTCTTCCTGTTCCATTAAAGAGTTGAAAAACTCAAGGTAGGCAGGCATGATTTCTTCACTGATGTAATCCAACTTTGGAACATCTTGTCCGGCTAAAGCATCCGTAACTGGAGCGCTTAGCTTTTCAGATCCCTGAATGATGGCATCCGAATATTGGATAGCACCTTCGTGCAAAGTTGTAACTTTTTGATCTTGTTGGTAAGCTGCTAAATCCTCAGGTTCAAGATTGTTAATGGAAGCTTTTTCCAAAAAGTCTTTAGAGAAATCTTTCCCAACTTCTTCTCCGTAAATAGAATAAACTACTTTGGATTGCTGAAATAAAGGTTCTGTTTTATAGGCAGTCTTTAAATAGAATGGAACCAAGCTAGTCATCCATCCGTGACAGTGAATGATGTCTGGCGGCCATCCAAATTTCTTAACGGTTTCAATAACACCTTTACAGAAGAAAATCATACGATCTTCATTGTCTTCAAAAGCATTTCCTTTATCGTCTTCAAAAACAGACTTACGCTTGAAGAAGTCGTCATTGTCTAGGAAGTAAACTTGAATTCGTGCCCCAGGTAAAGAAGCAACTTTTATAATCAATGGATAATCGTCTTCATCGACAATTATATTCATCCCTGAAAGTCTTACCACCTCGTGTAGTCGGTGCCTTCTCTCATTTATCGTCCCATAACGGGGCATTAGAACTCTGATTTCCATCCCCTTTTCCTGAACATATTGTGGTAATTGTCTTGCAATCTCCGCGATTTCAGAAAGTGCAGTATAAGGCTGCATCTCTTGGGTAATAATCAATACTTTCTTCTTATCCATATTCGCAACAGTATTTTATGTAATGATGTTTTGTATTTCATCTTCAATGAACAACACTGCAAAGTTAGCAAAAATCCCAGACTTTACCGTATTATACAGCCCCTTTGTCTGTTAAGCACTTCTTAATAAAAACCACTATATTCGCTCGCTTTTACACATAAAAAAGCGGTTTTTTCGTGGCGTTTAGTAGAATACAGTACTTCAAGGAAAAAGTAATTTGTAAAGTAACTGTTATTCAAGGTTTAATGCATGTAAAATTAAGTTAAGATGATTTTATTTAAAAAAGAAAAAGACCTTAAAGCCTTTTTCAAACGTAAAAAATTAGAAGAACCTAAGTCTTCTTTTGGCTTCGTTCCAACTATGGGGGCTCTTCACCATGGGCACCTTTCTCTAATTAAACGTTCTCTTTCCGAAAATAGCTATACCGTTTGTAGTATTTTTGTGAATCCGACGCAATTTAATGAAAAAACAGACCTGGATAAATACCCTCGAACCATTGAAAATGACATGGCTTTGTTGGAAGGAATGGGAAATAGTATCCTTTTCTGGCCAGCAGCATCTGAGGTATATCCACCTGGCCTAAAAACGAAACTATCTATCTCATTTGAAGGATTGGAAAATGTAATGGAAGGTTATTTCCGCCCAGGTCACTTTGACGGGATGGCTCAAGTGGTTAAAAGGCTACTCGATATGGTAGAACCAGATCGCTTGTATATGGGGCAAAAGGATTTTCAGCAAGTAGCTATCGTTCGAAACATGATCGAGCAGCTATCAATACCAATAAAACTGGTAATGTGTCCAATTATTCGAGAAAAAGATGGCTTGGCTATGAGTTCACGAAATGTACGATTACCTAAAAAACATAGAACTCGAGTGCCCATTTTGCATAAAACGTTGAAGGCGGTAGCTAGAAAAGTAAAGAAGCAAAAAGACATTGCTGCCTTAAAAGAATGGGCCATAAATCAACTGTCTTTGCCTAATTTCAAACCAGAATATTTTGAAATAGCTGATGGACGAACCTTACAACCTATTTTAAACATAAATGATTCTGATTATATCGTCGCTTGCCTTGCGGTATGGGTTGGAGAAGTTAGGTTAATAGACAACATGGTTTTGGTTGAACCGAAAAGCTGATTTTTCGTTATTGCTAAGGCACGATATGTGCTCATAAGATTCCAAAATATTTATACTTTTGCATTATGTTAATACAAAGATTTAAATCAAAAATACACCGTGCTACGGTAACGCAGGCTGATCTTAATTACATGGGAAGCATCACTATTGATGAAGACCTAATGGATGCAGCCATATTACAGGAAGGTGAACGGGTGCAAATTGTTAATAATAACAATGGTGCTCGTCTCGAGACTTATGTCATAAAAGGAGAACGTGGATCTGGCGTCATCTGCTTAAACGGAGCCGCTGCGCGAAAAGTAGCTGTTGGAGACATCGTTATAATCATCAGTTATGGATTTATGAATTTAGCGGAAGCTAAGAAACATAAACCAGCTTTGGTCTTCCCGGACGAAAATAATCTCTTACCTAAAAAGACGCCTGCAAAATCAAGAGCTAAGTCAAAAAAGAAGAAGAAACAGTAAAGGAATTGGAAGGAGGATAACCAGTGAATTGTCTGTAAGTTGCTGACAATCAAAAATATATAAAAAATGCCGGACTAACAGGTTAGTCCGGCATTTTTTATATATGATGGCTATTAGGCTGAGGAAAAATTAGTGGCTTTCCGCCGCTTCTCCCTCATTTGCTTTTGCAATCGCTTCTTCCAAAGCTTCTTCGTCTCCAGGGGAATAACCATTGTGCTCATATACAATGTGGCCATTCTTGTCAATTACATAAGTCTGAGGAGGATTTTGGAAACCTAAAGCTCTTTGCAACTCCTGGTTAGAATCGCTAAGCACGGTGTAATCCCATTGGCTGCTTTGTACTTTAGCCTTCGCCAAACGTTGTTTTACATCTAAAGTAATCGCTAATAATTCTACATCATACGCTTCCAACCAGTCAGGATATATTTCTGCGATATTGCTCAATTCTCTTTTACAAGGGCTGCACCAAGTTGCCCAAAAACAAAGAACAGTTACTTTTCCATCGGTAGCATAGTCTTTCATATTAACAGTCTTACCTTCAAGGCTTTTTACATTTACATCCGGAACTGTCTTTTGCGCGAAAGTACTGGTAGCGAAACAAACGGCAAGTAATAAAATAAGCGATTTCATCAATTTCATAAAGTGAATATTTAAATAGATTTTTTAAATGATAGTAGTTCGGTTATTTAGTTTAATTGGTGCTCTACTGTAAAATTAGCGGTTTTGGTTACTTTTTTCAGAAAATCTCAAAACCTTAAGCTATTTTTGAACTTGTTTAAAAGGTAGACGACAATCTATTTCTTTTTTGAGTCGTAAAACCGACTTCCACCCCGTTTAACTTATCTTTAACGCTGCTTTTGCAAAGCCCTGACATTAATTCGTCGATTCATTATTTAGACGGGAAGGGAGTGGTTTCGTCACTGGGTTTTTTTATGGTAAGAGGGGGGATCTTAATTGGCCATAAGCTTTGACTTAGTGAAAATGAAAAAGTTAAATGCCTAGCCCGTTTTTATTTTTTCTCAGATAGGGGAGGCCTATCTTAGAAACGACATAATATAGTAGTCAGAGATAAATATTAACCCCGGATTGCTTTCGAAAAACCATTTCTTTAAATATTAAATTGATCAAAAACTATTTTATGAGAATTTTATGTACCTGTTTATTTGCGTTGTTCTTTTTTAGCGCAACCTTATCAGCGCAAAACGGAGGTCGCCTCTCTGGTAACCTTGAAGCCAATGCTAACTTCTTTATCAGAGATTCAGCGATTGGAGCAGCAGGAATTCCACAATACGATAAGCAGCTCTATGGCGCAGAATCTTGGTTACAACTCAACTACAGCAACTGGGGTTTCGACGTAGGTCTTCGATTCGACCTTTATAATAACTCCAATATCATCAACCCAACCACTGCTAGTAATGGCCAGGGAATAGGCCGCTGGTATATCAAAAAGAAGTTAAAGAAATTCGGAATTTCAGCGGGTTACCTATATGATCAAATTGGTTCAGGTATCATCTTTCGTTCCTTTGAGTCAAGACCATTAGCCGTAGATAACTCTTTGTACGGATTGAGGCTAACTTATGAGCTGACACCAGACTGGCAAATCAAAGCCTTTTCTGGAAAGACAAGAGACATAGATGCTTTTGTAGATGAAGAATTTGGAGGGACACCAATCTTTAGAACCATTGTGAAAGGATTTAGCGTAGATGGTTTTCTCTCTGTCGGAAAAGATGACGCGATTTCTTTAGCACCCGGCCTTGGAATAGTTAACAAGACTTTTTCGGAAGCAACGATGGATCAGATTGTAGGGGTATTGCAAAACTACCGAGTAGAGGATCAGGTGAAGCCACAATACAACACCTATGCATTTTCTTTGTATAACTCTTTTTCTGTAGGTAAATTCAACTGGTACGTAGAAGGAGCTTATAAGACAAAAGATGTAGTGGAAGATCCAAATCTGGAACGAGTTAGCATTGGAGGTCTTGATGTCTTGGGTGGTTTGACAAATAATACGGGAACTGTTCTCTATACTTCTTTGGCCTATGCTTCCAAGAAGTTGGGCGTAACATTAGAAGGAAAAAGAACTGAAAATTTCAAATTTAGAACCAATCCGTTTGTCTTGCTCAATCGAGGTTCCGTTAATTTTTTGCCTCCGATGACCAGAGATAATACGTATAGGTTAACATCACGATATAGCGCAGCAACCCAGGAATTGGGAGAACAGGCACTTTTGTTGGACATTAGATATTCTATCAATAAAAAATTAAAAGTAAACTTGAATTTCTCCAATATTACAGATCTTGATAACGAGCAATTATACCGAGAAATATTCACCGAAGTTTATTACAAGTATAAGCGTAAATGGTCTATAAAAGGTGGAGTACAGTATCAGGAATACAACCAATCAGTATACGAGGTAAAAGATGTTCCGCTTTTGAAGGCAGTAACACCTTATGCGGATTTCCTATATCGTTTTACGTCTAGAAGATCTTTGCGAGTAGAGGCGCAGTATATGAGCACAGAACAAGATTATGGAAGTTGGATATTTGGCTTGGCAGAATTTAATATCAACTCAAACTGGTCTGTAGTTATATCCGACATGTACAATTCTTCTCCAACGAAGAGTTCGAATTTTGAAAAAAATCATTACCCACGTTTCGATGTATTCTATAACTTTAAATCGAATCGTTTTGGTTTGAGTTATGTGAAACAGGTAGAAGGAGTGGTTTGTACCGGAGGTATTTGCCGATTGGAGCCTGCTTTTAGTGGAGTGAAATTTAATGTAACTTCCAGTTTTTAAAAACTGATTTAGAATAACGATATTTATAAAATATTTCTCGCTAAAAATATATTATCATGAAAAACTTATTGTCACTCTTAGTATTGTTTCTTTTCCTACTCGCAGCTTGTGAAGAGCAAATGGTAGTTGTACCTGAGCCTACTCCTCCGAATACGAGCCGAAAAGTACTAATTGAAGAATTCACAGGAGGTGCATGTTCTGCCTGCCCTCAGGGAGCTGCTGCTATTAAAGACTTAGAAGCGATTTATGGAAAAAACATTGTGGCAGTAGCTGTACATACGACCAGAGTAGGTCCTATTGGAGACCCTGCATCTGGAGCAAAATATAACTTTCAAACAGATCATGGTGATCAGATTGCTGAATACATGGGAACAAACGGACCTATTCCAGCAGCAGCTATTAATCGGACTAAGTTTGATGGTAATGACCTCGCAGTTGTTCCTTTTATCGCTTGGTCGGACTTAGTCGTCCAGGAACTAGAGAAAGAGCCAGAAACACGAATAGCAGTTGAAGCAACTTTCGATTCAGAAACGAGTACGCTAGCTATAAAAGGTAATGTTATAGCTAACCAATTAATGGAAGGAGATATCCGAATTGTAGGTTACGTTACAGAAAGCCACATTATTGATGTACAGTTGAATGGAACTAACCTGGAGGCTGATTACGAGCACAATCACATCCTTCGAACGGCATTGCCTTATGCCGGTCAGACAATGGAAACTGCAACCATTGAAGGTACTTCCATTACTTCTCCAATAGCAGAAGATCAAATAGTGCCCTTTGAGTTTGCCAACTTCGAAATGCCAAAAGATACAGACGGCAACTTACTCTGGAAACCGGAAGACTGTCATGTCGTTGTTTTCATCGCCAGATACGATTTAGAAACGGGATCTCGCGAGGTACTGCAAGCGGATCAAGTTGACTTCATTCAGTAGTTTAGAACTGTTAAAAACCACCTAAAACGAAAAGCCAGTATGATAAAAAGTCGTACTGGCTTTTCTGTTTTAGAGCGCTGGAAGCAAAGGCTTATAACACAATAATGGGATATTAAAAGGCAACTACCGGAAGCTGTCAAAAGACAGAAGAAAATCAACCGTTTTCAAACGATAGAAGGAAGTTAACGGTTAATAGTTAACAGTTAATAGTTGAACCAAAAGTTGCCTCTTTCATTCTTCCCTCCAAATGCCTATCTTTGCGTCCAATTTTGCGTAATCACAAACTAGAATTAGACGTATGAATGTTTCATTAAGCTGGCTAAAAGACTACCTCGATATTGATCTCCCTGCTGAAAAAATTAGCGAGATACTCACCAGTATTGGTTTGGAAGTTGAAGGAATGGAAGAAATTGAGAGTATTAAAGGAGGGCTGGAAGGTGTGGTTATTGGTCATGTTAAAACCTGCGGACAACATCCTAATGCCGATCGACTGTCTTTGACGACCGTTGATGTGGGAGGTGAGGAAGAACTACAGATTGTCTGCGGTGCACCAAATGTAGCTGCGGGCCAAAAAGTACTAGTCGCTACCATAGGGACAAAGCTTTATGACAAAGAAGGTAAGAGTTTTGTTATCAAAAAAGGGAAAATGCGAGGTGAAGTGTCTCAGGGGATGATTTGTGCAGAAGACGAATTAGGTCTGGGGGATAGTCACGATGGTATTATGGTCTTGCCAGAAACGGCTACCATTGGACAGCCTGCTAAAGAGTTTTTCAATATAGAATCTGACATTGTTTACGATATAGGTCTGACGCCAAACCGTTCAGACGCAACCAATCACATTGGTGTTGCAAAAGATTTAGCGGCAGCATTGAAAATAAATCACCAAGGGGCTGGGAAGGTGAAACTACCGAATATTGAAAGTTTCAAAGTAGATAACAATACACTTTCTATTCCGGTAGAAGTAGAAAACCTTGCAGCCTGTCCACGTTATGCTGGCGTTAGTATCAGCAATGTAACAATAGGTTCATCTCCTGATTGGATGCAGAAGAAGTTAAATGCCATCGGCGTTCGTCCGATTAATAATATTGTAGACATCACGAACTTCGTTTTACATGAATATGGACAGCCGTTGCATGCTTTTGATTTCGATCAAATTAAAGGACGTAAAATTATTGTTAAGAATCTAGCGAGTGGGACTACATTTGATTCTTTGGATGAGGTAGAAAGAAAATTGCATGAAGAAGATTTGATGATTTGTGATGGCGAATCTAATGGGATGTGTATCGCAGGTGTTTTTGGCGGAAGTAAATCAGGGGTGACTGATGAGACTAAAAATATATTCTTAGAATCTGCTTGTTTTGATGCAAAAACAATTCGTAGAAGCAGTACTCGACACTTGTTGAGAACAGATGCAGCTACTTGTTTTGAAAAAGGAGTAGATCCTAATATAACAATAGACGCACTTAAGCGAGCTGCACTTTTAATTCAGGAATTGGCAGGAGGCGAAATTGCTTCTGAAATTGTGGATCTCTATCCTAATCCAGTAGCGAAGCATCAAGTAGAAGTTTCTTACCAAAACGTCAATCGATTAATCGGAACCGATATTCCAAAAGAAAAAACACAAGCGATTTTAGCGGCTTTAGAAATGGATATTGTTAAAGATGATGGCAATATATTCACTGTAGCTGTACCAACCAACAAGGTAGAGGTTTTGCGTGAAGCAGACGTAATTGAAGAGATCTTACGTATCTATGGCTTCGATCAAGTACCTCTTTCTGGCCATTTGAAAATGGCGGTTATCCCAACCAAGCAACCTGAACCACAAAAAGTACGTAACACAGCAGGAAGCATGTTGGCAGCTAATGGATTTAATGAGATTATGGCGCTTTCCTTGACACAGTCGAAATATTTTGAGGAGACTTATCCAGTGTCTAAAGAGGATCTTGTTTTTGTGAACAACACCTCTAATATTCACCTGAACATCATGAGGCCAACAATGTTGTTTGGAGGGCTGGAATCGGTATTACACAATCAGAATCGACAACAAGCAAACGTCAAGTTATATGAATTTGGGCGTTCTTATAAAAAGAAAGACGAGGAGAATTTTGAAGAAAAGGAACACCTTTGTATATGGATGAGTGGGCAACAAGCCGCGGAAGGATGGTTGAATAAGGATAAGAACGAAGTAACTTATTACAGTCTTAAAGCAATGGTCACTCAAGTGTTAGAGCGGTTAGGGGCAAGTGGATTCCAACAGACAGCGATTAGCGACGAAACATTTTCTTATGGAATGCGCTACCATAGAGGACCTCAGGTTTTGGTAGAGTTTGGGGAAGTAAGTAAACCTATTCTCAAAGCGATGGGAATCAAACGAAGTGTTTTTTACGCAGATTTCAATTGGGCAGCCCTGATGAAGGTGGTTAAAAAGCATAAAATAGGGTTTGTACCATTGAGTAAGTTTCCCACGGTTCGTAGAGATTTAGCTCTTGTTATCGAAAATTCTGTTAATTTTGAGGATATTGCAGGAATTGCTCGTAAGACGGGTAAGAAGTTGCTCAAAGAGGTAAACCTATTCGATGTTTACAAAAATGAAAAACAACTGGGCAAAGACAAAAAGTCTTATGCAGTTAGTTTTATCTTTGAAGATTCCTCTAAAACCTTGAAAGACAAGGAGGTGGATAAAATTATGCAGCAATTAATTCGTTCTTATGAGGAGAAGGTAGGAGCGATTATTAGAAAGTAGAGAAGAAGCAAAATATCGATTATGCAAGAGTTACTGACAGATAAAGTAGCACAAATAGAAAGTAAAGTGAGGCAGTTGGCTGCTAAGCTTCAGACCTTGCAGCGGGAGAATGAAAGACTCAAAGGAGACTATAAAGCGCTCCAATCTGAAATGATTCAGAAAAACACAAAATTATTAGCACTAGAAAAACAGACAAAAATATTACCTTTAGCGCAGAAAAATGATAAAGCAGCAGAACGAAGAGATAAGAAAATGAAAAAGGAGATTGCCCAATACATCAAAGAAATTGATAAATGTATTGAATGGCTGCAAAACAGCTAGATAGTTATGGACGAAAAGGAACTCAAAAATATAACGGTACTTATTGCCGGACGTCCCTATCCACTGAGAGTTGAAGAGGCGGATGAAGCATCTATACGACAGATTGCTAAAGAGGTGAATGAAAAAATCAGCAACTTTCAATTGAACTATAACAAAAAGGATAAGCAGGACTGCCTTTCAATGGCACTACTGACTTATGCGGTTGATTTGCATAAATGGAGAACTGGTAAACAGCAATTGGAAAATCAAGAGACAAATGATACTCCTGAAAATCCAAAAATGGACGCTGTTTCTGAAAAAATAGAACAACTTGACCAGTTACTCGACACACTCCTTAAATAGTTTCCTAACTACTCTTCTCTTCTTCCAACCTCTGGTGTTTATTGAATTAAGTCCTAATTATGCTTTATTTACTAGCTGTATTTGGTTTTAATTAAAACAGAAAAATATTTAACTCACATAGAATTGATTCAAACGTTTTAGGCTCAAAGCCAAAGCAAAACAAAAGATCGATTCTTATATAAAACGCTTATTATTATGGAAATAGGAATGGGATTGATTGCCGGCGTCATCGCTGGAGCAATAATAGGCTTTCTGATCGTTCAGGGAATGATCAAAAAATCAAATCAGGCTAAAACGGAAGAGAACAACCGAAAAGCTGATCTGATTTTACAGGAAGCTCACCTTGCCGCTAAAAGAGTCACCGAAGATGCCAATTCAAAGGCTGATCGTGTGATCTCTAAAGCAGAACAAAAGAACGAGAATATCAAACGTAAGAAAATTCAGGAAGCTAAAGATCGCTTCAATAAAATGCGTTCTGAATTTGACAAGGAAAAAGCACAACACAAACTGGACTTGAAAGACCGTGAAGTTGATGTAGTGAAAAGGGAAGAGAGCCTTAAGCAAAAAACAAAGAAGTACAAAACGATTGAAGCTGACTTAGAACAAAAAGAAGCGGAAATCAAATCGATTCGAAGTAACCTCGAAACACAGCTGAAAGTAGTGACTAAGAAAAAAGAGGAATTGGAAAAATCGAGTGAAGAACATATTCGCGCTTTGGAAAATGTAGCGCGTCTTAGCGAGCAGGAAGCTAAAGAACAAATCTTAGAAGCCGTAAAAGGTAAAGCGCAAAACGATGCGATGGCTTTGATTAAAGACACCATCCAGGATGCCAAAGTAACTGCAAATAAAGAGGCAAAAAAGATTGTGATTCAAACCATTCAAAGAATGTGCGCGGAGTACACAATTGAAAATACCGTGTCTGTTTTCAACTTGGATTCGGACGACCTCAAAGGTCAGATCATTGGACGGGAAGGTCGTAACATCCGTGCTTTAGAAGCAGCGACTGGTGCAGAAATAGTAGTTGACGATACACCGGAAGCTATTGTGATTTCTAGCTTCGATCCGATTAGAAGAGAGGTTTGCCGCTTGTCCTTAAAACGATTGGTAGCGGATGGTCGTATTCACCCAGCACGTATTGAAGAGATCGTTGCAAAAACGAGAAAAGAGCTAGATGAGCAGATCGTAGAAATCGGTCAACGTACGGTTATAGAACTAGATATTCACAACCTCAGTGCCTACATGGTGAAGATGGTTGGACGTATGCGTTTCCGTTCTTCTTACGGACAAAACCTATTGAAGCACTCTATAGAAACAGCTCACCTTTCTGCGATAATGGCTGCTGAATTAGGGCTTTCGCCAAAGCAAGCTAAGATGGCCAAACGCGCAGGTCTACTCCACGATATTGGGAAAGTAGCAGAGGAAGAAACAGAACTGTCTCACGCTTTAATGGGTATGAAACTTTGTGAGAAAAACAAAGAACATCCAATCGTTGCTAATGCAGTAGGAGCTCACCACGACGAAGTAGAAATGACAAACATCATCTCTCCAATTGTTCAAGCTTGTGATGCTATTTCAGGTGCGCGACCAGGTGCACGTAGAGAGATTTTGGAATCTTATCTAAAGCGAATTGGTGAACTGGAAGAGTTGGCAATGGGGCATGAGGGCGTTCAAAAAGCGTATGCGATGCAAGCTGGTCGCGAACTTCGTGTAATCGTTGAATCGGATAAAGTAAGTGATAAAGTAGCGGACGATTTATCTTTCGCTATCTCTCAGAAAATTCAGGATGAGATGCAATATCCTGGACAGATTAAAGTGACCGTGATTCGAGAAAAGCGAGCCGTTTCGTTTGCGAGATAAGATTAATAAAGATGTTTAAAAAACGGCTGTTTCCTTTTGGGAGCAGCCGTTTTTGCATTAGGCTTCAAGTTCTTTTACAAAATACATCCCGATTTCTCCCATATTCTTAATCGGAATATTTCCTCTGCTTTCACAATCAAATTCCTTTTTGATAATGGCAAATGTAGTCGAAGATATATTCACTTTTCCTGCTTCACTATTTGATTCTAACCGAGCTGCAATGTTTACAGTATCGCCCCAAATATCATAGGCAAATTTCTTAAAACCTACTACTCCAGCCACTAATGGTCCGGTATGAATTCCAATTCTGGCTTCAAAAAATGGTTCGTTATTCTCTGTTCGTTCTATCTTTAAATTATTTAGCAACTGTTGAATTTCTAGAGCTGCTTTGATTACGTCTTTGGTGTGTCCGGCATGTTTCTCTGGAAGGCCTCCTACGCACATGTAGGCGTCACCAATCGTTTTTATTTTTTCTAGTTTGTGTTTTTCAATAATCTTATCAAAGGCTTTGAAATAAAAATCCAGTTCATAAACCAATCGTTCAGGTGAAAGGGTTTTGGCGGTCGCACTGAAGTTTTTAAAATCAGAAAAAAGGACAGTGGCCTGCTCGTGTTTTTTTGCTTTTGCTACTCCATTTGTTTTTAGTTCCTGTGCAATAATCGCGGGTAAAATATTCAATAATAGTTCATCAGATCTTTTTTTCTCTGCCTCAATAATTTCGTTTTTAACCTCTAGAATATTATTGTGTTTTTTCGTTTCTACATAACGGAGAATTGCTCCGATTGCTAGGAATCCGACGATGGCCGCTATCGCCATTAGGAGGTTTTGTTGGCTTTTTTGAAGTTGAATTTCACTCTTTTGTAGATCCATTGTTACGGATTGTTGGGCAAGCATTAATTCTTTTTGAGCAAGAAGAAAAGAGTCTTTTGTTTGCTTGAACGCAAAGGAATCAACCTTGTGTTTTTGCAGGGCGATGACCAATTCTGACTTCAGCTGAGCAGCAGAAAGAGAAGCCACTTTTTCCGAAAGAACTTCCTCTTGTAACGCTAGAGAAGCGATTTGTTCCGCAAGTTTTTCATTTGTTCTATTTACGATAGAAAGATTCTTTATTTCAGCAATTTGTTTTTCGTAGAGTGCTTCTTGTTGCTTGTCTTTATTTTGTGATGCCAGCCACTTTAAGTTTTCCAAGTTATCAATTCGCAGGGCTTGATGATCTATGCCACTCAGGTAAAATAAGCTTTGCTTGAATATTTTGGTTGCCTCCTTACGATTCTTTTTTACCCGTTTTGTTAGCTTGATTAATGACTGTCCTTCCCGGTTTAAGGCAATGGCTGATTGCTTTTTATTTTCGTTTTTTCTCGCGATTTGAAAAGCCAACTGAGCTTGCTCGATGGCCTTGTCGTAAGACTGATTTTCATGAAGTTGTTCCCAATTAGAAAGCAGGCTCTCGAATGGAGTAGGTGGGTTTTGCTGGCTACTGCCAAGTGAAGGGAGGGTTAGAATGAAAAGGATTATTAGAGCCAGATATAAAGTTATTTTCATAAAGTCAATTTCGATGGATGAAACGAAAGAGGGATAGCTACTAAACGGGGGAATATCTTAAGAAGTTATCGAAGGAAGGGGTGACTGCGATTTTAGATTGATTTATCCACCCTCATATCAAGAATAAGTTCAATTAGACTGTCACAATAGCGATCGATTTGGATTAAGCTAATGGGCTGTAATTCAGCAATTTAAACTTAGAAGTGACCATTTTTAGCCTTAGCTGCTTCAGGAGGATCACATATATAATAATTTTTAAAGTAAACGGCATAACTTTTGACTTTGTAGAAAGTGATAGATTAAGAAAAAACAACAACTGTTTTCCCCCGAAAAGACTGCAAAATAGCTCGATTAGAACCGCACTATTAAAAACAAAGAGCTCATAGCTTACGCTGTAAGCTAGTGAACATACAACACCTAGACTATGAGATTGTCTAAGATCCCTAATGTTTTCATCGGGTTATCCTTCTGTGGGGTAATCCCTGTTCTACTTAGAAGAAGTAAGCAAATCATTCTCGTCTGCTCACTTTTCCTCGGAGTATTAAACGCACTTAGCGCTCAAAACTCTCGTGATTCCACCATCTATGAAATCGGTGAAAAACTCCTTCGGCTTATTGAATCCAATATGGAAGGCCGCCATTCTTCCAGCTATGGGAATGATACGGCTGCCTTAAATCAATTGTACAACCTGACAGATCCGAGGTTCCAGTTAGCAGGTAAAGCCTTGATTAATGCCTACCGGGGTGAACAGGCACGAATGGACAAAGGGATAGACTTCAAAATGAATTATTTTCTGAATTCAGATTCCTTCCTGGATAATGACCAGGAGGATGAGGAAAGTGATTTCATTGATAATCGGGCGAGGATCGGTTTGCAATGGGAATTGATGAAAGGAGGTTTACTGGGCAATCGACACAAATACAAAAGACTACAAGCTACCCAAAACCTAGAAGCACTGAGGTATGATTTGGAAATAAATGATGAGCGATTATTCCTCCGGTACAACATTATGATTTTCATGTTTAATGAATCCAAAATAAGACTACTTAAGGAAAGTCAAGCACAGGTTCAACAAGAATTAGAATTACTTTATAAAGTCTACTTTTTGAAAGGGATTCTTTATGAGGAAATTCTAAAGGCGAAGAGTAAAATGGATCAAATAAAAGTGCAGTTGGAAAACTATGAATCTTACAACCAATGGCTTCTCAAGTCACTAGACATTCCGGAAATAAAAGAACGCTTTAAAAACGAAGATCTCCCAGTGTTTGAAGTAAACCTGGATTATGTCATGAATGATGTCCAAGGCGAAATGCTTGCAGACTCAATGAGAAGGCTAGAAGAAAACCTTCAACGATATACCAATCGGGCGATAGACGATGTTTCACTGAAATTACATCTCAATCAATTCCTCGGAGGAAATGATGGTTTTAGTTTGCAGGAGCGAAATTACATTTCTGCTGGAGTGACTTTGAGCGTACCAACAGAAATCATGTTCGATAGCAGAATACGAAAGCGTCTTAAAGAACAACAGATAAAAGAACGGGTAGATTTTTCGCATTATGAACACATTAATGAAAAATCCGAAATTATTAATTACTACTACGAATACAATTATAAGCTTAAGACTTTCATGGAATTTCTCTACAAGGAGATGCTTTATCAAGAACGTGTTCGTATGGAAATTGTAAATCACCGAGACTTCACAGACATCCATCGTTCCTTGCGGATTCTCCGTTTGATGGCAGACATGAGAAGTATACGTTTGGAAATGATTGACCTCAAACAACAGATGTATTTGTTGTTGCTGAAAATCTATGGTAATACGCATTATCGTTCGGTTATTCCTGTTATAAAACCAATAGATGTGGCGGCTTATTATCAACGATTGCCAGCATCCAGAACTATTGTTATGGATGAAGCTGCACTGAATCAATATGATCAAAACTTCATTGTAAACTACTTGTTGTCGAACGGAGCAGAGCGGGTAGTGTTTGGGGGGTATACTGCAGGTGGAAAGAAAAAGGCAAAGAGTCTGCAATATCAATTGGATGGTTCTGGCATCAAAAGTTACAAAGCCATTCATGGAACCCAAGTATGGGCTTCTGCAGAAGCTGGGGCACAGAACGTAGCCAAAGAATTAGTACTAAATCAACATGATGGCGTAGTGTTAGATTTCACAAATTTGCCAAAAGGAGGAAAGGAAAGAGCACAAAATTATTTAGCAGCAAACCTTGATTTATTATATAAAGATGAAGGAGCTGTTTCTGTACAAATTGATAAAGGCTATCCGCGAGAGTTAATAGCCACCTTGGCGCAAGCTACAGACCGAATCAGTTTAAAATTAAAATCACAAGGAGACTTAGAATACTTGCGACTAGTAGCTAGTATCCCAGCTACTACAAATAAATTATCTGTATTAATAGAAGCTAAAAAATTTAAAGACCGAATTGAATTAGAAGCATACATAGATATGATTCACGAAGTATACAATATTAATCACGTAACAATTTTAGGATTTATGGACTATATGTCATTAGACAATAAAACACTGGTGGATATGGAATAAGAGTGTAGTTAATGAAGAATTTCACTGGATTCAAATATCAAGAATCAGTCCTCAAGACTGTTGAGGAGCCCGCAATTAAGAAGAAATTTAATTGGGACCGGTTCTCCTTTATCCTGCTATTACTAGCGGGACTTTGCTATTTTGGACACAGTTATTACAGACGAATCGCTTTTACCAATATTAATGGCCTAGTACAGCTCGAAAAAATGGCTGTCAACTTCACAGATGATATTCGACTCACACAAATATGTACGAAAGAAGCTGATGCCATAGAACGCGGTGACACCCTTTTCATATATACTTATGAAGACAAAGAACAAATCGGAAACTCCCTAGCTAATATTAGTCTAAAGGCTCAAATCAGTGGGGCTGGAAATGAACGGAATTTCTTGCGGGACATAATGAACGTTCGTCGACAAATAGCAGTTGCCAAAAGTGATATTCAAGGGTATAAAGCGATGAAGGATATCAAGAAATTTGAGATAGAAGAACAGAAAAAACAGATATTAATGGGAGTCGATGTAGCGCATAAATTACCTCCATTGAAATCAGGTATTGCTGCCTTGGATTCTGATATCCGATCGAAAAAGAGAGAACTTAGAGTGTTGCGCAAACACCTTCGAGCCTTACTTGCCGCCAAAAAAGAATTGGAAAAACTAGAGCTACAAAGCATCTCGGAAAAGGAAAGTCAAGGGTTGGCAAGCTTAGATCAACAACACTTTTACGTATCTCCCATTGCAGGAGTGATTGGTCAGATTAATAATAGTGAAAACGAAGTCTGTTATAAGTCAGAAAATGTCATGGTGATTCATCAATTGAATAACCTGAAAATAAAAGCTTACTTCGAGACCAATGCCGTTGGTAAAGCACGCATTGGGGATTATGTCGAAATTGAATTCCCTGATGGATCTTTAGGAAAAGGAGTGATTGATAACTTCTATATTTCTACCTACGAAATGCCTCCTGAATTCCAAAAGAAATATGAGCCAACCGAACGTTCTGTACTTGCAGATATCGTTCCTATAAATGAAGAGGAAGCAAAGCACTGGATTGGCTATTACAAAATGGCGGTGAAAGTCGTCAAGAAAAACGATTTGCCTTTTTATGATTTTATTCG
>CAZDTI010000057.1:0-28315 GCA_964508085.1 uncultured Saprospiraceae bacterium | reverse complement strand
GGCTCCTGCATAATCTCCTAAATTAGACATCGAAACTCCAAGATTGTTATAAACATCCGCATTCTCTGGGTTCAATTCAATGGCCTTATTATAACATAGTATTTTCTTTTCTTCATTACTCTCACACACACCTTGTCCGAAATACATTAATGATTTTTCTAGGTCATCTTCTATCCAATCGGCATTATTGATTTTTCTAAACATGCCTAAAAGGCCTTCCTCCTCTTTCGACATTAACGCTCCTATCCCTCTTAATAATAAGGGACTCCAGTCATTTTGAACATCAAATATTTTTTCTACTCTTTTAAGAATGATTACTAAATAAATCAAATCAGAATAGGCTCCTGTACCTAGAATAGTTACAAAATCTCTAATTAGTCTTGGAAGATTTTTTTTATAATTTATACAGAGTGAATGGAAATGTTTTTCAACAACCAACACCATCATCTTTTTATCTTCAAACCATTTTTCATTATCCTCTTCCGTCCTCACTTGAACAATTTTACTCTCATACCACTCCACTAATTTTCCATGTTTCTTTATCCACTCCTTTTCAGATATCTCTCTTTGATGCCGAAGTAAGGTCTCTTTAACGATGGGATGATAGGCCCAGTGCCCTCCACGTTTTTCTACAAATGGCCGTTCCTTAATCCAATTAAAGTACTCTTTTGCTTTTCCTTTTTCCTCTTCAGGTAAAAGGCATTCAATGACATCCTGATTAAGTTGATTGGGAAGAGACGCATGTAGCGACAAATTTCTTTGTAAGGGATCTGTAATATGTTTCAAAAAACGGTCTACTACCTTTTCATTTGGATCTGTTATGTCATCTGGATTTGTGGAATCTCCTTGTACCACCAGAGAAAGGTATACTGGTAATCGGCCAGAGATTGCTAGAATGGCATCAACCGTTGGAGGGTCTTCAATTCCTTTTTGTTTGAGGTAATTTTTAGCCTCCAGTTCTGTGAAAGGTTCTAATTCAATTTTGTAGGTAAATGGTATAAACTTATTCCATTTTTCAGCATCAAGGGCATTCCTTCCACTGATAATAAAAAGAACAGAAGGAATTTCACCGTACCTTTCTTTTAGTAGTTCTATCAACCAAGAAGTTAACATTGGGTTTGCTGCTTCGAAAGTATCGATAAAAATTGCGATGTTATTTTTTTCAGAGGCATCGTATAGTCCTTCGATCCAAAGTGGTGTCAGAACTTTTAGTGGATTCAATAACAATTCTACTTCATCCTTATTGCCAATATTCTCAACTACGAAATTTGCCCATTCTCCGGCAGTCCTCGCAATTATATCGGTTGGTAAAGCATCCACAATAGTATTTCCCCCAGGAATGAATTCCCCACCTAACTTTGAGCCGAATTTAATTGTAGCTTTGACTAAGCTCCCAAAGGTTCCTTTAGGCTTATCGGGATTTGCTTCTAGCTTACCTTTCTCCTGTAAATAAACCTTATACCTTTCCTGAAACTCTTTGAAGACATGGCCTTGATTACCCAATTCTTCAGCTATGAAATTCATAGTTTCTACAACATCAAATAAACGATTATCTTCCGCATCGACTAGGACTGAAAGGTAGTTAGCCATTTTGCAGAAGGATCTGTACTTTGTAATCAAAGTCGTTTTTCCAACACCTCCCTGGCCATAGATATTAAAAAAATTAAGGTAGTCATCATTGTAAGGATCTACCTTCAAATTCTGCTTGAATTTCTCTATTTGCTCCTCTCGGCCAACAAATATATTCTTCTTAGATCGCTCCAGTTTTTGCCCAAAAGATTTTCTACGTTTTTCCATTACTCTATTTTTCTTTTGCTTATATTCACAATATCATCAATACAAAATCTATGCATACTAATCACAAAATCGCTTACGCCCTACTCCTTCTTATTATTCTCTCTTCTAACTACTACTGGTCAACACAAGTAGATCACCTTTTAATAGAAAAGGATCTACTGAATAAGGAATTTATTGATTGCGGAGCGGAGGTTTCACGACTACGTATAGACTGCGGACAGACTATCAATTTATAATACAGAATCCTAACAATAAAATTCCTAAACCTTTTTTGCTATAACTAGTTGTCTCTTCTCTTGAGTATTTCTTTATTACTAAATCAATCCAATTCTTCCAAAACAACCCCAATCGAATCCCCTTAAGTCACTTCCCCTATCATTCGCCTCACCCATATTGAGTCAAGACGGCAATATAGACCTACGGTCCTAAAAATAAGTCCCTTAACGTGGGGCTCTCTCGCAGTAGCGAAGATCATTAACTCCTTGAACACTTTCGTAGCTATTGACAGACAGCTCGTTTTAGGTGCTGAGTTTTAATTCTTGAATTTGTTTGAAAATTAATGTTATCTCAGGATTTATCTCTTGTTCCTCATCCTTTACTTTATTTAATAAGCCTATACAGAATTCAAAAACTAATCCTATTGACTCTTCAATTGTGAGTTTTGATTTATCAGTATTACTTTCAGAAAAATATTCATTTATGAATATCATAGTTAATCCCCCAAAGTGAGCAATTTTAGAAAAAACTTCAAACCTGTCAGAAAGTGCTTGGATATAATACTTTTTGTCTAACTCAGTATTTGAAGCAATATATTTTATCATGTCAAAAGTGCCTAATCGTTTCTTCAAATGAGTTTTTAATGATCCATTTTGATCATGGTACCTGATCTCATCTTGCAAAAATTGAGCTTCCTCTAATCTGCTATTTTCATTTTCACCAAATAAGATTTTTCGTACACCCAAGTTAGATTTTGTAAATTTATAATGATCGTATTCAATTCGTTCAATTAAATCATCAACTTTTTCAGGTTGTTTTAATTCTTTCGTGGCCACAAATTCTGCTGTAATTAGATCTGATATTATAGTACGCAATATTAAAACAAAGGAAAGTTGAAAAAATGGTTTCCTTTCAATATCTTTTAATAAAGAAATTGCTCCCTCAAGGGTATGAATAGTTTTAAACAGAATTGAGTAGTAAAAAAACTGTTTTCTGTCGTCAATGGATTCTCCTGAATCACATTTAAGTAAATCTATTATAATTAACTCTATTAATAAACTAGTTTTCGCTATGTATTTATTCATTTTTTTTCTGATTTTTGAGATAGAACGATATGTTATGAATTCCTTGTAAATACTAGTGAAAGAAAATAAATAACCATTTTATATTAACTTCAGCTCAGGTGAACTCAGGTTTTTTTGTTTTTCTTTTCACCTAACGGTCTGCACAAATGGCGTGAGGGCGCATAGCCCTCATGAACATTTTATGCTTTATTGTAGCCAGCTTTTTCTATTTCATTTTTCATTTTACTTAGAATTTCACGGAACGTTTTCTTAAAACTTTCTGGATTATCTATTTCTCTCAAATTGTTCTCTTGAATTTTCCATGAATAGCAATTATACTTTTTTTTGTCCTCCAAATCAATAAAGAAACCAGTATGAATTAGAGGTTCAGAATTTCCTCTTTTAATGAATTTTAGCCTACCTATTCCTTCTTTTGTATTAAAGCTATCGTTTTTATCAAATTTATAAGTGTAATTTAGATACGGATAATCAAAAGAAATTGAAGTGGAACAATAACTTCCAACATGGTTTAAATCTTCAATTGTGTAATTATCTCCGTCATAGATTAGGAAGTCTTTATTTCCCGATATATTCTTGATCCCATAAGAGACTTCTTTGTTTGTTTCACTATCGAATAATATCTCTATCCATTTCCCTTCAAGGTAATCTCCTCCCAAAATTGTTTTTCTTATTGATTTATTGTTTACTAATTCGGACAAGATAAATTGAAAAATCACAAAGGCAATTATTACAATGATAATAGACAGAGTGTAAGTAATCAAATCATTTTCAATCACTTTCTGTGCTGATATGGATTTGATAATTACTTCTTTAATAATTAATCCTATTATCAAACTTGTGGCAAAAATTAGATTGTTTATTTTTTTTATTTTATTCATTAGTGATTTTTATTTTGTTAATTGGCTACAACATGTTATATACACAACTCAGTTACATATACAATACTTTTCAAAGCTAGATTATCGTATATCCACAACTTATCCCGATTTCAACTTCTTCCCTCCAGTAGAATAGTTGCAGGTTCCAATAGTTCATTTTCATGTAATTTATTTGTTATCAATAATCATCAATCCAACCCCTCCAACACCATCCCCCACAATTCCTCATATGGCAAAGCCTCCACATCCGGATCAACTCCCTCCTAACGGTTTGTGCTAACGGCGTAGCCAGCTTTTGCCGGCTATGAACGTTCAGCACTTTGTTCTCATCAGTTTTCCTTTTTTATTGAATTTAGTAATTCCCATCCAATTTGCACAACGGACGCATAAACCACATTTCTTTCGAATTTGGTTTCTATTCCTCTGATATTCAAAATCAAACTACTGTTTTTTACTTCGTGATATTTCTCTGGCAATGCATGGTCAATATGTGCTCCTCCATCTTTATTTGCAACATTTAATATCAATTCTCTTCGTGTTATTCCAATGCCATTAATTTTTATTATTTCCATTTCCCACCAATCTTGGAAGCCTAATTTGGTGTAGCTTTCATACCACTCTGGAAGGTGTTGTTGAAATAAAGGAACTGCTACCATTTTTTTGTCTTTATTGACTTTTGCAACAAGTCCAAAATATTGATTTCGGTTTGATTTTCTTACTCCTACCATTCCTGTCATCGAATGTAATCTACCATCATTTGGTGAAGCAGAATTGATGAATTTTAAATTGCTCTTTTGGTTTAGAGACTTTAAAAGTGAAATACTGTTGCCCGTATCATGTACTAAAATTCGAATTGTGATAGAAACCCTTTTGGCTTCGAATTCAACATCTGAGTAACTCAAAATCGAAGATTCCAAGAAATATAATTGCTCATTTAATGACTCCAGAAATTCTTGATTGGTTACTTGATGTCTTGGCATTTTTGATTTTTTCTTAATTGATGAGAACATATTATACACACAACTCAGTTACATATACAATACTTTTCAAAGGTAGATTATCGTATATCCACAACTTATCCCGATTTCAACTTCTTCCCTCCAGTAGAATAGTTGCAGATTCCAATAGTTCATTATTATGTAATTCATTTGTTATTAATAATCTCAATCCAACCCCTCCAAAACCATCCCCCACAAATCTTCATAAGGCAATATCTCCATATCCGGATCATATCCCTCCTGCTCCCCCATCCTCCTCAAATACTTCGCTCCCCTCAATTCCACTTCCGCTCTCCGAAAATTCCCAGGAACAATCTGATTCAGCATTTGAAAAAACAACCGCGACCGACTCCCGTCCTCCAGGTAGCGTTCTGAGTACAATTTAATTCGTTGTCGTTCATCAATGATTCGATCCCGGTCCGTACTGAGGCGAAGTAATATTTTTAAGATGATGACATTTGAATTCTGCCCTGCTTTATCTGCTGTAAATACTTCGATGTCATTCAGGAATTTTCCAAGTTTAAATTTACCTGGGCCTTCCAACTTTCCGCAATTGATTAGGAATTTAAAGAACCCTTTCACGATCAACCAAGTCTCCCCCATTGCTTTGTTGATCTGCCGTTTCCGTTCTGCCTCTTTGAAGATCGCATAAGCCTCCTGATAGTTTCCTCTATGCAATTCAATGATGACTTTGTAATAAATCAACACCGACCAGATAGTCGAACCTTTCCGCAAATTTTGTAACGAATTGTCAACAGCTTCCACGGCTTCGTCATAGCGACCAAGCCGAATAAGCGCCACCGTTAAGTCCTTATAAAAATGTCGAGTTCGTCCTATTCCTTTTGATTCCAAATGGTGAATAGCCTCCAAACTACGCTCCACGACAAGGCTATACTTCTCATCAATAAAGTCTCGAATATTTTTTAAGGTGTGTGTGTTAATCCAAATGATTGTTGATTCCGTAGTAAGATATTCGTCAAATTCAGTACAAACTTTACGTAGCTTATTAACCAATTCTTTTTTTGGTTTCCTGGTTTTATTTAACGCTCGAAATAATTCACCAAATTTAGTAATACATATGGTTTCTAAATTACTGAGTGATACATATGATCGCGCGGCTATCGCGTACTTTTCTCCTAACTTTTTATCATCCTGATAGATGAAGTAATGGTCTGATAAATAACTTGCAAATTCAGCAGCAAGCTTATTGAATTGATAAATTTTAGCCCTTTTGTAATTGCTTCTAACCTCCTCAAGTACTTCCAATCTCCTGCCGTTCATAATCGCAATTTTCATTTTAGCACAACTATTCCACCCCTCCTCATAGGCACGCTTAATGCGTTGAGCAGATGGCTTAATCCTTGAAGTTTGTATCATGACTTCCATTTTATTGTACGTAAAAAAACGCTCCTCCTCCAAATCGTTTTTTGATGCCGGACTTTCCTTTCTCTAAGTCTAATTTTGGACTATTCAATCACCAAAAACAAATTGGTTATGAAAAAGAAAAAGACAATCAAAGAATTATCTAAAGTTCAATTGTTGACAGTCCGTCAACAGAAAAATTTAAAAGGTGGTACGGAAATAATTATTACCGATACTCAAATCTTTTAAAAAGCGGGGGACACCTTTTGACCGACATCCCCCCCTAACAGCATAGACACATAAAGTGTCAATAAAAGTCTAGTGGATGAAAATCTTCTAGGCTTTTTACATTAGTAACAGCCCATCATCTTCGCTAATATTGAACACTTATACTGCATCTTTTTCTTTTTTCTCGGTAACTATTGCTACATCACTTTCGTAGTTCACCTATCCCCCTTTCGTTATTTATCACAATTATTAAACTATGAGTATTCTTGATATTGCCTTATGCATTTTTGGATTTTTGTCCTTATTTACCTCAATTAGGTTATTGGTTGTAACCTTCTATAAGTTATATGCACTGTCACAGGATATAGATTATACCGTTAGTCACATTATAACCCATTGCATCATTATGATCCTATCTTTTTTCATATTCTATATTTTAATTATCACTCGAATATTATCTAAAGCAGTCGATTGTTAATTAGACAAGTATGAAGCGTTTAATATCAGTGCCAAAATATTACACACTAGTAAGAATATTGAAATGCCAACAGTCAGGTATATTATTGAATCTTGCCTCCTAATCAATTTCTCATGAGCGGTATTCCTCAACGTTGAGGATGTATGAAAATCACTTAATTCCTTCGCAACTTTTTTTCGTATTTCTTCTGCTTCTGTTGTAATATCTTTCCGAAGTTGTTCTAATTGAATTCGAGTAAGCTCAGACTGATTGTCTAACAATACTTCTTCTTTTCTATCCTTTTCTTTTTCCCTTTTGAAAAATTTTAGGAATCCACCACTACGAACCACATTCCTCCCCTCCTCCGTAATTTTATTTATATCGGGTCCCGGAAAAATCTCGATCAATCCATGCTTGCAAAGTAAATCACAAACTCGCTTTACTTCGTCATATATCCTCATCGGGCCATGGCCTCTATCCTTCGGATCCAATCCAAAAAAATTTAACGCGAGCTCTCTATCCGAAATTTCTACTGAAGAATTTTTATAAAGAAAATTCAAAACCTCACTTGATTTCTCTATTATTTCGTCTGAATAGTTCTCTTTCATAATGCAGTTTGACATTTACGTTGTAGACCTCTTTCTCTTATTTGTTTTCTAATTTTTCTTTACTACATTTGCAATTCAGCATAGACATACATTAAAAACTTTCTAAATCCCCCCGTCCATGCTATGTCCCATCCTAAGATTCATTAAAGGAGATATATCCGCTAGTGAATGCAAAGAACTATACTCTTCCGATTTTTTAAAATACACTACTGACTTTACCTTTTATCAAGATTACCAAGCTGAAGAAAAAGGAGCTAAGGTTAATTTTGCTTATGCAGAAATAATAAAACTCATTGATAAAATTGAGGCGAAGTCAAAAGATGGGAATTGATTATTCTTACTTCTTTAATTTCTCCAATTCTAATTTTAAATCAAAATTCTCTTTCATTAATGCCATCATCTCTTTTTGAAGCTCAACAGTATTTGTGTTCATTTCATTGATTCTACTTTTTTGAAGAACCGCTTCTGCATCCGGTTTATCTGGAATTTCTGACTCATCTATTGCCCTTTTGCACAAATCAAGAAATGGAATACCAGTAGTTTCGATTAATAAAACCATAAACTTAATACTTGGTGAATGTCCTCCATTTTCCCAAGTAGAAAGCATATTCTTACTTACTCCGAACATATCACCAAACTTAGGTTGACTCATCCCCCAAGCCTCTCGAATTTCTTTAATATTTTTTCCTAATCGTTTCCCAATTTTTGGGTCTTTTCTACTCATAGTTGATTCTTTTACAAGATTTATATGGTAAAACCTTGCATCGATGGTAAAATCATCGTACTATTGTGGTACATCTTTATTCCAAACGTAAAATAGCAATTATGACTATAAATACAAGCCTTAAGGAATTGTCCCCTTCCCTTCGTGACAGGCTATATAATCGAGAGATTGAAGAAGTAGCTATTGCATCATCCTACCATAAAGAAGTTGTAAAACGAATGTTAGCTGGCAATGCCGATAAATACGGCTACAAAGAAGAGAATGTAGCGCGAGTAGTTGCCCATGCTTTTGAGGTCATGAAAAAGCGAGAAGGCGTTGAGCAACTAGAAGAGCTATTCAAGCCATATATGGCCGCCTAAGATATTTGTTTGGAGGCGCTCCGCCTCCGTTGTTTTTCGTCCTCATTTTATAGCGACTAGATGAAGTTGCGAGTACCGTCTCTGATAGCCCAAATGCCTAGTTACTTAGAGCGGTACTTTTTTGAATTTTCTTTAGGGTCAGCAGAGGCCCTGTCATATACATACCGATTGTGGAGTGGAGCGCGGACAGTCTTTTCCTGGTCAAGAGGAGGATTGTTATGGATGAAGCTCTGCATTGGTATTTTGGGGTTAAGTCCCGATGGTTCGCCATCGGGGCGCTCCTAACAATATGTTTTCAATCACCTTTTAATTATAACTAATGATAAAATTTCAATTATTCAAACTCAACGAAATCGGACAAAGATTTGTAGTCTGCGATCCGGAATCCCCTACCCAACCGCTTGACTTATTCGACGAGATCGAAGAAGCTCATGACTATGCGAATAACCATCCGGAATTATTTTCTAACAAGAGATATGCAGTTGCTCCTGTCGGCATCATCAAGGAAGAACTTGAAGTAAAAGCGGAGGGAGAGACTAGCGAACTAAATGGCAGTCAAGTAGCTGCCACATAGATTTTCCTTAAAGCGTGTTTAACATCACCACCACTGTCAGCGTACGGGGGAACTTACGTTGGAGTGGTGGAATTTTAAACAACAAAAATAAAAAGCCCCTACTCGACGGCGCAACCAATGAGCAAGGGCTATTTTTTCATAATAAAAACTAAAGATATGAGTAATCCAACTCAAAATCAAACCACAGAGGAACAAAAAAGATTTGCCGAATTTTGGGGACCACTGATGCCTAAAGTTCGATTTCTTAAAAACCTCGCCCACCTATGTAGCGGCATCACTCAGACCGTTGCTATTTACAAAATTATTACCTCTCATTTTTCAGTATCGGAACAAATCGGACTTATAATGATGTCAGGAGCAGTAGCGATTTTAGTTTCTATTGTTATAGAGACTGGTATTTCCAGTTTCTTCCCTTTCCTATCCAGGGCCTTTATTCGTAAGCAGTTTGTTAGATGGGAAGACATTGCAATGATTGTACTCCTGTTAGGTATTATTGCACCACTTGCTTACATCTCCCCTTCCCTCTCCAGTAACGCCGGATTTGATTTAGTAGATAAAGTCATCGCTGAAGTACAATCTCCTAATGAGGACCTATTGAATAGTAAATACGCAATGTTAAACGACTCCATTAAAAAACACTACGAACTAGAGACGCAAAACATTGAGAATCGATTCAATGCTGATAAGGCAGCAATAAAGAATAAGTATAACGCTTTGATCTCACAAAAAAAGCATGACTACAACTACCACAACAAACGCCACAAAGAAGGCATCAAATGGGCAGCGGGGCACAGAGACATTGCGAGCAAAAAGATGCTGGCACTAAAAGCAGAACGTAGTGAGGCCTTACTCAAAATACAACAAGAAGAAAGCGCTGCTCTATTTAACACAGATGTAAAGAGCGAAAAAAGTATAACAATACTCGCACAGAACAAGGAAACGGAGAAGTTAGCACAAGATACTGACTATAATAATGCAGCCACTAAACGAGAATCAAAACTCGGACTTTGGGGAAACATCGGTTATTATGTTATGCTCTTTTGCTCTATCGTTGTGATGGTGCTGATCATCATCATTGAGATCTACAAGAAAGGAAGCGGGATGCAATATGCAGGAAAGATTGATCAACGCTCCCCTACTCTATTGGGCCATGCTTTCCGGAAAATAACGGGCAAGATTAGTCGTGCTTATTGGGAGCGATTTGGAGGTCCTGAGGTTGTTATGAATTTGTCGAACCAGCAAAGTAACATATATGATGAAATCCCAATCAACCCCGATTTTACTCCACAAGATGACGACCGATTTGCGCACATTGAAAGTATTGAACTGGTGTTACTGACCAAGGAAGACAGACAGCTCATTCAACTGGAAGTAGACTCATTCAAAAATATCAATTCATTCAAAGTCTTCTGTCGAAATTCCTATCGTCGAATAAATAAGGAACGACCTGATGACGATAAAAAAAGAGAACGCCATATCTATCGTTTCCTCAGATCGAGAGAGCGATTCAAAAAACTTGGATTTGACATTTCTCCGAATGGGGACAGCGTCGAGATATTGAGGATATATTAGAAGAGGAGGAACTACTACACACTAGGAACACGCACTAAAATACTATACGTCCTTCCATCCGGAAGGCGGCTCTAAGCATACTTATTGAGGTTCGGGGAGGATATTGAAAATCCTCCCCAATATTTACTGTAGCGTAGCTACGACTGGGGAGGTATTATCTAAATAAAAACAACGTCACACACAACACTATTAAAATGGGCAATCAACGAAAACAACTACAGACCGTTCACAAGAGTATACTGGTGCGGCCTAATGATCCAAGAATATTGTTAGAAAAAGTATGGGACAAAGCAGAACCGAGTGCAGATGAGTTTGAGAAGACCGTAATCGCTACAATTATTACGCATGGAGTTCAGGCTTACAAAAAAATAAAATGGCTGGAAAGTCAGCACTTTAGAATTCAGGAATGCAGAATTATTTACAGCGTCATTGAGCAGATGTCTAAAAGCGGATCTGTAATTGATCTGTTGACTTTGATTGAGGTTATGAAAAGGAAAGGAGCTTTAATGAAAGCTGGAGGACCAGCAGTAGTCGCAGAAATAAGTGGTCATGCTGCAAGGTTACCGAATATACAGGACCACGCAAATTTCATTTTAGATGCTAGTCTACAAAGAGAGGCGGCGGACATGGCGCTTAAATTATACGTAGATATTTTCGAAGGGAAAAGTGATGTGTATCACCTTAGAAATAAATTTGCGGAAAAAGTAAAAGTGGTACCACCCAGCAGTTACTTCACGGCTCAATCCATGAACGAAGCAATGGACGAAGGAGAGAAAGCTCCACCAATAAAGCAACTAGCGGGTGAGCTTTGGGGAACGGGGGAAGTCACGTTTTTATTTTCAGAACCAGGTTTAGGGAAAACCATTTTTTGCGTTCAGCTCACGGATAATATAACCAGGGGAAAAGGCACCTTTGGAAAAATACTAAAGAACGAATGTGGAGCGCGCACGATCTTATACTATGACTTTGAGCTATTGGTTCAAGAGATTTTCAAACGGTATAGTAATGATGCTGGAGAGAAATATATTTTTGATGAAAAGCGATTCATCAGAATGAAGGAAAACTACAATTTCAAGAACCGCAGAAGAAGAGGAAACAATGACATTATTGACTACATCATAGACGACATTGAGCGCTTAGAGGCAGACGGAGTAGTCATTGATAATATTACTTATTTGAGCGCAGAATCGTCCCACGATACGGAGGTAGCGATGAATTTAATGAGGTCCATTAAAGATTATAACAAGTCTACTGCATTTCCTTTCCTCATACTAGGCCACACTTCCAAACGTGTTAACAATACACTTCCGGTTACTCAGGGCGACATGTCCGGTTCCGCTCACTTTGCAAGGTTCGCAACTAACTTGGTTGCCATCTGTCGTTCAGCTACAGATAAAAAACTTCGATACATCAAGCAAGTAAAAAAGCGAAATGGAGAGGAAACTTTTCACGAAGATAATGTCATCGTGTGTAGCATCAAAAAGGACGCTGAAGGCAAAATGCTCCGCTACGTTTATGAGTACCTTGATGAGGAGCAGAACCATCTTGCTTCCTGGACTAAGGAAGACGATGTAGATGATTTACTGGAAGAAGCTTGCGTACAACGCGCAGATACAGGAATTGGCTGGCGAAAGGTAGCAGAGAATATAGGATTCAAGGGATCAAAGAACACACTGGAGAAGAAAGCGAAGGGATTCGCACGGAAGAATATGAACTGGGATATAGATCCAGTATCTAAGAAAATAGTTAGGGCTAAGGTCATCATGAAGGTTGGAGATAAGCAAGTACATGGTCCAGCCAATCCGCTCCCAATTCCAGCGCCCAAAAAGGAAATTACAGCCTCTGTAAAGACAGAGAATAAAGAAGGGTACACCGACCTTCCGTACTAGCAGATCATTGGCCTCTACGTGGTATTTGACCGTGTAGGGGCCTTCTTATACTGTGACGTGGTCAATTTGACCAATTTGACCGCTTTGACCAATTTGACCAGTTTGACCACCTCTGGTCAATCGTGGTCAATCGGGGTTTGGGTGGTCAATTGGTCAAATTGACCAGTGACCGTCTGTATATATATAGTTGAAAATCAATAATATATATAAAAGGGGGTGGTCAACACACTTATAGACCTTAATCATATTTGATTAATAACCATGCAATAACGTCTCGATTTGTGACAGCATAAAACGAGATACATTACTTAACCTAAATATCAACAACCATGGCTACTCCTACAGCTAAACGTAAGATTACTAAGAAAAAGAAGACGCCGAAAGGGCCTCAAGCGATCAACTTTAGATTATCTCCAGATGATCAAAAACGACTACTGGAAATTATGGAAGAGAATGGTATAGGTACGAAGAATAAGACGATTGTATACGTCCTTAAGAACTTTCGGAAGTATGAGGAATCCCTACGAAATCAGCAAGAGAAAATACAGCAGCTTCGATATGAAGTAGAATCCGCGAATGAACTGATTGCCGATTTTAATAATATTCAAAATCGGATACAGGACTGGAATGGAAAATAATACCAAAACACCATCAGGATCCAGCCGGCACAGCTCCGAAACGGTATTAAACCCACGAGCGCCCGTAGGACCTGGTTGGATGGAATGGTATCAAATTAACTTATAAGTTAACTAAAATAAATATGATGAATACAGACACAATTCAAAGACCAAAGTACCCTCACTCTATATTCGGAGAATCAAACAAATGCTTCATTCTGAAAAATCCCGTTGGTGGAAATACAGAATTTTGGAAAGGCAGACCAGAAGGTCCACTACAATACTTCTTACACGATAAACCAATTCGACATACCGCAGGAAGTGTATTTTGGTTTACGTGGGGAGATGAGCAAATATTTGATGGTAGGGACTTTAGAGAAAAGGCTGGAATTGAATATGATGACGGAAACTACTTCAACGAAAGAGTATCTAATTACAAGGCATTATTTGAGCTAATGGTTCATATCGATAAAGTAGCAATGGATAACGATATGAATAAATTTATGGAAGACTTGCTTTGTCCTATTCATATTGGATTCTAAACTAGTAACTATGCCCATAGACTACAGCAAATACCATCCAAAATGGTCGCTCATCTCTCGCCTCATCCGCTTCAAAAGAGCAGATAATAAATGCGAGTGGTGTGGCGCCCAAAACTACCAGCCGCATCCCATCACTGGGAGTCGGGTGGTACTTACAGTCGCACATATTGACCGCAACAGGAATCACAATCGATTCGACAACCTTGCTGCTTTATGTCAAAAGTGCCACCTGAATCACGACCGATCTCAACATATTACCAATAGGCGGTACGGTCGATATTATAAAGAGAAGCAACTTGATTTATTCACAGGGGAACTGACGGGTATCTGACATTCCCCCTAACTACAATTTCAAAAATGAAGTTTATATCAAAATTAATTAAATGGTTTACAAACAAAGAAGAGAAAAATTCATCAATGAGATCTCTTGTTTTTAAGGACAAATATCGGTTTATCACTCCTGAAGATGTCGATATATTTATTAGCGAAAAAGATATTATTCCATTTGGGTCAGATGTATACTTCATTGCATATGACAAGTGTCTATTTGGATCCGTAGTTGGCTATCAATTTGAATTAAAATCAGATTTTAAAAACGTAGAGGGGCCAAGTATTTCTTTTGAATATGTTGTGCGTGGCGATAATCGGTGGTTTAGCACAGAGGTAAGGCCTGAATTTGTGTCCAGGTCCAAGGATGAATTAGTTAATCAGTTTGCAAATCTTATTAAATAAAAAATAACAATATGAATACAACAACTAAAGTATACCTAGTAAAAGAAAAAACAGGAGCATCCATAAAGTACATTGGCATATTCGAGGACTTCAGCAAAGTCGAAGAATTAAAAGGGAAAGGTTACTCTTATGTCGAGGTAGATTTTCATCCAGCTAAAAAAACTGATGACGGTGAAGATGGAGAGGGAGTAGTCTTTTTTTAATACAAAATATTCTACCTTTTCAAATTTCTTAAATGGTATCAAAACAACTTCCTCAGGATCCTCCAGGAACTTTGTTTTGATACCATTCTTAGTTTACAGCTGACGCAGCTCGATTTTGTTTTGATACCATTCCGTTTTTTTGTGGTCCTCCCGTTCCATCCCGTCCAATTTCACATTACAATTATTAAAATACAACTGGCGTAAACTTTGTTTCTGCACTGTTACTATGAGTAAAGGTAATACTACCGTTAATGACCCGTTAAATGGGCGTGACACCCCCCGTGAGGAGGGGGGTAAAATGACCGTTACCAAATTGGTTTATAAATCACAACTAAACAATTGGTATCAGGAATCGCGCTATCTATTCAATAAGAACTTTTTAACCGTCGAGTTGCGCGAAAAAATGGGACTGGATACCAAGGCTTATCAAAAGTGCCAATACTTCAAACCAAATCAATTTAAAATCATCGTCGATCATCATCAGTTGTCTGAAGATGAAGTCAACGAAATACTTAATACACCTAAATGATATTATTATGAGAAAGAAACGAACCTACAGCATCGAGAATGTAGAAAACGGATACTTACTATCCATTACAACTAATGAGGAGAAAGGACAATTAGTGAATAACCTTATCAAAGAATTCCCTGAGATGATTCAAAACATTGCTCATGGTGTTCCTCCAGAGGCCAAACCTGAAGAAGAAGATGAAAATACAGCGGGGATAGGTAAGTACGTTTTTAAAAGCTATGCCGAGCTTGAAAGATTCCTTAATATCCATCTAAACTAAATTCGTTTTTGTATCCACATAGTATAATCAAGTCCCGTCGCATCCTGCGTCGGGACTTTTTTTATCTCAAATCTTCTAAAATGATAACAAATCATCTGCAAAGTTCTCAAATCATGGCAAATGTTGTCAAATCTTCTCAAAACATCAAAAAGGCACTTTTAAAAGGACTTAGATTTGAATTATAAAAAACGCAATGGCGTCTTTCACAGAGATAATAAACACCGTACTCGATGTAGAAGGCGGTTATCAAAATATGCCTGAGGATTGGGGGAATTATAATGCCTACGATTCGAATGGTGAATTGATTCCTTACAAAGAAAGACCAGGTGTTACTTTGCAAGCCGGAACCAATAGAGGAATATCGGCAGCACTGTATAGTGGTTTGATGAAACGTGAGGTTAGTGTTATGGAAATGAAGTCCATAAGCGAAGATAAAGCCATTATGATTTACCGTAAGGTGTATTGGGAGCCAATACAGGCAGATAAAATCAATAGCCAAAAATTGGCAAATCTGATTTTTGATGCACGAGTAAATCACGGTTATACCGGAATTAAAATAGTACAAAAAGTAATCAACACATTGGGCTATTCACCACAATTACAAGTTGATGGAATAGTAGGCCAAAAAACCATAGAGGCAATTAATAGTATTGCACCTCACACGTTACACAACGGCATCCTGGACGGGAGAATACAATTGTATCACCATCTGGCAATATCGAGGCCCGGCAATGAAAGATTCTTAAATGGTTGGCTAAATCGCTTGAAGAAATTCCCGCGAATGAGTGAAGGTGGTAGTGGTAACAATACTGCTCCACCAAGTTCATCCTCTTCAGGTGGTGGAGTGGGAATGGTCCTATTTATCGCGGCATTAATTACAGCAACAGCATTTATTGACTAATGAAGAAATTACTGATACTTATCGGAGTGGGGCTTGTTGCATTCAACCAGTTTAAGGATACTTTCAAAAGTAATCTTAAGGTGAAGTTCAAAGGAATCAATGGAGGCAGCTTGGATTTCAATCAGTCAAAATTAAAGCTGACCATCAGTATCACCAACACAAACCCAGTAGATATTCTAATTGGAAAAGTTACTGGAAAGTTGACATTTGGTGAGATTGCGCTTGATGTTAATCGATTAGTCAGTTTTGAATTGAGAAATAATGAAACAGTAAATGGATCATTTACCGTCTCAGCCAATAGCGGAGAATTCTTGTTACAAATTTCTGATCAATTAGCTGCCGGAAATAAACCAGAGCTGATATTCAAAGGAGCAGTAAATGGAGAAATTGATGGACAAGAGTTTGTCTTCAAATTTACGCAACAAATCCCTGTATCGATTATATGAGGCTAAGTAGAACAATGGTCCAGAAGCTCATCCCAAAAACAACGGGTGAATACTCTAACCATCAGGAGACATACGATACGGACGACATCATCGACCTGATGACGAAAGTGGATACCAGGGATATTGACAAGACGAAGAAATTAGCTAAACGCATTCCAGCCACAAGAGCCGGAATGAAAATGATATACGATTTCCTGCTACATGAAATAAAGTATCAGCGAGATCCTAAGAAAAGTCAGTGGGTAAGATCTCCATCGAGATTTATCCACGTAATGAAAGGTGATTGTAAATCTTACACTCATTTCACAACAAGGGTTTTACGAAACCTTGGCCTGCGTTATGAGCTAAATTTTACGAGTTATAAAAAATCGGTGAAGAAGCCGTATCACGTTTACCCAACTGCCATTCTTCCGGATGGTACCCGTGTCCACATCGACGCAGTTTGGGGAAGAGATGACGACGGAAGATTTGGAGCAGAAAAACCATTTGAACACAAAATAAAGTACAAAGTGAAGAACCCTCAAGGACTTGCATATCTATCCGGTACGGATGACGAAAGCATCATCGAAACGCTTGTAGAGCTGGATAAAATAATTCCGGACGCTGTAATGGACGGAGAAGATGTGACTGAAATGACAGAAGGGGAACTACAGCGATTCCAGTTATCTAATCGACTGGAGGTAGCTGCTTATCAGACAAGTGCCCCGCGAAAGCGTCAGCAGTTACTCGACGTAATGCGAACGCTTGAAACTGATGAAGTCGCGTATCTCGGAAACGTAGATTCAGATATTGCAGATCCTGTTTTCAAATTCATGTACAATACTAAGTACTTGACGAGTCGTGCCATGGTGCCGCCTAGATTGCGGTTTTCATCGAGCGAAGACATTGATGATATTTCTGGATTGATTTCTATCCTGAAAAAAGGAGCAAAGAAAATAAAAAAAGGTGTTAGTAAAGCAGGGAAGGGAGCAGTGAAAGTAGTGAAGGTGGTCGGAAGTGCATTTAAAACGATGTGGAAGAAAGTAATGAACTTCCTATTTAAAAAAGTATTGCCAGGAGCTGGACCATTTTTCTTGTTCACTTTTATCAAGAAAAAGGGTGTCAATAACGCTGTGAACGCTCGGCGAGCAAAACAGGTTAAGACGCTTGATTGGATTCAAAAGGTTGGAGGTCTTAAAAGATCTAACATAAATACTGCATTACAAAGCGGAATAGTAAACAAACTTGGTGCTGATCCAAAAACTATCCTTAACGAAAAAGCGAATGATCAAATAGCTGGAGATAGTAAAAAAGAGTGGATCATGATTGCCACTCAGTCTATGGGATTCTTAATTAAAGGCATAGAAGCACTCTCCAAGCTGTTTAAGAAGAAATCGCCTAAAGTGTCATTGAAAGATGCGAGCGATCCGGTACTCTTGGAAGATCTCGTAGTTAATGAAGATTCTAAGGATACTATTGATCAATACGATGACGACAAGCCCTCTGAAGGTGTCAGCCCGGTCATGATCGCGCTAGGACTTGGAGCAGCTTTTATTGCATTCAAATAGCAAGACACAACAACATACACACGATTATAATAAACTAAAAAATAACCCTGATGGCTAAAAGGAAAAAAACGACTGCTTATCAACGATTGCAAAAAGCTAAAGCGGCTCATTGTGCTGGTAAGAAAACGAAGACTCAAGTGAAGTCGGTAGCTTCTGCCTACATCAAAAATGCAGTAACCAAAGCTAAATCGGCAGCGAAAAAGTTGAAAAATTCAACTAGTGCATCAATCGCAAAAGCAGCTAAAAAGGCAAAGACTAAAGCAACGGCTTCAGCAAATCGTGTTTTGAGAAAAGGCTGTAATGCTAAGGTATCTGGCACCAAAAAGCGCAAGACTACGCGCAGAAAAAAGAGAAAGTAATTTTCTGAAGTAGTCAACCCAAACAAATAAATTTCATAACCCCTTAAAACTTTTTGCATATGTGCAACGGCTCAAGTAAATGCAAGAGGTGTAAAATCTCAGGAATAGCCATGGCTAGAAAAAAACGCAGATACAGTACTAGTAAAATGTTCAGCATGGGCACCGCGAAGCGTGTTGGTGCAGTGGGCGCAGGACTAGTAGGAGCAAAGTTGATCAATGCTCCATTGAAAAAAATTCCCTTTTTAGGGAAATATTTATCCGGTGACAGTAAAGTAGGTTCGATCTCTTTAGCTGGTTTGAAAATCATTTTAGGCCTCTACGGTCAAAAAATGAAAAACCAATATATCAAAGACATGGGACTTGGTGCAGCCGCTGTTGGACTCTTAGAGGGAGTCGTGGCAGTATACCCAAAAGCGAGCGCTTATGTTGGCGGATTGTCTTATCAGGATGATGTGGATTTTTTAGGTAGTACGGTTGACATCAATCTTGATGAGTTGAATGGTTCTCGATTTGATAACGACTTGGAAAACTATCAGGAGGTAGCTGGCCATGAGACGGATGATTTTTTGGAAAGTGACCAGGTGATTGCTGGAGACATGATGGTCGATGAAGACTATGATATGTTTATGGAGTATGCCTAATTAGCTGCTAATCTTACATACCAAAAAAAACAAGTGAAAATTTAACTAACAATAATCCCACAAGGAATGAAAAAGAACATTAAAAGAGGCTCACGACGAGGCCCCGCATTGGCTCCAGTGATGGATCCTCAGAGAGGAATGTTGATGCGTATCCGCCACAGAGCGAAGCAGTTTGGCTTTAAGCCATCTGACGTTCGACCGTTTGCACTGCGTCTTTACGCTGAATTGAGCGCAAACCATTCAAATCTGAAATTTCAGACGAATACTGTAAACCAGAAGCTAGCGATGGAAATCCTATTGGAAAAATCCGATGCTTTTTGGGCTTCAGAAATCGGTTTGGCTATTCATAAGGTGAAGATTGACGCCAATGGAAATGAGTTTCCAGCAAATAGTCACCTCATCCACTATGATGATCCGAACTTTTTTCCTGGTCCTGCAATCGCTCCTGGTATTGCAACTGAACAAGAGTCGTTAGCTATGCTATACAACGCGTTGTTGAGTATCAAGACTGATCAGGATGTGAGACTGGAGAACTATGATACTCGCCAATTGCGTACCGTTCCAGAAACGCAGTATAACCCCAACGCACCTATCACAATGTGGCAACACGATGGTAGTGAGATGAAGGACATCAGTACTAATCTCGGATTCTGGGGGAACAAGCGTAACGAGATCACGGTGGATTTCAAGGATGGAGATTACTCTGCGATTGAAGGAGTTGATGCTGATCACAAGAATTACGGAGTAATTATCCTGAAAGGATTCTTACTCGTGAGAGGTGCAGAAGCATTGACGCTGTCAGATGCAGCAAAGATTTTCCGATAGTCGTAGTCCTTACTATTAAGGAATATAACCCCATGACCAACCCCTCTGGTGGCCGTTGCTTTAGGGCAGCGGCTACCTATTTTTTAAATCCTTTTCAACTTGAGTAATGGTAAAGAAGAAATTACACAGCTTCCAATATACATTTGGTGTGCCTGTTAAAGCTAATCAGTCTAATTTTAAACTGGAACAAAATAGTAGGATTCATGACCAATATCTTATTGGTGTTCAGGTGGAACGTGCTAGCGGAAACAAAAAGAGTGTTAATAACAATACTATTGTAAATGATGACACCTTTGATGCTTCTTACCTCACACTAAAACAGCGTAATACGGAAGTCGCTGAAAATATTCCGTTGACACTCATTGAAAAATGGACTGCTAATGGACGATGGTACCCTATCGATGTACCTGGTGTCGATATGGCACAAAGCCAAGTTTTGTGTTCAGATGCTACGGTTTTGGTAGCTGGAGAAGAATACCAGTTGACTTTCAAATACATTCAGCGAATCACACAAGCAAAAAAGTAAAACCATTGTTATGGGGCAATTAAAAAATATAGAGGCGCTTCAGACGATTTTTGAAAAGAATCAGAAAATGTTCTGGAGAGCATACACTGGACTATCAATGTCTGCAAAGTCGAAAATCGGCGAGTATGACGATGAGTCTGGTGATTTGGAAAGCTCTTGGTCAGACCTGGAGGAATTACTCGGACTGTATGGAGATGGTACTTTCAAAATTGCGCTGATGTCTAAAAAAGGAACCAACAATAACGGTGCAAACATCCATACTGTGAAAATCGGAGAAGGGTCTTCTCGATCATTGTCGAATTCAGGTGGCGGAAATATCAGTACACAGTTAGAGAACCTAATCAAACTGAATCAGTTCCTGGATAATAAATCCGGTGATGAAGTCTCTGGAGTTTATGAAGGTGCAAAGGAAGAGTTCCAAAAGGATTTGGAGATCTACAAAATGAAAATGGAGCTGAAGGACTTGAAAAAAGAATCAGCACTTGAAAAAATCCTAGGAACTTGTATTGAGAAGCTGCCATTTATATTGAATCAATTCACCGGACAGCCCGTCAGCACTGCGCTAGGATCTACCGGATCAAGCCCGAAGACTAAAATGGGCTATGATGGCAGGACCACAGAAGAGGGTCCAGATCCTGACCAGGAAGTACACGAAATTGATTTGAATCAACTGGTGAATGATGCCAACCGAATGCAGGATTTATTTCCTGAAAAAAATGTAAATCTGTTATTCCACAAGCTGGTCAACTTTTGTGAGAAGGATCCAGCTCAAGCAAAAATGTTACTGAGTCAATTATGATAAAAGGAAAATATACCTGGATAGATGATGTAGTCGTAGAGGACGATCCTAATAAAGAAGTCGCTGGGTATAGTATCACTATTCATAATCAAGGGACTACTCTCGTGAAGGTTGGGGAACGTGTGTTACTTCCTGATGATCAGATGGAGATTATATCTCCTGAAAAAATGAATGGGAGTTTTATCAGGAAAGTACTCAAAATAAAGTTTTTAGGCGCTACTACTGCAACTACTTATTCTCCAGCTCTCTCGCCTCAGTTGTATAACGGAAACAGATTGTTAATTACAGAGATTAAAAAATACGGAGAACATGAGTAGAGTCATCATACATAGAAGTTCTATCCCTTTAATCGGGAGTGGTGGCAACACTCCAAATACAGATCCAATGTTTAATAAGCACATTGTTTACAAGCTTGAAGAAAATATACCATCTGTCGTTCCTTCTGTTCCTGATCCTGCCGATGTACAAGCGGATATAGGTGATGAGTCTATCATCTTGTATGAATATGCGAATGGTTTTATTCGATTCATTTATGATTTGGATACTAATTCTTGGGGCGCGCCATTCGTAAATCCAAAATTTGCTCCAGGGCATTTAGACACATAAGCAATAATCCCAAAAAAAACTTTTTAATGGTACGCCAAATGAAAAATTATTTCTATCTCTTGCTCAGTTTTATATTCTTATCACAGACAGCGATAGGACAGAATTCTATTAAGGTAGTTTCACTAAACTATACTAAAACAAGTCCTGCCTATCTTGTCTCTCCTCAAACGCTAACTATTACGATGTATGAACTTGATCACACGACTGTTGTTGATCAGTTTACCGCAACCTATCCAAGTGCAGCTACTAACAATCAAACTACATTTACACCTATTTCAACAACGTCTACAAATGGTAGAATTGTTTTTGATGGTGTGCTTATCTCTGGAGGTACAGTGACTTATACAGTTGATATTGATATGACTGGTAAAATATTAGTTGCTAGTGTAATCGACGATATACCTGGAGGGGATCCTGTTCTGTCTGGAGAATGGTCTACAGTTTTGTATTATGATAATGCGGGGAATGAGGATACCTATGTGATAGATCACAGTTGTTATTATAACGATACCCAACCTACGATAGATCCTTTCAATCCAGGTGTGATTAATTATTCCAGGAAATTCTTTGAAGTTTACACCTACTCCAATGGAGTGATGACCCTATATGATACCAGGAATCCAGTTGGTCAAGTGGATACAATAACACAGGCGGATTTAGATGCGGCTGTTTGGACAAAAACGGTTTGCGATGCTGATTCCATTCCTTGTAATTTCATAGGGAAAGAACGAAAGTGTTTGAATGTGGATGTGTCAAGTAGTTCATATTCTAATGGTGTAGGAGGCAATTCCACTTATTTCTACACCGCCGATACTACCGAAATAAGTATCACGGACAGTATTACATTTTATGATTTTTATGAAGCCATATCTTCTTGTCTCGATGCAGGAGCTCAACCTGTGGTATCAGTGACTGATTTTTCATCTGGAGAAATTCATACGGTTACGATTACGGGGCTTGCAGGTGATCCAACAACTGTCAATACCTTCTTTCATTTTGCAAAATTTACTTCAGAGAATCCGTCTAATATTGGATCTAACAGGATCACAAATGTGGCTTCGGAGTGTGGGATAAATGGTATTGTCGAGATGGAGGTTTGTAAGTTGGTTCCGTGTTTACCAGGGCCATATGATTTTTGGTGGAATGGTGATCGGTTTTTGACATCGCTTGAAGTTTCGATGTTAGAGGACTGTTCGGCTGGTGGTGGGGTTGTTGATTATAACTTTTCGAGAAGCGTTGAGGTAATTCAAGGATTTGGAGGGAGGGATTCGCTAAGAGTTGTATGTGATACCGTTACTATAGAAAGTTCAAAGATAGCTTGTGATACTACTGCTATTTTATTATCTATCGTTAATAGTTATAGCGAATTAGTCAGCTATCCAAAATCTCGGCTAGCGAATAAGGTCAAAGTCAAAGATCACATGTATACAGGGGTAGATGGCGGAACATACACAACGATTGGTGGTGATTTCATATGGACAGGTAATCCTGCATTAGAAGACGGTGGATTATTTATCAGGGGGTGGGAAAGAGTATGGGACGGTTTAAATATTTACCATTCGTGGTGGTCGACACATCCTAATTACAGGTATTCCCCTGAATCGTTGATTGGAAATGCTTGCTGGAATGATGCTGATAGAATGAACGCATCTATGCAAGTTGCTCCGCAGGGAGCAATAATGAGTCTGAAAGATAATATATCTGTAGACAGGCGTATAGGATTAAATAACGTAAAAGTTTTTTCGGGGAGTAATACAGTTATATCTGCTATGGATGAGATAAGCGCACTATCAACAACAGCAGAAGCAACTAACTCTACAGTAATTGAAGTTGATGCAGATCTATTTAGAGTAGGGCACGAGGTCGTGTTGAAAAATGGAAATTCTATTTCAATCATTCAAAGGATCGTAGCCGTGGCGGCGGGAAGTATCACCGTGAGTCCGGGATTAAATACGTCATTTGCTATTGGTAGTAATGTTGTAGTAGTTTATGATATTCTGCAAAACAATAGTTTTACGAATTTGGGGCAGGTCTTTATTGAGAACTTAACGATAGACGGCAACAAAGACGGCAACCCTACAGTAACGCGATGGGACTTTAATGCTAACGTGAATATGAGTACTAATGATATGTTCACTATGGCAAATGTACGCTCTATAAATTCTAGGGGTGAAGCGTTGTTCTGTGGATCGGGTTTTGTATCCAATTGCCATTTCTTAGACTCTAATGGTTCCGGCATTCACCAAAGCAACAACGCTTCCGGCACAACTGGAATACTCCTCATTAAAGATTGCTTTTTTGATAATACTAATTTAGTTTCTAACGCTATAATGGTACACAGTGAAGGGGCGTTGACGACTAGTAATTTATCCCAGATGCGTGTAGAGGATTGCACATTTAAAAACGGGGGGGCGGAGATTTTAGGAGCTGCACAAGATGATGATATAAACCTATATTTTAGAAATTGTACATTTAGAAATTATACGGACATAGCAATAATTACTAAAGGTTTGTTGACTGAGACAGGGGGCTATGAGTTCAAAAATTGCAAGTTTTATAGTTGCGGGGATATAACGATTTTTGGCGCAAATGGACCAGCGGGGGGATATAGTGTGGACATTGACATAAAAGACTGTAAATTTTATAACACGCGTATGTATTTTCGATACTGTAAAGGAATAAATATCGAAAATACAACAATGGAAGATTCTATAGGATTGGAAGGTTTTACGGGTTTCAATAGTGCGATACTATACAATTCTTATGTGCTTATGAGGCAATGCGAGGACATAGTTTTCAAAGGTGGGAAACTAAAGACTAGTGCTACTTACAATAACAATATACATACAGGTTTGCTAATAGAAGGATCAGCAAATAATGTGCAGATACTTGATGTTGAGATTATAAATTTTAAATCCGGTATTGTGAGTCGTCAAATGGACGGTAGCCATATCCCCGTGGTTCCGATTGTGAAAAATTGGGTCATCGCAGGAAACACAGTTTGGATGACTCCCGACGCAGCAAGCACGACAGGATTAACCGCCGTAGGTATTTTCTTTCCGCCAAATAGTCGAGGGTACAATAATAACGTTATCGTAGGCTTTTCGGATAATAACGTTTACCCTATTGTCGCTTCGGGGGTAGACGACTCAGCAGGCAATGAAGCGAATTATTTTGGCGCGCATATAACTAATTGCCATGTTAGAGGGCTATACTCAGATGTTAGGCACATCTTGATTGGAGGAACGGTGTCTAGTAGGAACGAACACAACGCACTCGTTGAAGATTGTACGTATAACGTAGCGACTTTTAACAATACATCTACAAGATCAGTGGAATTAGGAGGTACGTTGATTAATACGACGCTCTTTCCAAGTTTAGTAGCGCCTTTAAACACTACTTACGATTAAGTTAAAAAAGACAATTCAACACCCAAAATGCTAACAAACCTCCTAGGCTCCACCTTCATAAAAAAATTACAACAACAATCCTTCAGCATCATTCTCCTAGTGATCGCTATAGCATTGATGATACTAGAACTAAAGTCCATAAAACAAGACTATCACAACTGCAATAAACACATAATAGAAATCCTACAGAACACAGTAGTCAACAACACTACCGCAACTCAAGAGAACACGCTGGTCCTCACAGAAGTAAAAAACAAACTAACCTGTAATTAATGTACATACGCATACTAGCTTATGGAATTCAGAATTCTAATTATGGCGCTACGGTTAAAGCCGTACGTGATAATCATGTGGACCACCCTGCGAGTGAATCGCTGTGGAATCTGGCAAAGTATGAAGCTGATGCTATCTATAATAAAACCGGACTGGAGATCAACAAAGCTCCAGCGATTGCTTTCATGGAGGTCCAGAATTTTAACGCCGGAACCGGAAAGGTGATTGGAATGATCCGAGGTATACAGTCTTATGATAACATTGAGAAGTATTACCTCCAGGCGCTCAACGGAGAATTAGGATCCGGAATTGGTCCTGGAGAGATCGTGCCGCAAATAACGGAAGGGGACGGGAACAGTATTTTACCCGGATGGGGAAACGGACTCCCGCGTTGGATCTGGCTAGCAATAGCCGGAGCTGGCACCTACAAAACAGTGAAAGCTAAGTCTGATGTAGCGAAAGTAGGTTACGGGATAGCGAGCACAATAGCATGGAAGAAATATTTTAAATAACAATACAATCCCATAATGAAAGAACTAAACAAAAGCGACATCAAAGTCGCAATAACCAAATTAAACAAATCCGAAAAGCTTGGTATTGAGAACATCAAAAAAATGTTCCTGATCATTTTAACCATCAGTGCTTCTATTGTGAAGCTCTCTAAAAAATTTAATTACCGGATACTCATTGAATTGGGACTGGAAATTGTCAGCTACGGAAACATCGTTGATGTGTTCAAAGAATCATTGAAGGAATTCCGCGACCTGGATCCTCAGGAAGCTAAACAGGTGGCCCTTGATGCGAAACGCAAATTCGATATTGAAGATGATGAACTAGAGGCACGTATAGAAAAAGGAATCGATATCATTGAGGAAGGTTTTCAAATTATTCCCCAAGCTATAAAGTGGGGACTAGAGGGATACGACTGGGCTACTAGTTGGAAAAAGGTAGCGTAAAGAATGTTTTGTTTTTCATGATTTTTGATTTTTACGGTTAACTATTTCCAAGACAAATCGTAAAAGAAGAGTCATAGAGGAAGTCTTTAAGTTAGATTTCTGTTTTTGGAAATACAAGGATGATGGAAGTACTACAGGAGGTAGTGCTTCCATTTTTTTAGAATGATATCAAAATAAATTCTGCACACCGCGATCACAGCGAGTAGGTCATCATTTTGATACCAAAACACTTCCACCAGGTCAGCTGCAGAAAATCAAAATGATACCATTTTCAAAAGGAACATTTATTAGTCCTAGAACGTGAGACAGTTCGTACTACGAAAGGAGATATTAAATTTTACAGGGCTGGAATTATATTGTTATCCAATGCTTTTATCTCCTCATTTACAGCGTATAGAGAATTACAATAAGCTTGCGTAGTATCTAATCGCTCATGTCGGAGCTGCTTCATGATCTCTAAAATATTAACCTTCCTTTTGAACAACTCCATAGCTCCCGTATCTTTCCAGGAATAAAAACTAAGTCCTTCTATTCTGTTTAATTTCTTTTTCGCTTTTAGCTTTTTCAAAATAATATTGTGCTTTCTGTTCAATGAATTTCGACCACAAGGCAATGATGGATGAGGTTTACCCAATCTTCCAAAAATCAACCAAGATGGATTATATCGTTCCATCCCCCACCCTACCAAATAAGGAATCAAACAATCTGGAATTGTAATGATTGCATCTCTATGATTCTTTGTCAAGTCTCCCTCTATTCTGATCAGGCCTTCCTTCAAATTGATGTGATGAAAACGCAGTCTAGTTAATTCAATTGGTCTAATAAAACAATGGTACTGCAATAATACTCCTAGCATCAACATTTTGTCCTTCTTCATAATGTGGGCTGCTAACACTTTTTTTTCATGCTCAGAAAAAGCTCTCCTCTTTTTAGCTGTGTTCTTCTTTTTTTGAATATCGCAAAATGGATTTTTGGTGATTATCTCCCGTTCAATCAATTCATTGAATAGTGCCCGCATATTATCTCGGTAATTGTTTACCGTTCGATTACTCAAGTTCCGATTGACCCTAGATCGATCAAGAAATGAAACAGCGTCCGCTCTGGAGAAGTCTTTCAGTTGTTTCTTCTCCAGATGATACTCTTTAAGATACTGTAGAAAGGTTTTAGTCTGGAGAGTGTAGTGTTCTACAGTCTTCTTCCTCGATGTAGCCGATACCTTTATATCCCTCGCTTTGATGATCGCTTCAGTAAGGGTTATACCATTTGAGGTGAATGGCCATCCATTGCACAACTTCGAGTTAATATCGTCTTTGATTATTGTTGCCTGCTTTCGACGTTCGTCCAGGTCTTTGATCAGATTGAGATCGTATGTCGGTCGGAATCGTTGCCTTCCT
>CAZDTI010000056.1:0-28351 GCA_964508085.1 uncultured Saprospiraceae bacterium | reverse complement strand
CCACCATCAATGTGCAAAGTCGATTGAACGAAGGAACTGCCTTTAGTTTTCAATTGCCGGCTTATGTTGAAGTTGCGTAGCTTAAATTTTCTAGGTAGCCAAACTTTTTCTTTTGGAGAATCAGTCTAGTGCCCAGCACAAACTACTAATCGCAAGTCCTGTAGCTACTAAAGGGTCATTTTCAAACCCAATGCCGATTGCTTCATTTTGAAAACTCCCATCGGAACGTTGTTCCTTTTCTAATAGGTGAGTTGTGTTTCCTTGCCATTCTAGATCTACTTCCAAAATGGCAAATACTTCAGATCGTAAGGCAAGATCATAATAAAACAAGGCTTCCTGCCATTGCATTGGATCATCGAAAGTATTGACTTTATGCTGTGTCCAACTAGGATGTCGGTATAGCCAATTAAGGGCATCTTTAATCGCTGGACTTTCCAAAGCTTTTCCACTATTACACAATCCAAGTATTCCCTCACAAGTTGCCGTAGAATAAGAACGGAAATAATAGGGAACGCTCGAATCGTCTGTTTGAATCCCCGCTTTATTCAATCCAAGATTGACCGGACTTTCAAAGAAGCCACCATCGTAAGGCACTTCTTTAGTTGGAATGCCAGTTGGATGCAACCGTGTTTCGTTTCGACTCTTTTGCAATAGACGAAAAAAATAACTGGATTTTTCAACTACGTGATCAAAGTCAGCGCTGCCTTGTAGAGCCATTAATGCCAATTGAGTGTGCGCTAAGTCAACAAATTTTAGATTCTTTTTTGAGGGAGAACTGCCTCCAAAACCCCAACTACCATAGGGGTATTGTTGAGGATTGAAGCCATGTTGTTCGGTAAGTTGTTGCTGTTTTAAATAGCGAGTCATTTTTCGAATTAATACACTATCCTCTTTCGCTCCAATATCTTGCAACACCATCAAAGCATAAGCGGTAGCGTAGTTGGGGCGATCCAAAATAGACGAATCATTGCAGCCTACAACCCCTTTTGAGTTTGTCTGTCTTCTGATAAATTGTACCGCTTTTTTTACTTGCTTTTCATCCCGTTCATAAATCCAATCCGGGACTTGTAACAAAGTGTACACTAAGAATGCTGTCAGTGAAGCTCCACCTCTTAATTTATTATAGGTCTTACTGTGCCAGCCTCCATTTGCAGATTGCTGCCCCCATAAGTATTGACAAGAACGTTGTAATAATTCATGTGCTTTAGGTTGCCCAAAGTTAGTGGGGCAAGAGCTCTCCAGAACTAAAATAGTTGTGAAAAGAACGAGCAGATTTTTCATTATTGTTTGTTGAATGTTGCTGGAAATATTCTACAAACGGGCAGTAGTAGTTTCTATGTTATTCCTTAATTTCTTTCATATTGTCTTCGTATTCCTCAATCTTCACCTCTTTCTTTTGCTCCATCCAATTCGTATAAGCCAATGCACTGAAAAACAGAAGACAGGCGATGGCCATAAGTATTTTTGCCTTTTTCATGATTTGATGAATTTATTGAATTAGTAAAATTGTTGTTGAGGGGTTGTTGAATAGATGCGATTGCGTTCATTTTTGGCGTGTTCTTCGATTCGCTATGTTCGCTCGGAATACCAGCAGTCGACTTTCTATGGTCGCCTTGGAACTGATAATGGCTTGATCAGGAATATTGAATGGAGCCCGCTGTCATTCCGAGTGGGCGAGGCACACAAGCAATGACATTTTCTAAATTTCGAACGAGATACGCGCCGAGAAATCTATGTCATTTTTGACCTTTTCTCAAAATTAAATACTACATTTATCCAGTCCCTTACTCGGAAACATTAGATCCAGAAAAAACAATAAAAAAGGGGACTAATAAGAGTGTTCAATAAAGTGTGTCAGCGGGTAGATTTCCCTTTAGGGATTTAAGGGCTGCGCTAGGAAATGACACAGTTGGTAGAACAGTCCCGGGCTAATCAGCAATTTATTTTTTAAGTAAGCTCTGAAAGAGCGCCATCTTGCAAAAATCATATTTGGCTTAAGGTGCGTAAGGCTCTGGAGAAGTCGAACTTATATTAACCGGGAGTAGCAACTCCTGGAAAAAACGAAAAACAAATGGGCGAACAAAAAGTATCCATACTCCAGGATGAAGCATCCATGCAAAACTTTGTGCGACATCTCCTCAACGATGTACAAGCACTCCAATACATGCTTGATAACAAATGGTTCGAAAAGAAAATAACCCGAATCGGAGCAGAGCAGGAAATGTGTCTGGTAGACGCGGCCTACAAACCAGCGACCGTTGCTGTTGAAGCTTTGAAGAAAATGAAAGATTATGATTGGGTAGAGACAGAGCTGGCAAAGTTTAACCTGGAAACCAACCTTACTCCTCGAGTGCTCAAAGGAAAGTGCTTTAGCCAAATGGAGAAAGAGAATAAAGATAAGCTCAATAAAATTCGGGCGAAACTTAAAACGATGGACACTAGCCTGATCCTTACAGGTATCCTTCCCACCCTCCGAAAATTCCATCTGGAAATGGATAACCTGACACCAATGAAGCGTTACTACGCCCTGATGGAATCCATTAACAGGCAACTTATTGGCTCTTCTTATGAGCTTCGACTAAACGGTGTAGATGAATTGTTAGTGAAACACGATTCTCCATTATTGGAAGCCTGTAATACCAGTTTTCAATTTCACTTACAAGTGGCACCTGACGAGTTTGTGAAAATGTATAATATATCTCAATTGCTAGCAGCGCCAGTGATGGCAGTGGCAGCCAATTCTCCAATTGTTTTTGGTAGAAGGCTATGGCATGAATCTCGGATCGCACTTTTCCAGCAGTCCATAGATACACGTAGCGCTCATGATCATATGCGTGAACGTAGTCCAAGAGTCAACTTTGGAAGTCGTTGGATTGAAGGCTCTATCATGGATATTTACAGAGAAGACATTGCGCGCTTCCGCGTTTTGTTGAGTAGCGATGTTAAAGAGGAGTCAGTGGAAATGATTAGCCAAGGAAAAGTTCCAAAGCTACGTGCCTTGCAAGTACACAACTCAACCGTTTATCGTTGGAACAGGCCTTGTTACGGCATTAGCCCAAATGGCAAACCACACCTTAGAATAGAAAACAGAGTTTTACCAGCAGGCCCAACAGTCCTTGACGAGATGGCCAACGGCGCCTTTTGGGTCGGCTTGATGATGGGGATGGCAGATAAATACGATGATGTTTCTAAAATGATGGAATTCGCAAATGTCAGAGACAATTTTGAGAAAGCAGCACGTATTGGTCTGGATGCACAATTTACTTGGTTTAAGGATAAGAAGATTACGGTGAGTCAATTGATTTTAAAAGAGCTCCTACCTATTGCGAAGGCAGGTTTAGTGAAAATGAAAATAGATAAAGCAGATATAAAACGCTATCTGGATATTATAGAACAACGCGCAAAGGCACACATGAACGGAGCTCGTTGGCAACTCAGAGCGTACACCAAGTTGCTTAAAGAGACAACCTCGCACGAAGCCATTACTTGCCTAACGGCAGCCATTATTAATAATCAAGAAAAAGAAATACCTGTGCATAAATGGAAACTTCCGGAGTTAAATGATTTATCCGAATACCACCCTTCAGGCCTTTTAGTTGAAGAATTCATGGCCACTGATTTATTCACCGTTCAAAAAGACGACATCATTGAGTTGGTAGCGGAAATGATGGATTATCGCCATATCCGCTTCACTCCGGTGGAAGACAAAAAAGGAAAATTGGTAGGGCTAGTCACTTCTTATCAGATTTTGAAATATTTGTTAAAGAATCCATCCTTAAAGGAGGAGACCGTAACGGTAAAGGATATTATGCAATCTAAGCCAGTAACCATAAAACCACAAGCGAAGATTAAAGAAGCAATGCGTTTGATGCGAAAGCACAAAATCGGCTGTCTTCCTGTTGTTCAGGATGGCGAGCTGGTTGGTCTGATTACGGAGATGGATTTCATTAGAATTTCTGGAAGGTTGATCGAAGGAATGAAAGATTGACGTTAAGAAAATAAGAGCGTACAACATTCTCAAAAGAGGTCAGTTACCCTATAGTCAGTTCTTTAATGAGCCCAAGGTAACTGACCTTTTGTATTAACAGGCAATATAAATAGTTCTATGTTTTACGTATTGAGCGAACTAACAACAAGCAACCACCAACTAACAACAAAAATAAAGTCGATTGTCTTCAAAAATTCCCTACTTTTGCGGCTCACAAACAGCTGTAAATGAGTAACACATATAATTTATTAGAGGTATTGAAAACAATATCTCGTTGGAAGCGGCCTATCTTAATAGTGACCGCTCTTGCTTTTGTTGGTAGTATCTTGGTCACGCTTACCTTGGATAACTATTTCATGTCCACCACCGAATTTTATGCAGCCAATCCCGATTTGGCAAAACCTGAACCAGTAGGAAGAGAATCCGGTGACCGCGATTACTATGGAGAAGACGAAGACAGAGACCGCGTGCTGAGTATCGCAGAAAGTGGGCAAGTTTTAAATTACCTCATTGAAAAATACAACCTCTACGAGCATTACGACATTGATACCTCTCATGTAAAAGCACCGTTTTTTGTAGCTAAAAAGCTGAATGGACTTTATGAAGTGATTCGGACAAAGTTTGGATCCATCAAAATATCAGTAGAAGATAAAGATCCGAAATTAGCAGCGACCATGGCGAATGATGCCCGGGATCGAGTAGAAGCAATTTGTAGAGTTTTGATAAAGGGAACCCAAAACAAACAAATTGCAACTTTCAAGGAAAACATAAAAGGAAAGGAGGGAGAGATTCGGACTTTGGGAGATACCTTGCAAGTTTGGAGAGCGAAATATGCCATTTATAATACGGTCACACAATCTGAAGTGCTGCCGGAATTGGTGGCAAAGGCAAAGTCGAAATTGATTCGTACAGAGAAAAAACTAGAGTTACTCAAGGATGCTGGGGTTCCAAGAGATACGATCATTTACCTGGAAGCAGAAATAGCAGGTCTAGGATATGAAGTTGATGGGCTTACTACAAGTTTGAAAACCTTCAATCAAGGAATGGGAAAAATACAAGTACTCACCGAACAGCACGAAGAAGCGCGTACACAACTGGCACTGGATAAAGAAAGGTTAAAGCAACTCGAAGCAGTGAATGGTTCCGATTTCAACGCCTTGTATATTGTAGAAGCCGCTTCGACACCGATTGTAAAGTCAAGACCCAAACGAACGATTTTGGTGTTGGCAGCAACGATGGTCGCTTTCTTTTTTAGTATCATCGGGGTTTTGTTGTTAGAAGTATATAAAAAAGTAAACTGGAGAGAAGTCTGGGATGCCAAGTAAATCATTTTCTGCAGACGGACAGGCGCAATTAATTTTCAAAGGGTACGGCGCAATTGTAGTGTTGAGTGTTTTGCTCGGCATAGCCACAGAGACTTATGCTCTCTTTGGTCTACCCATTTTTTTGGCAGTAGCTTATGTCAGTGTTGTAGATTTTAGAGTCTTATTTTATTTGTTAATGGTAAGTATTCCATTGTCCATGGAAGTGCCTTTGCCTGGTGGTTTTGCGACCGATTTGCCTGGAGAGCCTTTGATCATTGGCTTGCTCTTGATTTATATTGTCTATCTCCTTCGCTATCCTGAAAAAATAAATGGACGGTTTATAACCCATCCTATAACATTAGTTATACTTGTACACTTTGTATGGACTGTCGCTACTTCCATGACCTCTGAAATATTAGTAGTGTCTACTAAATTTTCTTTGTCTAAGTTTTGGTATATCGCCGTATTCTTTTTCTTAGCAGGACGGATGTTGAAAACAGAAAAGCAAATAAAGACTTTCTTTTGGTGTATTTTTATTCCTTTGATCTTTACCGTCTTTTGGACTTCCTTTTTTCAATCTCTGGATGGTTTTGCTTTTGATAAAGTAAACCGAGCCGTTCGCCCCTTCTATAGAAATCACGTGGCTTATGCAGCAATCCTGGCTTGTTTTTTCCCTATGGTTTGGCATATGCGAAGCCTTTATCCTAAGGGCTCGAAGCTAAGAAGATTACTAGGTTGGTCGCTATTTATCGTTTTGATTGGAATACAATTGTCTTACACCAGAGCCGCCTATGTAGGGGTCGTAATTGCGGTAGCTGGGCATTTTGTAGTTCGTTTTAGACTTGTAAAACTAGCTTTGCTTGTTAGCGCAATTGGTCTCTTTGGACTTGTGTTCTTTATGGCGAATAACAATCGCTACCTCGATTTTTCACCTGACTTTGAACATACCGTTACCCATCATGAGTTTGATAACCTAATTGAGGCTACCTTCAAAATGGAAGACATTTCCACCGTAGAACGTTTCTATCGTTGGATCGCCGGTACTTATATGATTCCCGTACATCCATGGAAAGGGGTTGGCCCAGGTAACTTTAGAAATTTGTATAAAGGATACACCGTTACCAGCTATCAAACCTATGTAAGCGACAACCCAGATCGTTCAGGAATACACTGTTATTACCTGATGATTTTTGTTGAACAAGGGTTTCTGGGTTTTCTAATATTCCTATTTCTGTCAGCCTATGTATTGATAAAAGGAGAAAATATTTATCATGAAACGAAGGTTCCCTGGCGGCAAGCCGTTGTGCTTTTTGCCATACTCTCTCTCATTGTTATAGATGCACTTTGCTTGATTAATGACCTGATAGAAACCGACAAAGTAGGTAGCTTTTTCTTTATAAATCTGGCACTCCTCGTTAACGTGGATTTGGCCAATAAAGCAGACTTAGCCAATGAAAAAGCAAGCATTGAAGAATAGTCTGGATAAGATTGAAAGGCTAGCTCAAGCAGCTAAGTGGCGACGACTACTTCATGCGCCACAGCGTTATTTGAGCGGTCAGTATTTCTTTCGAACCATTTATCCTAAAACGAAAAAAGGAAAACTAGTAAAGGCAAGTACTTTCTTTGGGAAAGAAATGAATTTGCTACTTCCTGCTGGTATGGATATTTACCTGCTTGGCGCAAAGACCCACGATTCTGAAATTAGACTAACTCGATGGATGTTGAATAATCTAAATCCGGGGAATACAGTTCTGGATATCGGGACGCACTTTGGGTTCTATTCACTGCTTGCCGCAAACTTAGTAGGAGATAGCGGGAAGGTTATCGGGATTGAAGCCTCCAAAGCTGTTCATGAAGTTTGTCAACAAAACATTTCCGGAAGTGAAAATATCCATCTCTTTCACCTAGCAGCTACCGATGAAGATACAGAGTTGTCCTTTTATGAATTTCCGGTGCTCTACTCGGAATACAACACCATTGACCCTGAGCAATTTGAAGGGAGCGATTGGGTGAAGGAAAACCCTCCTGAAAAGATCACTGTAAGCGGAACAAAAGCGGATAGCTTATTGGCAACTTGTAATGCCATCCCCGATTTCATAAAAATAGACGTTGAAGGTGCAGAAGCTAAAGTCATCAAAGGTTTAGAACAAACACTTAGAGATCAGAAGCCTGTAGTCGCATTGGAATATCTTTCTGATGAACGAACAAATAGTGCCCACGCCCAAGCGGCCCAGCAACTTTTTCAACAGGGATACATGGCTTATTTTATAGATGTAAAAGGATTGTTGCAAAATACAACAAATATCGCTTTAGATCTTCGGAAGAATAAAATAGATTCTGATAATGTTATTTTTAAAAAAGGATAAGTAACTGTTTTTATAGCTTTGACGAGTATAACGAGGTTCAAGATAAGTTTCTAACTCCTTCCTGTCATTTCAAAGGAGCACATGAGTCAAATTCCTTGTCATTCCGAGCGAGCGAAGCGAGTCGAGGAACTAAGCAACATATCACTATAGCTAACCTCCAGCAAATTTTCCTCTTGGATCTCCAATAATTCCATATAGTGCTTACACTGCTCTAACAAGACATTTTCCTCCATCGTCTCCGAATCATCAATAGCCTCTATCTCCACAAAACTCCCCAAATTCTTCACTTCATCAACATGAAATTTTACATTATCAATGAAGTAAATCCCTCGTTTTTTATCCACAACTACCTTGATGTCATAAGCTTCCAACAGCACCGCTTTTAGTGCCGCTGCATCCTGAGGACGATACAAAGTAACCTTAGAATTTTTCGGTCCCGCCTGATTGGGTCGTATATAATGAATCAAAGTATTTTCAATATTTCCCTCACGTAGTTTCAGTCGCCCACGTTCTGTCATAAAGTAAGTATCTATCTGATGGTCAATGCCTTTGAAGGTAGCGCCAGCTTTTTTAAGTATAGAGATAATGTGTTGAGGATTGTTGCAGCTCGCTTTTATTTCGGTGAGTTTAGGCATAGATGATTTTCTTTTAAAGTTGAAAATGAGTCAGTTAGGATCAATGTCGTTCGGTGCTTTTTATAACACAATAGTGAGAAATTAACAGTTAGGATCAAATATAAAAAAGCCGACCTGTTTTCACAAGTCGGCTATCAAATATTTCAATTATACTTTTATGGAGGAAGGCATTTCTTAATGCCGACCGTCTTCATTTAATTCTCTTTTATAAATTTTACTGGAGTTAATTCCGCTGCATTTTTATTCAAAATAAAATAAGCACCGTTTGGCAAATCAGACACATCCAATTTGATTAAATTCAAACCTATTTCTGTGCTAAGTGTTATGTTACGGACCACTTTTCCAAAGACATTGGTAATCATCAACGTAGCTTCTGTATCTTCCGTTAGTAAACGAACCTGTAATGGAGATCCACCCTTAACTGGGTTTGGATATACACTTAAACCGTTTTTGTTTTTGCAATTCAAATCTACAGTAAGAACCTTAGAGTATTCGAAAGAGCCATCCAAATCCACTATTTTTAATCGGTAGTAATTTATCTTTCCAGTTGCATCATCGGTGTATTGGTAGCTATTCTGACGGTGGGCAGACTCAGCCTCAAACTTAGCCTTTGTTTTAAACTCGCTTTGATTTTCACTATACTCTAGTTCGTAGTGACTTAAGTTGTCTTCGATTTCCGCTGTCCATTCAACAATAACGTTACAATCTTTTTCTGCCGCGCTAAAGTGGCTTAGCTCTACCGGTAAAGGAGGCACAAATCCGAAGTAGTTGTCACAGCCGTTGTAGTTTAAACCAGAAACATTAACCTGTTCGATATTATCAGTAGACAATGTTTTACCGCCAGGGAAAGTAGCTGGATCTAATTCGACCAAGTATTGCTTTGGTAAACTGGGGTCATCGAACTCAATAATAAGTTTCGGTGCATTCGCTGGGGCACCATTAAAAGAATGTGCGTTTCTAGTAATTGTTGAATTGCTGCTGCCAGGACCACTAATTATAAAAACCATACTGTTATTTGCTGTCCAATCTGTTTTATCGATAGTCGTTTGAACCACCGCTTTAAAATCTGATGTCTGGTATTTTAACCCATCTGTCCATGGATCTGTATTCCAAGAAACTGAAGTGCCTAGTAAACTTCGAGAGGAGATATTATCAGGGGCGGAAGTAGAAAAGGTATTAGGATTTGTAGCATCTTCCATCTTAATGTCATAATTAACTGTTCCTGAGCCAGAAGCACCAAGGGCTGTGAACTCTATATATGCATTTGTAATGGTTGCTCCCTGAGGAATGTCAATGTCATTGAATCGTAATCCAATTTCAGTATTAGATAAAAAGGCTCCATTATATCCAAGGCTAAGATTTGTGTTAGAGTGAACGGTATAGGGGCCACCAAAGGAATAGCTTGCTGCGTCATCTGAATTAAGGGCGATCAATTGATCCTCCGTTCCAGGGGTAGTGCTAAGTGTCACCGAAAATTCATAATCTCCACTAGCATCTGTCTGAACGGTTTCTATTTCTAAATCTCCACCATCAATCAAACCATTGTTGTTAACATCTTCATGAAGTGTCACATCAATGTTAGTTAGTGAACCTCCACTTTCTGAACTCCCTTTCAAAGCGTTAGCATCGGTATCGTTATATGTCATTCCACTTATTTTAACTCCGGAGGTGGCACAACCACAATCAGGTGCTGTAACTGTAATGTTGGAAATTGCTATCTCTTGCTTAGCATACCAGTAAGTATTAATGGTATTGATGTCGCCATAGGTAGAATCCGCCCATGTATGACAAGGAGTTGCAGGAGCCGTATTTGGGTCACATCCTGTTTCTATATCAGTGGTTCCACTAGGGATATTTGTGTCATCATGGTAAAATTTCAAAACATTTGAAGGTGGTGGGCTAGGTCGAGTAATACTTGACTTAAAGCCATTCAAATTGAACTCTACGTCATAAACTGGAATATGGAACCCGCCTTGAGCAAAAGAGACCTCTGTTCCAATGGGAACAACTGTATTTGCTACAGCACCTAGTCCGTCTTTACCATCCCACGAAATATCGCGAATATAAGGTGCAGTTTCTCCGGCTCCTGGAACAACCTCAGAGAATAATAGTACGTCTTCTGTACCCAAATCGTAAACTCCTGCTCCTGAACCTGAGTTAAAGTCTAACAATAATTCTACTAGTCCACTAGATGTTGCCGCAATTCGAATAGAGTAGCCTGTTGCTGGACATCCAATAATAGCTGGATAGTCCGAATCTGTTAACATTTCACCAAAAGCTCCAGAAGGATAAACTGCTGGATCAGGGTCGTTTAAAAAGATTTTCAATTCAGGAATAATACTTTGCTCATTATTCAACGATTGTCGGTCTGTATAAACGTTCCCCGTGTTTTTAGCGCCCCAAGAGTTGACCGCAATATTGAAAGCCGCAGGCTGAAAATCAGAATCGTCAAAATCTATTTTACTTACAAAGTTTTCATTTGATAAAATATGAAAACTTCCATTGACCGGACGGTCGTAAACACCGTAAGTTCCGTTAGAATTGTCGTCAATAGTAGGTGCGAACAATGCCCAGTTTTGAGAAAATACTCTTCCGTTAAGGGCAACTGGCGTAACATCTTCAGTAGCTACGGTAATGTCAAAGTATCGAAATAGTAGATGAGAAGTATTATAAGTTGTCTCCTCTAAATTGAATTCAATGAAGTAATCACCTGCTGCCATTCCGTCAGGATTAAATGTATAGTCACCTGCGGCATCATAACCGCTTGCTCCAACGATCTGCTCTGGCCCAGCGATTCCTTCTGCCCGACTGGTAATATTGGCGCTAGTCCCATCTACCAAAATAGGTCCATGTACAATAGCACCGCTGGCATTTCTAATTCGGAAATAGCCTGAAGTAAGAGAAGTTGCTGGGTAATGCCCCTGTGTATGTGGCTGAGATAAGCCAATGAAAATTTGCTCATTGTCTGGGTCGGCAATGTGAATGTTTAGCCGCTGCGTTTCATTTCCGCTTATATGGCTTTCGTAAGAAGCGAAGTCATAATAAAGACTACTGTTACAATACAAAGCGAGTTCGTCTCCTGCATTTGGTAGCAACTCCTTAGAGCCTTCCGCGAATAAATTGGTGGTGGTGAATGTGCACAGTAAGGCACAAACGAAGATAATTGGTGTAGCTAGTTTTTTTCTCATTAATACATTTTTTTGAAAAAAATAAACCACCCACACTTCACTGTGTAGAAACAGAGCAGTAGGAATAATTCTATGATTGAAGAATTATTGTTACAGAGGGTAGATTATTATTCGTTTAATTCTGAATAGCTATAAGGTTATGTTATTGTTGAATACTAACTTTATAGAATTTCTCTATGTCACAAAAGACCAAAAGAATGCCAATTACCTTTATATGAGAATGTAAATAAGGGTTATGGAAGAAAGTACTGTCACGAACAAGTATTACTTTTTCCTTATGTATTATGTATAAACCATCTATTTTTAGTGATAATATAATCGGATAGGTGTCACATATAAAAAGCGAAATTTCTCTGGAAAGAATTTTGTTAAGGCCTGTTCTAACTTTTTGGGAAGTGAAAAGAAAAGTTTAAATGAGGAGTTGCTTAAAGATTTGTGTCAAATTCGCGGAAAAGCTGGGTTGGTTATGACGAACAAATTATTTAAGAAAGGAGTAGGATATAAAAAGAGCCCTTGATCTTAGATCAAGAGCTTTTTTAGTAGCGAGAGAGTCGCTACATTTATAATGGTTGACGATAATTTATAATATTTTAACATAATTGATAACCAGATAGTTATGTTTTAATATATTAAAAAATGTTATAATTTATTACACCTTGTTATTGAAAAACGACGCCTAAAACGACGCCTATATTGATAATATTTTCTATGTTTGAATTAAAATAACTCAAACATGTCAAAAGCTAAAAGGATTCCCAACGTACGATATAACCTTAAAAGTCATGATCCGGAAAAACAGAAGAACGATGATCTATTAATCTTTCTTGTATTTCGATTTAATGGCAATAAACTCCTGTACTCTACAGGAGAGGTTGTGAAACCCAAGTATTGGAATAGTAAAACACAACGACCAAAGTCGGTATCAAATCATAGGGAGTATTCGGATGTGTCAATTCGACTAAACGAATTGGAAAACATCTGCAAGAAGATTTATGTGGAATTCGATAATGGAAATATTTCTATAGAGAAATTTAAAGAAGAACTGAGTTATAGGACTAACCGCGTTGCACGCCCGACATCCGATGATGGAATCCCTTCTTTTGTATCGTTTTTTGAAGACTACATTGAAGAAAGAAAAAGAACGGATGCTGATGATGGACAGAAAAGAACCACTCAGAAATTTGCAACAACGCTTAAGCACTTCAAGGACTATCAAAAATATATTAAAGCTGAAATCAACTACAATGATATCGATTGGAATTTTATTGAAGGCTTTGAGAATTGGTTTGTTGAAAAAACTAAGGTTAAGTCTCAAAACACAATTGCAAAATACTTTCAAACATTGATGGAGGTGTTTCGGATTGCGAGACGAAAAAGATACCATATTAATACGATAGATTCTGAAAAAGGGTTTACCATTAAACGAGTAAAAACTAAACGAAAGGCTCGATTAGATTTCAAAGAAATAGAAACCCTTATCGATCTTGATTTATCAAAACATCATAAAAGCTTAGAAGAAGCCAGAGATTTATTTATAGTAGGTTGTTTCACGGGGCTTCGCTTTAGTGATTGGAGCAAAGTTGGGAGAAACCATATTATTGAGGAAGAAGGACAAGGGTTATTGGAAATAATGACCTATAAGACCAAGGCAGTCGTTTATATTCCTTTATAGAAAGAGCTAAAAGCAGTCTTGCTTAAATACGATTATAAATTACCAGAGATTCTCTCTCAAGTGTTTAATCGAAATATCAAAAAAGTATATGAAGTCGCTTTTCCTGATAGAGAGACATTAATTGTATATTCAGAAAACAAAAGTGTCAAGAGTGAAAAAGTGAAAAAGCACGAAATCATTACTTCTCATGCGGGTAGGCGTTCCTTTGCGACCAATTTCTGGGAGCTAGGTATCCCTGCGGCCACACTCATGCAAATTACGGAGCACCAATCGGATAAGGACTTCTTTATTTATATCGATGTGGATAAGAAGAAGCTGGCTTTGCGCTTTGCTTTGGATGTGGTGGAGAAGAGGGGGCGGTAGGCTTTGATTAGGAAAAATTGTCTTTGGAGGGTTTAAATAAGTATGCTGCAACTCCAGAGTAATGTGGCTGCAGTTGTGTTATTGATTTAATGATCAAACTATAAGAAAAAATTAACTTAATACTATTCTTAATAGATAAACTTTCCTTATCAATGTTTGATCTGCTGAGTAGTTACTTTTTTGTTATATTTATCGCTTTAAACGGATACGAAAACCAAATGTCTTTAATTATGTCATCACCTGGCTCCCCAAGTTCAAATATTGATTGGAAAGCGCTTGTTGAGTCCGTACGAAACAATGAATGCATATTGGTGTTAGGTCCCAAGGTAGCTACCATAAGAAGAGAGGGACTTGAATATACACTTCCAGAACTATTGACAGAATTTCTCCAGAATAAACTACTGGCCCAGATTCAATGATGAATTTGAATTATAACTGGGAATCAGGAGAGAATACTGCTCAAATTCAAGTTGAGAACGAAGGTGTTTTTTCTCTTACAGTAGTAGACGCTAATAATTGTATTTCTAGTGATACAATAGAAGCTTTTTTTGCGGAGCCACTTCAGTTAAACCTAACTTCAAACGTTGAATTAATTTGTCCAGGAGATTCTGTTCTGCTTTCCGCGACAGGCGCAAGCACTTATTCTATGGGAAAATGGATCAGAAACACTCAGTAATGATACCATTTCGAATCCAATAAGGTATCCCACAGAATTCACAACTTACTCCGTAATAGGCTCTAATAATTGTGCTACAGATAGTCTGGAAATAAATATAGATCTATTTGGTTTATTCGCTGACGCTGGAGTGGATACTTGCATTTTGGAAGGCAATGAAATTGAGCTTAATGCTTTTGGTGGGGATACATATGAATGGGAAGAATCTGAATTCATTTTATCTGGTATTAATACCGCCAATCCATTAATAGCACCGATAGATAGCTTTTGGTTTTTCGTAAATATAATAGATGAAAATGATTGTAGTACAAATGATTCTGTTTTTGTTGCCGTTTTAGACAACGTGTTAGACGGAATAAAACCGGTTAATACGATTACACCGAATGGAGATGGCTTAAATGATGTTTGAAAATTTGAATAAATTAAAATATAATAAAATTATTATTTTTAATAGGTGGGGGAATATTGTTTTTCAAAAGATTCAATATGAAAATGACTGGGGAGGTACCTTTAAAGGAAAGCTGCTGCCGGCAGGGAGCTATTACTATATATTAAGTGTAGATCAACTAGAGATCAGAAGTGCCTTAACAATATTAAGAGATTAAATATGAAGATTAAAAAATACGTTATTTTTCTGATGTTATGTTTTTACGGTAGTACTGTTATTTCTGCCCAGCAGCTTCCTTATAGAAGCGCATTTGGCGCTACTGATTTTCAATTTAATCCTGCGATGACAGCATTTAGTGAGTCATTAGAATGGGGGCTTACGTATAGGCAACAATGGCTAGGTTTTGATTCTGCGCCATCTACAGGTTCTGCTTTTATTCAAATACCACTTGTTTATAATAAAATGAGTGTAGGAGGATCAATCGAACGAGATGAAGCTGCCTTCTTAGCACGAAATAATATTTCTTTTAACTATAGTTATAAGTTTAAAACTGGAAATTCAGGCCAACTATCCATTGGGGTATTAGCTAGTATTGGTCAATACCGACTAGATGCAACAAGTGCTATTTTTGTTGATGAAGGAGATGAACTTATCGTATCAGGAGAGTTAGCAGGGGTAATTCCAAACTTTGGTTTTGGGGTTTTTTACGTTAATAATTCAGATCTTCATAATGCCTCAGAAAATACTTTTTATTTTGGCTTATGATCTAATCAGTTATTATCTGGAAACTTTACATTTGAAGATAGTGAGTTTACAAATCTAAAGCGATCTATACATATGAATGCTATGGTAGGAGGGAGAGTTGTGAATGATTACGGATTTATCGAGCCCTCTTTATGGATAAATTATGCAGCAGGAAATATTTTTAATGCTTCCGCAAATATATTGTTCGAAAAAGAAAATGCATTTTGGGCAGGAGCAACATTAACAACTGATTTGCTAACCTCGATTCAATTAGGGTATATTTTATCTAAAGATTGGCTAAAAGGTGCGCAGCTAAGAATAGGTGCCTTGGGTAATTACAGTATAGGAACGATTAATACTCAGCAAGGGGCAGGTTTTGAGTTCTTACTTGCTTATCGAGTTGCATTGTAGTGCAATAGGGGCGATTGATTTTTAATAGGCTGATGAAGTCGTTCATTTTTAACACTCCTCCCAAATAGGCCAAACTTGGTTTTAAGCTTACCACCAGTCTTGGGGCAGATCGCTTCAATTTCATCGGATTTTAAAAAAAAATGTTGATAAACTTGATAACTTCATAGTTATACAAGTTTATCACGACCAACCTTCTCTGCTATTCTAAAACGGATTGTGGATGAAATAATAAAAAAATCAATCCTCTTGGGTACCACTTCCTAGAACCCTGCATTAACATAGTGAAATCAATATTTTTTACTTTAAAATTATTTAAAATGAAATCACTAACTATTAATGCAATCGTTCTAATTTTTCTGTTCACATTAATTAATAGCCCAATAGTAAAGGCGCAGCAAACCATCAACCTTCTCATTGGTGCAAACAGTGGGATAAACATGTCTAAGTTCAAATTTTCAGGAAAAGACAATGTATTGTTTCCAAACAAATCAAACAAATTTGGTTATCAAGGAGCGATTAGTGCTGGTATCGAATACAAGCGATTGGCCTTTATCACAGGGCTTGAATTTTCTACAAAAGGATCAAAGTATGCTACCGACAATATCTATTTTGAGGAATTAGAAGACATTGGATTTTACGCCTTTAACGAGCAAGTAAATACTTTGTCAGTACCGCTACTTCTCCGCTTGCGATTATTGACAGAAAATTTTGGAGCGACATTGACGGTTGGACCTAAAATAAATGTAGGCTTACGATCGAAAGTGGAGTATCAAGTCTCTACTTTGACTGGGGTGTATGAGGACTATCTCCGAAGTAATGGGGAGTCTCCCATGGAGGAATTTGAGAATTCCTTTGGTTCCAGTATCAACAATGAATACAATAAAGTGACCTCCAGCTTTGTAATAAGCCCTGGCTTTTTCTTCGCAGTAGGAGATTCAGGTAGACTTGGCACAAATGTCGTTTTTGACTTCGGTTTATCTAATATGTACAACCAACGCTATCTCGATGCCATTTCGGATAATAGTACCGTCAAGTTAAATACGACGATGTTTACCATTACGTATGAGCATTGTTTTGAAATGGAGGTTGGAAAAAAATGGTAAACGAATGATTATGAAAAATTGTCCAAATTGTACGACCACGAATTCATCCAAGGTCATTAACTGTATCAGTTGCCATTTTAGTTTGGAATCCGTGAATGCTCTTGTGGTGACGAATAAAAAAATAGCTGAAATGATAACTCTGGTTCTTTGCTCGAACTGCGGTAACCAGACCTCATCATCAAATAAAAAGTGTGTTTGTTGTCGGTTCCCACTCCCAACCACTAAGACGTGTAGCCCGAAAGAAAAGCAAGAAAACCATTTACATTCATTCGAGAAAACAGCGTGAGTTATTACTTTTTTTAACTGCTTCTTTCTGTAAGAAGCTTATGTAGACTATGTGTTTTTTCATACTTTGAAAAGCGTGTAGCTTATCCTTCAAATCAAATCATCATGTCCAGAAGAAATACGGAATTGTTTAGTCTATCCTTTTTGGATTTACTTTCGGGAGCATTAGGAGCTGTTATTTTCCTTTTCATAATTACGCCCAAAGGAAGAGAGGCTCCTGCTGTCCGACCACAGGTTGAATTATCAATAGATAGCATCCACAATCAAATTTTTGGTGCTTTTCACGATAGTCTGTCTGCTAAAAATATTGGAGATACCTTGTTGGTAATAATTAAAGACTTTCAAAAGGTACCTTCTATAGAAGATTGTCCGGAATATCCACCCCCAGTAGAATGTCCTGAATGTCCGAAGTGTCCCGAGCGTTATATTGTCGAAAGACACTCTAAGAACAATAATACAAAAACGAGCTCCGCTGAACCTACTCGAATAGTAGAAGAAAAAGAATCCATCAAGCCGGTGAAAGTAAATCAGCAACCGCCAAAAACAAAACAGGAGAATACCACTACCAAACAGGAAAATGATCCTGGGTATAAGGGCGATCCGCCTTCAGTGCCTTGTAAAGTTTCTTTTGAAATAACGTGGGAAGATATTACAAACAATGTTGATCTTTTTGTTTGTCGAGAAGGGAAGTGTGTCTCTGGAGGTAAAAAGAAAAACAAACGTATTGGGTACTGGGATAGTGGTAAATCTACTAATAGTATTTTTGGGTCTGACCTAAGAACAACGATGGAAGCAGTTCGACAATTTGACAAAGTGATACCCGGAGAATACCAGCTTTACGCTCGTTTTAAAGCACGTGAAAAAGAAAACAATAGTGTTGCAATTCAAGGATTGGTTTATACCAAGGGAACTAGTGGACAACAAGGGAAGCGCTTTACTAAGCAAATTCAATTTCAGAAAGAAGAAAAAACCTTATTAGCAAAAGTCCGACTGAAAGCGGACGGTACTTTTACAATGTACTAGAACTTGTTTGGAATTTAGTTATATGCCTACAAAGCGCAATTTTTTGATTACGTTTCGTTCTGAAAACCCTCATTTAGCTGAGGCTAAACTCTGGTTTCCATGCCTCGCTTAATCAAAGAATTGTCACTTTTCGGCTCTAAAACCAAACGCCATACAAGCCTTAATCATTTGCACAAAATTAAATTTAATAAAACATTCTAAACATCAATATCATGACAACCAAATCATTTCAAATATTCATTAGTCTCAGTATTGCCATTACACTCTGGGTTTGTTTAATGGTACTGGCATCCATTACGGAAGGGCTTTATATGCAGCGTATTTTTCAAATGCTCGGAGGAGTAGGACATGGCTACATTCATGTATTTATGTATACCTTTTTTATCTATGGTATGTTTGAATTAAAGGATAATCATAAATACATCAAAACACAATATGGTGGTTTCGATTTGAATTTGCTACCGAAAGAAGAACAGCGAGTGATTTCACCAACGGAGGTAGCTCAAATTAAGCTCAATACCATCGATTTAGAGAAAAGAGGCTTTTCTTTTTTAGTAGCCGACTTTATAAAAAAAGCTTGTACACAATATCGAAATGACCAATCTATCAATGATACATTACAAGTTTTGGATGCGCAAGTTGACAACAGCAAAGGTGAACTAGAAGGTAATTTAGAACTAGTAAGATACATGATAAGCGCAGTTGTCTCTTTGGGGTTTATCGGAACCTTGACTGGTTTATCTACAGCTATCGGTATGGCACATTTGGCGAAAACAGAAGAAGGAATGCCATTGATCACAAGTCATCTAAATGTAGCATTTGATACCACTTTGGTTGCACTCATTCTGGGACTCATTCTTAACTTTTTCTACCACCGGTACCTTGAAGATATGGATACATTTTATTCTCGTAGCAAATCGCACATTATTGATCATTTGATCAGTCGGATATATCGAGGTTGATTATAGAAAAGAAGCATTATATGGTTAGAAACCATTGATTTTACTTGAGTCCGGAGTGAAAATTTCGGGCTTTTTTCTATATTTAATTTTCAATTAAAACTCCTAGCTTATGTGGTTTCCTATAAAAAATAAAAACAGCTTTCTTTTTTTCTTTTTCTTGCTTTTTAATTTCATGTTGAATGGACAGGATACAAAGAAAATAGGGAAGTATGTTGCCGCTGACACTTCATTGGCTATAGCCTTAGTGAAAGAAGGAATTGTTTTGGCTAATACAAATAAATGGGATTCGGTCTTAATTAAAACAGAACAAGCGAAAGAAATATTCCAGCAGACAGTAGGGGAGAATTTTGAAATCGTTGGGGATTTATACTTTTGCGAATCGAGGTTTTATTACTACCAAGCAGATTACAAGAAAGGGCTAGAGTTATCAACAAATTCGATGGATATATATAATGCGGTGTCCATAATGGATAGTACAAAGGTTGCAAATATCGTTGACTTCATTGGAGTAAATTATGAAGGGGCAGGACAATATGAAAATGCATTGTTATACGCAAAAAAAGCATTGAGTATAAGGTCTAGAATTGTAGATATTGATGAATTACAAGTTGCCGATTCTTATGGAAGTATTAGTGCTTTTTATTTGAATCTAGGGAAAGTCGATTCTGCCTTAATCGTTGGTAAACAGGCTATGTTGATTTACGAAAATAATGAAATAGGAAAAGCGACTGTAAAGCTAGCGCACATTTATAACAACCGAGGGCGTTGTTATGATAACAAGGTTGATTTTGCAAAAGCGATCTATTACCATGAAAAAGCACTTAACTTATTAAAGTCACTTGTCGATGAAGTAGATGAAAATATTGCTTCAACTTATATGGACTTGGGGGTTATTTATGAACGAATGGGGGAAATTGATAAAGGGCTTAGATTCAAACTAAAATCAACCGGAATCAGGAGAGCCTTGTTAGGAGAAGATCACCCTTTTATGGCATACGCTTACAATAACTTAGGAACAAGTTATTTCTCCAAAGGAGATTATACCACAGGTATAAAATATTATGAAATCGCTAAACCATCACTAACAGAAAGTTTAGGCAAAGAGCATCCTTACGTGGGATTGGTAAACATGGGGTTGGGATTATGCTACCAAGGATTAGGCGAAGAAGACAAAGCGATAAGTTTTCATGAAATTTCTAAAGATATTTTATTAGCTGCATATGGTGCAGATCATCCTTACGCTGCAATGTGTTATAACAATTTAGCGGTTTGTTACACAGACAAAGGAAACTACGATGAGGCTATCCGGTTACATGAAAAATCACTTGAAATAAGACATAAAACTTATGGGGATCAACATGTAGAAGTGGCCGATTCAAAAGCCATGATCGGAATCGTTTATGGTAAGAAAAAAGAGTATGAAAGAGCGATGGATTATTTTTCTAAAGCTTACTATTCTTATGGTATTACTACTCCAAATGTATTTACAAAAGTTGAAAAGCCATCGGCAGTCATAGAGGTGTTGAATGAAGAGGGACTTCTTTATAGAGATTGGTATTACACAACCAATAACGAAATGATGTTAGAGCTATCTAACAAAGCATTTGTAAAAATGCTAAACGCAATAGACTATCAACTAAAAGTAACGGGTCAGTCGGATATTTCCAATATTGCTAAGTTTACTTTTCCTTTTTATGAGAATGCTATTCAGGGGAATTACATCGCATCCAAAATTTCAAATGAATTAGAGCATCAGGAAAAAATGTTTTTGTTGGCTGAAAATTCTAAGTCGATTAGACTATACCAGTCTTTACAGGAATCCAAAGCATTAAAATTTGCAGATATTCCCGAGTCATTATTAGAGCAAGAAGCTAACCTTCGGGTAGATATCACTTATTACGACAAAAAACGCCAAGAAGAGTATTCCAAGGGCTACACTGAAACGGACAGCACGGTCTTAGTTTTCAGTAGTAAATTATTCAACCTCAATGAACAATACGAAGCGCTGAAAAATAAATTAGAAAGCAACTATCCCAATTATTATAAGCTAAAATATGATCGCTCGATTCTTTCTTTAGCTGAAATACAAAACGAGTTATTGACTGAAAAACAAACACTTCTGGAGTACTTCGTAGGAGACAGCAGTATATTCGCCTTTATAGTACAGCCTGAAAATTTCGAAGTACTAGAAATCAAAAAAGACTTTCCATTAGAAGAGTGGGTGAAAGACTTTCAAGAAGGGATCTACGGTGCTTATGGCAATGAGGATTTTACAACCAAACAATACGGAGAAACTTTAAAACAATACATTGACGTAGCACCCAAGTTATACAATAGATTGATTGATCCGATAAAGAACTTGCTAACTGAGGAAGTCATTATTATCCCTGATGGAGTATTGGGATATGTCTCGTTTGAAGCGCTGTTGAAAGCAAAGCCTGAGCGGGTTGCCAATTTTAATAGCTATCCTTTTTTTATCAAAGACCATAGGCTTAGCTATTGTTATTCTGCTAAACTTCTCAAAGAAATGAAAGAGAAGAAACACAGGCAGAAACCTGAAAAATCACTAATTGCTTTTGCGCCATTTTATGAAGGGAGTTACGAAAAGTTGAATGAATTATTTAGTGCGGAACTGGATACGACCTTGACTATGGTTGGCCTTCTGGAATTAGATGATGTGGCTATTCGAAAAACTCTAACAGCCTTACCTCATTCTGGTGAAGAAGTCCTTGCCGCTAGTAAAATATGGAACGGAGATCATCTACTGAACAAGGCAGCGACAGAAGACCAATTTAATGCGTTGGTCAGCAATTATCGCATCGTACATTTATCCACTCATGGCGTAGCTGATAGCCGTGTAGGCGATTACTCTTACCTCGCTTTCGCAGAACAAAAAGACAATATTGAAAATGAATATCTCTACGTCCGCGACTTGTATAACGTCCATCTCAATGCTGATTTAGTTGTACTTTCCGCTTGTGAAACAGCCACTGGTGAACTACAGCGGGGCGAAGGGATCATTAGTCTAGCCAGGGCATTTGCCTATGCTGGTGCTAAAAGTATTCTGACAACGCTCTGGGTGGTAGACGACGCAGCAACAAAAGATCTGACCAAAGCTTTTTACCTTCAACTAAGAAAAGGAAATCCAAAAGACTTAGCACTGCAAAAAGCAAAGTTGCAGGTTTTAAATGGAGCTGATAATAAACGAAAGCATCCTTTTTTCTGGGCGGCAATGATTGGTGTTGGGGATATGTCTGAATTGAAAAAATAAAATAATTTACAAATGAAATTAATGATTATTGGTTTTATTCGGGGATTTGATAGAAAGATATTAGCGGTACTATTTTTTACAGGAGTATTGTTTTTTGTGTTTCCAAATTCTTTGTCGGCGCAAGGTGATGGGCTGGGGACTGATGTTATTTTACAAGATACGGTGAGGGCAAGATTACTATTTGAGGAAGCAGAAGATCTATTCGAAAATGGGGAATATGAAACCGCGTTTATTTTGGGAGATAGTGCAAAAACAATTTACGAAAATGTGTTTAGTGATAAGCCGTATGAGATGCTTGTAGTTTGGTCTCAAATGGAGAAATTTGCTTCTCGTACAGGACGATTTTCGGATGCGTTGGACTATACTCAGAACTTCATCAATTTTTTAATTGATGAAGACTTTCCAGAATCATATTTGGCTGACCCTTATAGTTATTTAGGAAGGATTTATTTGGAACAAAGTAATATTGAAAAATCACTTTTTTATTTTGAAAAATGCCTAACGCTAATTGAAAAAAAACAATCCGGATATGATGATGTTTCTTTAGCTGATATCTATGGGCTATTAGCTGCTGCTTACACTAGGAAAGGGGATTATTATAAGGCTATTTTATTCGATGAAAATGCATTGAAAATTTATGAAGAAAAACTAGGCAAAAACCACATAAATACTGCGGCTATACTTAATGACTTGGGAACTATTTTTTGGAATCAAGAGAATATGCTAAAGGCTATTTCATATTTTATGAAATCCGCTCATATTTTAAAGAATAATTTAGGTGAAAAAAATGAGCATGTGGCTAAGGTATATGGAAATATAGGAATAGTTTACGCAGAAAATAAAGACTTTAAAAAAGCTATTCTTATTCAAAAAAAAGGGTTAAATATTAATTTAAAAATTTTTGGTGATAAACACATCGAATCGGGACGCTCTTTTTTAAATCTAGGGACTGCGTACATTCTAGCTGAAGAGTATAATGAAGGAATGTATAATATCAAAAAAGCACTTGATATTTTTAAATTTAAACTAGGAGATAATCATGAATATCTAGCATATTGTTATTTGAATTTGGCCGAAATAAATATGAAATGCAATAACTACGAGCAGGCGTTGCTGGACATACAAAAAGCCTTAGATATTTGGAATACTAATTTAAAAGGATATCAATCTAGAATTGCAATGGGCTATAATCTATATAGTCAGATCTGTTTTGAATCTGAAGATATTGATGCCTCAATAGCCTTTTGCAATATGGCTATTGAGCGAAATGGTTACTTTCATGACAGCTTTGAAGAAGTGGTTTCGAATAAAGAATTACTCAGCTCTTTAAAACATATTTCTGAACTCAATTTTATTCAATTTGAAAATACAGGAGATGAAGGTTACTTGGAAAAATCAAACGAATCCATTTCTGAAGCACTAAATTTTATTAATGTTTTATCTGAAAAATATACCACGAAAGAAACCGAGCTATCCTCCTGGAGATCCCAATTCCCCCCAATCTATGAACAAGCCATAAAAGTCAATATCCTCCAATCAGAATTACAAAAGAATAATACACTAAAAAAAGAAGCCTTCACTTACGCTGAAAAAAATAAATCCGCTCTGCTCAGAGCCCAGCTGCAGGAAGTAGATGCACTTGCTTACTCCGGCATCCCCGATACTTTATTGGAAAGAGAATCTGACTTGCGTATTAATATCACTTACTATGAAAAACAACGTCAGGAGAAGAAAAGCGAGGGACTTACTGAAACGGATACCATTATATTAGCAGTCAATAGCAAACTCTTTGATCTCAATCAAGAATATGGAAGCTTAAAGCAGCAGTTTGAAAAAAGCTATCCTGATTATTACCGACTGAAATACGATCGTTCTACGGTGTCCTTAGAGGAAATACAAAACAACCTAGTTACAAAAAATCAGACGCTGTTAGAATACTTTGTAGGAGATAGTAGTATCTTTTTATTTGTAGTCCAATCCAATAATTATGAAGTAGTAGAAATAGAAAAAGATTTCCCTTTGAAAGAATGGATTGAAGAGTTACAACAAGGTATATACGGTGCTTATGGTGAAGGCGAGTACACGGATAAAAAATTTCGGGAAACGCTAATGCAATACACTACTATAGCGCCTAAGCTTTACGATAAATTAATAGCGCCGGTCAAAAATCTACTGACGGAAGAAGTCATTATTATTCCTGATGGCGTACTGGGGTATCTGCCTTTCGAAGCATTGCTAAAAGCTAAGCCAAGCCGTATCGCGAACTTTAACTCCTATGCTTTTTTAATAAAAGAGCATCGATTCAGCTACTGTTATTCTGCTGCGCTACTGAAGGAAATGAAAGAGAAGCAACATCGACATCGCCAAGAACCTGAAAAGTCTTTGTTAGCTTTCGCTCCATTTTATGAAGGAAGTTACGAAAAATTGAATGCTTCTTTTGATGTAGAACTCGATACAATACTGGCGGCTCTGGAGTTGCCTAATTTGGAGAATGTCTTAGTTCGAAAAACATTTACAAAATTGCCCAGCTCAGGAGAGGAAGTACTCACGGCCAGTAAAATTTGGAACGGAGATTACTTTTTAAATCAAGAAGCTACAGAAAAACGATTCAATGACTTAGCTGGAAATTACCGGATAGTACATCTGTCAACCCACGGTGTTGCGGACAGCCGAATTGGAGATTATTCTTTTCTCGCTTTCGCAGAACAAAAAGACAGCATTGAAAATGAATACCTTTACGTTCGAGACCTATACAATACTCGGCTCAACGCAGATCTAGTCGTTTTATCTGCTTGTGAAACAGCAACAGGAGAGTTGCAGAAAGGGGAGGGTATTATCAGCCTTGCTCGTGCCTTTGCCTATGCCGGCGCTAAAAGCATTCTAACTACACTATGGGTCGTTGACGACAGGGCTACAAAGGATTTGACAAAAGCTTTCTATATCCAACTGAAGAAAGGTGATCCGAAAGATCTGGCCTTGCAAAAAGCAAAATTGCAAACCTTAAGGGGAGAAGACAACCGTAGGAAACATCCTTTTTTCTGGGCGGCAATGATTGGAGTTGGGGATATGTCGATTATCGAATAACCAAAATCAAAACTTAACTACTAAGCTAAAATTGTCTGTTGTGAAATAATTTTAAAAAAATAATAACTAGCTGGGTACCATGATATTCTTTTTCGCATAAAAGGGTGTACAATCAATAAAGATTGACACATTTCAAACCCTTTATAAAAAAGAAATCATGAAAAATCTAACCGTAATCTTATTTTCTGTTTTATTGACAATGACCCTATTTGTGGTTACCGGTTGTGAAAAAGACAACGACTTTAATGGAGATCGTCTCAACCCTAACGATATTGACAGACCCGTTGATACAGAATTTGCACTGGGGTATACTGGCGAAGACGACCTCAGCTCCGTTCCAACTTCAACTAACTTTGGATTCAGCAATGGGAATTTACCTTCCTCAATGGACTTAACCTCTAAATTTCCTCCTATTGGTGATCAGGGACAGTTTGGAACTTGTGTAGCTTGGGCTGTGGGATACAATGTAAAAACTGCAATTAGTGGAATGAACCAGGGTTTGTCCCCTAGCCAATTAGCGGCTTCAACCAATCAATTTAGTCCAAAAGATTTATTCACGGCGATACCCGACAATCAAAAAGGATCAGACTGTGGAGGTACTGGATTTACACCTGCGCTTGATGTCTTGCAGAACAGAGGTATTGCCAAAATGTCTACAGTCCCCTATGATCTATCTTCTGGTTGCTCACAAAATAATCTTCAATCGGAGTGGAGTGCAGAAGCAAATGACAATAAGATAGAGTACTGGCGTAAAATTGAAGCTTCCGTTGTTAGTATCAAGCAAAACATAGCTAACAATGTCCCCGTAATTTTAGGCGCTAAGCTGGCAGATAATTTTATGAGCTGGAATAGCGAGACCGTTCTTTCTTCAAGTAGCTCAACTGCGAATGTAGGACAACATGCTTATCACGCTTTGGTTATTGCAGGCTACGATGATGGAAAAGGGCAGAACGGAGCATTTAAGGTAATCAATTCCTGGGGTGAAAATTGGGGCGCACAGGGCTACATCTGGATCGACTATAATTATATGATCAATGAATTTTGTGTAGACTATAATGGAGACAAGCCATTGTTTATCGCAGCAGATGGAGGTGGCGCAAGCCCAAATGATAACAACCCTCCTACAATCGTAGGACAAGATATTGCGCCATGGGTTTTTGGAGATTATTCCAACTATCAGCAAACGGGTGATCCTACCAGTCGTCAGATAGAATTTAATATCTATAATATTGGAGATGATAATATTTCCCCTAATCCGAATTGGTCTTTTCACTATCTTTATTTCGACCCGTATAACATTAATGATTATGGAATTATTTTCGGAGATCATTTTGATACTTCAGTAGCTCCAAATACTTATGGTTGGACAGGGGAGGGGTTCTCCTTCAACTACAATATTCCATCTGGAAGTAGTTTTATGGAAACTGTTTGGGGGATTTCTAGCAATGTGAGAGATTATCAAATGCCAGCAATTACAGGGTATTATTACCTGGCTTTAATAGCTGACTCCTACGATACAAAAGCAGAAACAAATGAAATGAATAATATTTTCTTCACAACTGAAGAGCCCGTTTACTTCGAAGAAGGTTATAATGTTTTAGGTGATGAAGACAGTAGAGGCAGCGACAATACATTTGCATTTGAAAATGAGACACAACCTACAGTAGCTAAGTTGAAGAAAAGTACTTTCAATAGCGCGGTAAACAATACATTTACGAATGCCTATACCAAAGAAGAAATTAATGCCTTTTTCAAGAAAGAATACGAGAATGGAAATATGCAGCAAAGGCTGGAAGCATCAGCTTTACAACGAAGTACTTATCAAAAGTAAAATCTTGTATTTATCGACTAAGTACTTTTCTTTCTATCTTATCAATCTTTCAGGAGAAAGCATAATTGCTTTCTCCTGATTCAATAAATAATAAAATGAAACATATTTTCCTTCTTATCATAGTCCTACTTCATAGCTCTTGCCTTACGCAAAAAACGACTGTATCCTCTGAAAGGAGCTGGAGTGATTTATTGCGTTCAGAGACTGCTCTGGTACTTAAAAACAAGACTTTTGAGAACGAAATAGAAATAACTAAACTGTTGGAATCCCATCTAATTAAAGAAGGATTATACGGCGTGACTGTTACTCCATCTATTACATTTGTCAATTGTGTTTTTGAAAAAGTAGTAAGCGCTTGCACAAAAACACCTAGTACGATGGTGGTGACTACCTTTATGGGAAATCTCTCTTTTCAGGATTGTACTTTCAAACAAGCAGTAAATTTTAGAGGAGGTTTATTCTATGGAAAGACAGTGTTTACTAACTCAACGTTCAAGGCTGAATCCAATTTTGAAGAGACTAGCTTCTATCAAGCTGCTTACTTTAACGGCTGCAAATTTGAGGAGGAATTACGATTTCAAAATAGTTTTTTCATGCAACAAGCTAATTTTATGAATGCTTCTTTTTTTGGTGCTGTAAGTTTTCAATCATCAGTATTTAATTCCGTGTTACAGTTTGGCGTAGGGAAGTTTCAGAAATATGCTGATTTTTCATTGGTAGACTGTAGAGGAAATGTATTTTTCACTTATGCTGAATTTATGGATCGAGCAGGTTTTAGTAATGGACGGTACCATGGCGATGTAGATATTATCAGTACACTTCATCATAAAACGAATTTCAGGGGATGTAAATTCATGGGAAATGTTCGTTTTTTTAAGAGTACGATTCAGGAAGAACTGAACTTTGAAGATTGTTTCTTTTTGTTTGGAGTGCCTTCCTTAGACTTTTTACCGGAGGAAAAACTGAAGTTTAGTTGATCATTATCATAATGATATAATAAACATGAGTCATGCGAATCACTAGTTGATTTTTGGTTCAAGAATAAGGGTAATAAAAG
>CAZDTI010000055.1:0-28444 GCA_964508085.1 uncultured Saprospiraceae bacterium | reverse complement strand
AATACTAGAGGCAGTGAAGGTGTGCTATTATTTAACAGCACAACGAGAACTGACTGTGAGGAGGCCGGAGCAGACCACCAACACCGTGACAGCTACGGCTTTAAGCCTAGCTGGCGCGGTGATGGTTGGCTGCGGAGATTGTATGTTTGAATAAGCTTACGCAAAAAGACACTACTTTAGAGATCAAAATCAAACTCCTAACCTTTAAAACCCAAAACAATGAAAAATCAAGATGCAAAAATGGATTACCATGGGCTAACAATTCACGTTGGAATTGACGTCCATAAGAAAAGTTGGAAAGTAGGTATTCTTTGTGATCACAAAATAATTAAAACTTTTAGTCAGGAACCTGAACCCGACCAATTGTATACTTTTTTAAAGAAAAGCTATCCTGGTGCAAACTTCGAATGTGCCTACGAAGCTGGATTTTGTGGATTTTGGATTTACGAAGAGCTAATTGCTTTTGGAATGAAATGCAAAATCTTACACCCTGCCGATATACCGACAACTGACAAAGAGAAAAGAAGTAAAACAGACAAACGAGATTGTAAGAAAATTGCAAAATGTAGTCAAGATCCTTTTGCTATTGGTATTCATGTTCCTTCAAAACAATTTCAATATGATCGTAGTCTCGTCAGAACAAGAGCTAGAATATCAAAAGATTTAACCCGAATTAAAAATAGAATTAGGGGACATCTTTATTTCTTTGGAATTCCTATTCACTTAAAAGGGCATTGGCCTAAAAGCCTTATTACAAACCTTCAGAATCATGCAGACTCCATTTCTGATTTAACGCTAAAACTACTCCTCAATCAATTAAAAGAAAAAAGAAACCAAAAATTAGAGGCTTTAAGGTTAATTCGTAAACTATCAACGACAAGCAGATATAATGACAACGTAGGTTTTCTAATCTCCATTCCGGGAATAGGACTTGTTACCGCTATGTGCTTTTTAACTGAAATTGATGACGTTAAAAGGTTTAAAAACTTAGATGCTTTATGTAGCATTATTGGGTTAATACCAAACACGAATTCTAGTGGCGAAAACCATCGAGTTGGTAGAATAACCAAAAGAGGAAACGCACAAATTAAAGGCATGATCATCGAATCTGCTTGGGTTGCCATTAGAAGCGATCCTGGATTACGTTTAGCTTATCAAAACTACTGCGTACGAATGAAACCTAACAAGGCCATCATTAGAATCGCTAAAAAACTGGTCAATAGAATTAGATCTGTTTTAATCAAAAGAAAAAAGTATGCAATTATCAGCTTATAATAAAATACCTCCTCTAAAAAAATCAGAAATAGGAATGGTCGTTTCGTCGGGTCTGTAACTCTCACTCTTTTTGATGTTTATATCTACGGAGTTTGCGACTTCCAAATTTTAATTTAATACAATCTTGTAACTCTTAACTGAGATAATCTTTAAGATGGTTACTAATAGAAGACTGATTATTTTTTTACACGGTGGTTTTTATTTTGCGATTGTTCTAAATAAATGGGCTCAATACTTCTTGCTATGATTGACTCTGGACAGTCATAGCCTCTAAAAAAATGTGCCTTACTGAATTTAATTCCTCTTTTTACTTGGATATCAACATAGAAGACCCGACGAACTCCTTTCTTCCTGTTTAGAATATTATTGGATCTGAAGTTATAACTTCATCAAGCATTGGCACTATTGTTTGATTCTTAATTTCCATATAATTTAATATACTAGAAAATATCAACATATGCTTCAATGTGAGATCTTCTTTGTAAGGAACTTCATATCTACAAAAAATCCATTCTTTGTTAACAAAACCAAGATAAGATAGTATTAATAATTCTTTAGATTTCCTTTTCTCGTGAAATAATGATGAAATGAAATATCCCCCAGAATAAGAAAAAATATTACCTACTTTCTTCTTAGTTATGCAGTTGTTTTCTAAGCTACAAAGATCTACCAATCCTTTAAATTCAGACAATAAATGCTTACGTTCATCTTGCACACTAATAGAATCAAACAAGAATATTTCAAGAGATTCTTCGTCATCATTCTTGAATAAAAATTCATCATTACTTTCACTCTCTAATCTAAAGCTACTTGGTAAATATGCATTAAGAAAAAATGACTCTTTAGTACTCCATTGTAAATCAAATGACATCTGATCATCTATTACTACCGACCAGCTCTTATTTGAAAAAACATCTTGATCATCCCCTACGACTACTATTTTCTTAGTTACCTCTGGATGAAAATATAATGATAGAGGCATTCTAACTTCTTTAGTAGAGCCATTACCACAACTAATTAAAAACCCACAAATACCAACCAGAAAAATAAACTTAATTCTCTTTTCCATAATTTATTTCAACTTTAGCTTTAAAACGTAATGTAGGACTAACCTCAACAGCTGCTTCTAGCTCTACCCCTGATTGACTTCCCTGGCCATTCTGATTCGGTTGATGAAACATTGAGGCTGATACAACTCCTCTCTCTACACCAGTCTTATAAGTTGTTGTAGTTTCTTTACTTTTTGCATCTGTAGAAGATTCCATTTCATAATAAGTTACTCCAGCATCTACTTTTGTTGAAGAAACATGAACTAGATTAGATGTAACGCCAATTCCAACATCTACGGCAGGATCTTGTCCATTATCTACATAACCATTTGCTTCTGAATAATTACCCGGATCAGTAAACTTTGAAACGTTAAATTCTGCTTTAGCATATCCTGTCGTTTCTAGTCTATCTTCTTCTGTTCTTTCGACAAATCCAAAGGTTTCAGACACTGAGTCAATAACATTTTCAACAGTAGCGCTCACCGAAGTACTTACTCGATCTATAGCCGTTGCAGCTGCATTAAAGATCCGAAGAAAACCTTCTTGAACCTTTCGTTTGGCACACTCTGGGCAATTCCCATCCGGATCATTTAATCCTACTGGATCGTTCCAAGCATAAGCATAAGGCGATTTATCAATTTGATTCGGATGATCTGCCAACTTGTCTACAGAAGTAAATCTCCCAATTGATGGATCATACCAACGATTATGATAGTCTGCCCAGTCAAGGCCTAAGTCACTATTCAATTCCTTTCCTCCATACTTATAATCCTGCGCCGGATCTTGCTCCAACCCATCCCAACTCCCCTCCATTCCCATGCCGAAAGGATAATAATGATTCTCCTGAATCACCTCATGCCCTTCAAACTTAGAATAATTAACAGCCCCCAATGACACCCCCAATCCGCCGGGATAAACTCCAAACGGCGTAATATAACCATTATCATCCTTATCCGAAAACGTCAAACGTACATTCCCCAAATGATCCTTGATATTGTATTCATAGATAAATTCTTCCTCTTCATATATCGCACGGCCTTCTGGATGGTAAATGGCTTCAATCTCTCCGTCCCTATACTCGATTCCTAGGACATAATCTTTTGTATAATTTTCATCCTGTCCTCCACCTCCTACCAGTTTTTGGAGCTTTGCCCCTGCAGCGTCATACTTCCAATTTATGCTTCCACCCCCTGAGAAAGAATAGGGAAGATTCAAATGGTTGTATTCAAAAATTCCCTTGTTAGAAGAATTGATGTTTCCGTTTCCGTCATAACCATAACCAGAACCACCCGTTTTAAAACCATGTTCCTCATTACTAGATTCAGTTACACTACCCAAACGGTTTCCACTACCATAAACATATACTAATTCATCTATTTGCCCAAAGTCATAAAATACCGCTCCAGTGGTAGTTTCACATATTTCTATTATTCCATTTCTGTCTAACGACATAATATTACCAACAGCATCATAAGTCGCAGACATACCGTATTTATTATTTTCATCCCACTCATTAACATCGATTTTCATTCTATGTTTTGCTTCTTCCAGTCTGTTGATTGGGTCGTATTCAAAACCATAGGTTTGTTTATGCCCTGAATTAATTCCCCAGGTGATTCCTGAGATGTTTCCATTTGCTTGCCCTTCTGTTTGCGTCAAATCGTTGCCTTCTTGATAAAACAAATCCATAGCGAAAATATTTGCGTTATATCCATCTTGCTGCTCGGGCACTGTAGTTGTCGGAGGGCCATCCCAACTTCCTGCTAAGGCATTGGCAACTGCATTGGTGAAATCATCAATAATTGCCTGATCATCTACTCCTGCCATAACTAACTCTTCAGCGACCTGTTCTTCAATAGCAGTAGTAACCACTGTTAAATTTTCCGAACCTACGACAAGATCATTTATCGCTATATCTAAGTCATGGATCAATTCATTACTACTTAATGTTGGATGCTCCCCAACTAACAATATGTGGTTACGGTCACTTTTCCGATAACTATCGTCATGCAGATAGAAATCTGCCGTTTCCATCATACGGATTAAATAAGCACTTGTATTACTATTGTTAAGGTCATTAAGGTTATAAGCAATTTGTAGTCGAGTTGGTCGGATGTATTTTACCGTCAATGGGCAGGTCTCACAAGAAGGATAAGCTAGACTTTCGCAATCTTCACATCTTACTTCTAATGGTGTACAGTAGCTACAATCCTCTTCCGGTAAACTGATACCCAGACTGTCGCAGTTAACGCAAGAATCTTGTAAGGTTCTATAAGGACATCGCTCTGCGACGTAGCCATAGCTTTCACATAAACTGACAATACTTTCCGGAAATTCTAAAGCCGCAGATACCCCGCTACAATTAAAGCGGGTAAATCGAATCGTTCCCAAGGCTTTTGGCCCTGCCCCATTTGTAGTTGATCCACCGCCTCCGTTTGTGGGAGGACGACCGCCTCCACCTCCCTGGATAACCGAGCCTCCATTTCCTCCCCCTGCATTGTTATTCGGTACGGCTATACTAATATCATCAAATGGTATTTTAGATGCAAATATGGTAATCGTAACTATACCATTGGGATTAGAGACGATTACATCATCATACATATAACCATTGGTGTCTAACCAATCTTCAATAATTTGTTCTATTTCAAGTATATTTTCACAAGGCACATTATTCAAGCGAATCGATTGGCGTCCTCCTCCAACAGAGATGCCAACAACAGTTGTACCGGTGTTTCCACAGTTGAATTTTAAAGTATAGTCACAGGCGCGGGGACATATAGGAGGGATCGGAGGACTAACATCACATTCCGCAACAGGAATATCTTTAAGGGCATCTACGTCGTTTATACTAGTCAACCAACCACGGATATTGTAGTCGTAACTCATTCTTTGTAAATACTGAGGCGCTGAGCCTACAGCATTTTCATTATAGCCTAAATACTTATTGACTAGTTGTCCTGCATTGTTGTAGTTGTCCCAGCTCACCAATCGGTTTGCTCCACCATTTATTTGATGCCAGGCTTTTGTTCGACGGAAGAAGTTGTCGTAACTAAAAGTATTTGTGATTGAAATCGATTCCTCACCAGCATTATGCCTATGGTCTGTCACTAGAATATTATCGGCTAGGTCAAGGGTATTTGATATTTCATCCCAACCCGAACCGTCACTTAGGTGATTGTTACTGCTCATTATTTCCACTCTTCCAAAATCATCAATACAATTTAAGGTATATGTATATTCTGATCCAAGATTTTTTCCATCCATGATGTTGACTTTTGTGCCAACTACTTTGCCTGTTAGAATAGCACCGCCACCAGTACAGGAAGCATTCATGTTTGGAATATCTGGTACGTTGTTGTAACTATCATAATAAGTTTCTGTGAGAATTTCTTGAGGGCTTAGGTTATTTAAGTTACCGGGAGTTCCACTATAAAAACCACTAGTGGTTGGCCGTCCGTAACTGTCGTAACTGGTGGCAAGCCAACGTCCGTCTGCTTTTAAATTTTCATCTTGGGATGCGACTAGTAGGTCTCTATTATTGTAACTAAACTTTTGAATTCCTGCTCCCGGAACAGTCTTTTCAACAAGACGACTGCGATCATCATAATCATATTTGTAAATCTCTCCATTTGGAGCTGTAACCTCTTCTATATTACCATAAGGGTCGTAACTGTAGATTGTACTATGCGATAGCGCATTTGTTTGTCGTTTCAACTGTCCAAGAATATTAGTCAAGCTATAGGATGTATTTCCATTTTCATCCGTTACTCCTTTTTTCCTTAGACCTCCCTGATGTAAATGGTGATGTAGAACCGTAGATTCATCAGGGTATGTTTCTATTAAGGCTCGGTTTAAGGGAGAAGGTTCATAGGTGTATTTCGTAACCGTTGAGGTCCCCGGCAAATAGGTATTTTCCGCTACTCGCCCGATATTATCGTATTTGACTTTTTCTTGTATTACTCCATTTTGAAAGGTACGGGTACCTCTTCCTAGTCCGTCAAAGTATTGTTTGGTGGATTGAGGGCTTGTTCCGTCGGTGAAGGTAGTAGTGCTGCTTATCGAATTACTTCCAGGTCCATAGCTATAACCATTTTCTGTAATTACGGCTCCTTCTCTTGCAGTGATGGTCTCTAACCTTTGTAAGCCATCATAATCATAAGAAATGACCTGCCCATCAATGTCTTGTTGGGAAGTTAATAAACGGCTATTTGAATGATAGTCAAAGGTTTGAGTCCAGCCAATATATTTCTTGGACGCTAAGAGGCCTTCTTTTGTTGAGCCAGCTGGATACCAGTTGTAAATTTCAGGGTTAGCTGGGTCATTTGCCTTTTGATATTCGTCAGGAAAGGGATCATTATCGGTATAAGATAAAGTTCCAACTAACTGCAATTCTGAACTACCCATTTGCTGATGAAACTCAAGAGGCAAGATCATGTCTTCATGGAGGGTATAAACTGTTTTACCTCCACTTTGAATTGTTCCAGTAACTGTGGTTTCTAAGGGGATGGAGACCATGTTTCTGGCGACCATTTCAGTAGCTACTGGATGTTCAGCTGCATCGGCTTCGTGGGCATAGGTGATATCCGTTATTTGAGATACTCCTCCTCCAGACATGATAATTTTGAGTGGATTTGTATGATCCGAACCATAGGCATATGTCGTGCTAGTAGTTATTGGGTTTTCGCCGTTTTGGTCGTAGACTATGGATTGAGAGTTTTCTAGTATTACTCTATTGGAAAAAAGGCGGTAATATTCATAAGCATAATTAACTAACGGCCCACCTAAAAAAGGTTGACAATGTTCATAATATACATAGCGAGCATTAAGGCCATAAAGTGTTAAATTATTTGTCTCATTAAAAAAGTCGTACTCATTGATTTCTTCAGCTAAGATTGTTTCATTTTCATCAAAAACAGTCTTATGTAGAAGCTTACCTCTTCCCCACGAATTATCTACCCATACTGTCCCTATAAAAGGAGATAAAGGATGATCATTCAAAGTTGGAGGCGTATTGAACATCACACTAAAATCATTACGAGTTTTACCATTATCAGGATATATTTCATTGACTTGCCTATAAGAGACTAGATTCCCTACCTGGCTTCCCCCTAAACCATTCGATGTTAGCGATACTTGTTTACAGTCATGACTTCCACAAGTATTATTTGAGTCTTGATCATCTACATCTCCTGTTTTCACCTTATAATCTTCCAATCTATCATAATTCGCCCCTCTAGCTCCTGAAAAATAAAATGGTTCATACTCATACGTTACAATAACCTCAGGGTCAGGAGTATTAGGAGAGCTTTCCATTCTTGCTATTCTTGCTCCTCCTGCCTTTATTTCTGGATAAGTTTCGTTTCCCGTTTCAGTATCACACCAAAGGTTAATTCTAGCCTGACTAATATACAAGCCCGACTCAGCCCAAAGTTTATATGTTCCACCTGTTAAAGAAATGGGAAAACTCATACTATTCTGATGATTCCATATTTCTGCTGTAAGTGTAATGCCATCATTTCCTAATATAAAATGAAAATCACCCACCAAAGGAACATCAACCCAATCATTTGTAGTCGTATCAAATTTTATTAACCCACAAGTAGGTTCCGGTGCTCCAATTGGGCCATTATTCTGAGGTATTTGTTTCTGAAGTTGTCTAAATAAAATAACATTCTGTGGGTTTATAAGCGTAAATTCACTTGATTCATTATATATCAGGTCGCAATTATTCGTTTGATTATGGTCACAGCTCTGAATCGCTACAGCACCTTCTGTAAATGGCAGTACTTCAGGAACAGGTTCATTAGATGTATATTGGTGACCCTCATATTCAAACTCAGTAGTACCAGATGTAGGATAGGTGATTTTCTTTAGAAGTCCATAATTCGCATAATTAACATTAGTTTCTCTATCCGCTCCAGTATAAGCAGACATATCTGTATAGACCAAACCTTCATAGTCAGAATCAGGGATCATCACATCATTGTCTGCGCCATTATAATACCCCCAATGATCTTGACTGTAGGAAAGCCTTGCGGGAAGAAGATCTCTATTATGATAATCAAAACTATATGGCGGCTTGCTAATTCCATCACTTCCAATTTCTTGGACAGACTCCAAGTACATTCTAAATTTCCGATGTTCATTGGGCACATCCAAATTCTCTGTTGACTCTGTCCAGGCTTGTGTAAAAACATATTTCTTCAAAAGAGCTCCTTGTGCACCTTTGATATGAATTTCGGACAAACGATTTGTACCGCCATTGGTTCCATTCCCTCCTAATAAGTCTAATCGTTCCCCAGCAGCAATAAATTCAATACTTCCATACTTACCTGATATCGTTTGTAAGTGCAAACCATTTTCTGTCTTTTTAGAGTAACCTGTACAACTTGTAAGAGGTGATCCTGAAGCAGGGTGCGAACAATACCAGAGCTCCTGAACCATTTGCCGAAAGGTATGATTAGCAAAATTGGCTTGATCGTAATTAATGGAATGTGCTTCATAAGTCAAGGCAATATTATCATTTGTATTAGGATTAAAGATATTAGATAAATACCAGGCTGTAGGCGCAAATTCATTTGGGTACTCCGCTAAATTAACACAATCACTTACTCCACCTGTCTCCAAATAATTTTCAACTAATGAGTATTCTTTTTTGTCAAACGTATATTGAATTCCTTCAGGTGTAGTTACTTTAAAAGAATTTATATGATGGTTTCCTGAGACATAAAATGGTTCAATTATTAAGTCTTGTTGAGGAATTGTTTTAATTTCGTTTATTCCTACAAATACAAATTTACCAGAGTAGTTTCCAAAATTAAAATTAAACTGATCGGGGTCTCCGTCATAAACTCCTCCATCTATATTTTCTAAAAAAGAAAGCGTTAGGTCATTATTTTCGAATGATTCATTAATCTGTTCTACCATGTGCATATATCCAAATGATAATTCATCAGGCCTTCCCATCACGGATCTGGTAATTACACCTCCTCCGTTTAACGACCAGCCTAAACCTACCCAACTGGAAATTTCATCAACTTTTGTTCCTCCAGAATGATAGGATAGGGAAAGAGGAACACTAAGACCATCTCCACTAAAAGAATATAGAGGAATAGATATATTCGCAGTACCATTAGCCATATTAACAGGAAAATTACCATATTCCGCAAAAGTCGCTGCTGTCGGGCTAGGAGGAACTATTGCTGTAGGTTTGTGTCGATTATCACCTCCTCCTGGCTCTTGGCCAAAAGAAGAGTTAGGAATACTTAAAACTAATAGAACTATAATCACCTTCCACAATATTCTAATTTCATTAACTATATTTTTCATATCATTAAAATTTTCAAATTAAAAAATAAAACAAATACCCCCTCCCTTTCTCAGTCTTGAATAACTCCCAATTTCCCCTGCCACAGTCTCCCACTCCGTTCCCGAACTAAAACGACATAGGTTCCCGAAGCAAACGACTTAACATTAATTCTCCATTGTGATAAATTTTGCTTTGTCAACACATGTCGCTCAGTATGAATTGTTTTGCCCAATAGATCCAAAATAGATATTGAAATTTCAGAATCTGTGATTTCGGTTTCTAATACTATTGTAATTTCATCGGTAGCCGGATTTGGATATACCAACAATCCATCCTCTTCTACAACAACCTCCGCGCTCTCCGCTACTTCCCCACCAACTTCCACAAAAGCGTTCTTCTCCCGCTCATAAACAATCGACCGATTCGGCATCCCCTTTTCCACATCCCTGATCTCACAACCAATCGCCTTCCCCACTCTACACAGCACCCGATAATTCCCATCCGGCAAATTTTCAAACACCGTTTGTCCAGTTTCAGATTCTTGTATGGCAATCGTTTCCCAGCGGCCTCCCTGACCCGCCCTACAACTGCCTTTTTTGGCACCTGCTTGTTGTTGCAATTCAAAAACATAGGCGGCTCTTTTTTTAGCTATTTTAGCATCACAGCCTTTTAAACCTCCTATTCCTTCCTGATCAGTTTGAACGATTAGATTTCCACTGACCATAGTGGTCGTGATCGTGGCCTGCGAGGATGCTACCCAACAAAGCATAGCGATGGCTGTCAACATGAAGCATTTCTTTTTCATTTGAAAATATTTAAGAAGATTAAAAAAGTTCTTTGATGGAGCGATCCGCTACTAGACCGGATTACGCTTTTCAGCATTCCCCAAAGAAGATTAAATAGACAACAGCTGAATTAAAGTTAATTTTCACAGCTCCTGAGCAAGGATATCGGTCGTTGAACACATACCGCTCCCATTCAGATAGCAACACCTATGTGCCAACTGTTGTACAATGATTTAAACCTATAATGTTTAGTAGAATAACTGCACGCCATACAGTTCACCACCCCCTCTTGGAAAAGAGGATTCAGTTATTCTGATGAATAACAGTACCGTGTAAATAGACTGAATCTACTTACAGTTGTATTGTTATTTTTATGGAAAAACGCGCAAAAAATTTAGGACAGTATAATTAGAGTTGTCACTTATCGAAGTCATGGAATTTAAAAATCCTAATGGATCTGACTCAAAGTGACTTTCTTGTGGAGTTTAGTTTAGTTCCAATTATTTAATGAACACAATATTAAAGAATCATTTTTTAAAAAACAAGTCGATATGTATTTTTCTTGTTACGATGTCTAACATTTAACATTTCAGAAATGTTGATTAATATCGGATGACAGCACCTTCAAAGGCATAATGTTCTCATTACATTCTTCACCGTTTAAATAACGGAGCAGTCCACCGATTCGTCCTCTCCTCCCCTTCCACACAAATAAAATATAAGCCTTTTTCTAGGTCCTCTACCGATAGGGGAAGTACCGTTCTACCAGCTAAAAGCATTTGATTCAAGGTATGGTTACGAATCTGCTGTCCCATTTGGTCATAGATTTTTATAGCTTCCACCTGTTCGGATTCCGATAAATCAAACATTAGTATTACATTTTCCCCAGCCGGATTAGGATACAACTGCAATTCGGTATTAAAATGAATGGGTGCTATTGCCGTAAGAATTGACAAGTTGACATAAGTAAGACTATCGCAACCTTCCGTAAGAGGAGTATGTATCACCAGCGTAGTGTCATTATAGTAGACTATATCCTGATAGGATTGTCCTTGAGTGATTAGTGAATCTATATAAGTTATCGGTTGCTCTGATGTTGTAATATAAGTGATCTGGTAGAGATTAAGATAGTCAAAAGAACCATAAAGATTCCATGTAGTGTCCTGATCATAAAACCAATGCGCACAATATTGGTCATACAAAGTGTCGTAAACGCTAGGTGCTGTTTCGATCAGATGCGTTGTCTTATTGGTTAGAATTGGGTCGTTGTAATCAAAATAAATAGCGGCCTCATTATTAATTAGTGTTCCGGGTGGGTTATCAGAAAGTTGTTTAATTTTATATTTAAAAAAACCATGAGAGGCAGATTCATTGATATTAGAATCCGGTAACATAATGTTAGGAAATCGAACTTCCAGTAATCCCCCGGGTTGCAATGTCCACTCGTAAGTATGACTAGAAGCACCCATCTTTATAGTAGTTGGATCAAAGGCAACATCTAACAAATCTTTTACGACTACTAAAAAGGCCGTATCATTTCCTGTGTTTTGAAAGCGTACCTGATATTCAATATCGGTATCAGCTGCAATGATATGCTCCTCTCCCAGGCCCAGTGGAAATCCGTGTTTATCATTCGGATCGTAGGCAGCTATGATGGAACGACAATCAATGGCCACAAATGGATCGGCATCGTCCATGGGAAACATATTTACAAATCCTGTACTTATGGGACTATTGTTATTGGTGCAAGCTTCTACAAACACAGCGGGTATGGTCGCAGTAGGATGATAAGGCGATTGTTGGGCTTCTAAACGATAGGTCGCTCCTGTTGCATCTACGGTGGTAGAATCTACTCCCCCGGCAGGTAACATATAGGTTCCGGATCGAAGAATCAGATCGTCCTCAATAATGACATAACCCAAAGGAGAAGTCATATCTGTTGTTCCGATATTCTTAATCAGAAACTTGACGGAATCTCCTTCACATTTTCCGAGCAAATCAATACTGGCTCCATCCCAAAGCGGGTCTGGCGGAAAGCAGATGGAATCCGGATACATGTGCGCCTCCACACAGATGCTTTGTCCAATTTCCATTTCACAACTGACTTCCACTGCTATGTCGATGGTTCCTCCCTGAGCTATGTCTACATCTCCCACTTCAAAGGTATACGTTTGGCCATCCTGACTATCCCAGGGTGGAACACTGGACAATACCGACAAGGAATCGTCGAAAGTAATTTCAACATAGGCGTCCTCTGCCAGAGCAGTTCCCTGATTGATATAACTTAGGGTATAAGTTGGTGTACCACAAATTCTGGTAATGGCGGTTCCTATGTCTACCTCCATTACCGGACAGTAAAATTCAGCTTGTAGTGGTAAGTTTATAGAAAGGCTATCCGTAGCGTTGGAAAAATAAAAGCTGGTATCCTGAAACCCCGAACAGAGGAACCAATAATCATTTGGTAAAATAGTCTGCAAATTATATTGCCCAGTGTCTGTATAGATTTTAAAACACCCCAAAGAGTCCGTTACGGCGTAATGATTTGTCAGATTATTGTTGGCGATAATGAGCCAATTTTCTAAAGGAAGTTCTTCGACATCATAGCTACAATTCTCCAGGGTGTCCATAAATAACTTGCCACTTACAAAATTGGTGAAACTATTTTCGGTGCTACAAGAGCAGTCGGGTTGAATAATTTCGCCCGTAGTGTTTGGGTCTCCATCATCACAAGAACGGCCATATTGTGATCCTGGGTTTTGACAGAAAGCTACATAGGTCGCTGCTGATCCACCATCAGGTAAACCTGGATTGAATGAGGTATAAACAAAACTGCTGAGCGTACAAAGCCAGAGCGGATAGCAGCCCGAAAACTGATTGTTACTAAAGGTAAAACTGGTAAGCCCTTCGTGCTGAGAGAAATCAGGAAGTTCTCCTGTCAATACATTACTATCCACCTGTACTTCTTGTAAATTCGTCTGTTGCAAGTCTGGAAGAGTTCCTATGAGGTTACAACCTCGCAGATATAAAAATTGTAGCTGTGGCAAGTTAAAATCCGGGATACTTCCGGTCAGGTCGGCATTGACTTGCAATTCCAGTAGCTCCAAAGCCGGTAGATCAAAATTTGGAATGCTGCCTTGTAGCTGGTTAAAAGACAATCGCAATTCTGTTAGTAGAGACATATTGAAATTTGGGATCTCTCCTACTAATAAATTTCCGCTTAGATTTAACTGCTGAAGGTTGGGAAAGTCGAAGTTGGGAATAGCTCCAGACAGCTGATTTTGCTGTAGTTCTAATCTTCTCAAACTGGGCAACACCATGGTCGGAATGGCTCCAGAGATTTGATTCTCATATAGATATAAAACCTCTAAGTTTGGCAAATTGAATAGAGGTAGCGTTCCGGATAATTGATTGTCGTAAAGTATTAAGCTTGTTAATGCTGGTAAATCAAAATTTGGAACCTGCCCCGTCAACATATTGTCATGAAGTTCTATTCTTTCCAACATTGGCAGGTTGAAGTTTGGGATCTCCCCTATCAATCCACAATCGGAGATGTCCAGCTTTTCCAAATTCAACAAATTGCTAAAGTTGGGAATTGGAGTATTGAAGGGATTTTCGCTTAAGTTCAATTCCTTCAAATTGGGCAGTGCGGTAAAATTTGGAATAGGGCCAATTAAATTACCGTCTATGATCCAGAGCATTCTCAATGCTGGTAAGTCGAAATTAGGAATGGTTCCGCTGGTATTATTATAACTCAAATTCAGATATTCGAGTGCTGGTAAATCGAATATTGGAATGGTCCCGCTCATTTCATTGCTACTTATGTCAAGCCATTCTAAATTTGGCAAGTTCGAGAAGTTCGGGATAAATTCCGATAAATTATTGTTATGTAGTATCAGTTTTTCCAGATTGGGCATCCCTGTAAAATCGGGGATGCTTCCATCCAATTCGTTATTACTTAGATCAAGATATTCCAGAGCGGGAAGTGAAAAATCAGGTATCGCTCCTCTCAGTGAATTATTATTCCCTATTTGTGACTCAAAATATAAGATCAACTCTTTCAAACTGGCAATCGAGATATTGGGAAGTGTTACATTTGTGGTTAAAATATCCTGAAGATAAATAGCAAGGACTAAAGAATTATCTGAATTTAAGACAATGCCATCCCAGGTCGAGACAGGACTTTGCAAATCCCAGGTATTGTTTGTCCAGTTGGGACCATCCAGCGCAGTCCAAAGCGTCACCAATTCCAAAGAATCTTCTACGCTAATGGTTGTAGAGATCGCAGTTGTTGTTTTTGCCAGCAAAGGGCCATGGCTAAAAAAAATACTGCACAGTAATGAGAGCAGGAACTTATGGTATCGCTTTTTCATAACAAGTTGCTTTTGTTTTTTACAATTGATATTATAAATATGAGGATTCCTAGTTCCATAATAAAGTACATTTTAAGTCGATTCTAAAATAAAAAATGTGTTTTTTTATTAAAATTAAAGGTAAATAGCTATAATTTTCTAAAAAATTATTTTCTTTATTTCCAAAGAATTATTTTCAGAAAATGTAACAAATGAGACTAACAACACTGTTCTACCAGCTTAGTAAATGGGAATTGAATCATTTTGAGGATTTTTTGAAGTCTCCCTTTTTCAATAAAAGAAACGATGTGATAAAGCTTTTCTACTGGTTAAAAGAAAGGCAGAAAAAGCAAGTGGATCGACAAGAGGCTTTCCTAGCGGTACATCCAAATAAGGAGTACAACCAAGAGGCAGCCTATTTTTTATTCAGCTATCTGTATAAGTTACTGGAGGATTTTTTAGCTTTTCAGCAAATAAAAAAGGATAAGACTTTGCTTAAGTTTCATAGTGCCCAAGCTTATAGAGAAAGAAAAATGGGAAAGCCTTTTGTCAAAAAAATAAAGGAGTACAGAACGCTTCTTTCTAAAAACAAACTACGAAATTCGGAATACCTCCGCCAGCTCTACGATTTGGAAAAAGAGTATTACAATTATTCCAGCCCCCGCATTCAACGTTCTGAAAACAATCTGGAAGAAGTCAGTAATGCACTGGATCTCTACTACATTGCTGAAAAAATCCGTTACCATTGTTTTCAAATTTCTCATCAGGCGGTCTTTGAAAAGGAGTATGAAACAGAATTAATAACCGTAGTCATCGATTTTGTGGAAAAGCATCCATCGTATTTAGACCATCCTCCTATTGCCATCTACTATAATTATTACAAGGCCATATCGGCAGAAAGTGGCAAGGAGCATTTCAAAAAATTTAGACAGCAAATCGAAAGCCATAGCTCGTATTTTACATTCACTGAAATTAAGGACATCTACCTAGCTGCCATCAACATTTGTATTCGACGTGCCAACGAAGGCGGGCGGGATTATGTAAATGAATTGTTTGAACTATATAAAACAGGGATAGAACAGGGTACGCTGATTGAAAACGATGAGCTGTCGCCTTTTACCTTCAAGAATATTCTCTCTGCTGGCATTAAGCTACAGCAATTGAATTGGCTCGACGGCTTCATTGAACAGTATCAATCCAAACTCAATCCTATGGTACGAGAAGCGACCGTCCGCTATGTTACCGCTGCCCTCCGCTACGAGCAAAAGAAATACGAAGAGGCCAAATCTCTTTTGACGGATTTTGATACAGACGACTATCTCCTGATGCTAAGTGCCAAAACCATTTTATTAAAAATCTATTACGATCTGGAAGATTTTGAAAAGCTGGATGCTATTCTGGAAAGTATGCGAATTTATCTTCAGCGAAAAACAAAAATAGGCTACCACAAAGCAGTGTATCAGAATGTAATTCGGCTTACTAAAAAACTGATTGCTCTACCTCCTTATGATAAAAAAAAGAAGGCGCTACTTCGAGAAAAAGTCATTGGGATGCAACCACAAAGTTTGCGGGATTGGTTTTTGGAAAAGATGTAACTAAACAAAAAACCCGCTCAACAAAGTCAAGCGGGTTCCTTCTTTCAATATTCCGAAAGGTAAATAAAGTTTCAACTAGAAGCCGTAAGCGCGGCCATCCTCCGTAAAACCGTCCTACCCTCCAAAATCATCAAAAGCAACATTCTCTTCTGGGATACCCCAATCGTCAGCCATTTTGATAACGGACTGATTCATCATAGGAGGTCCACAGAAGTATAGTTCTAAATCTTCTGGTGCTTCGTGCTTACTTAGGAATTCGTCGATTACTACGTTGTGAACGTATCCTTTGAAACCGTCACCTTCTGGATCGTCGAGGTCTTTTTTCAATACCCAGTTGTCTTCTGGTAAAGGATTATCTAGTGCAATTGCAAATTTGAAATTCGGGAATTGCTTTTCGATTTCTCTAAACTCTTCTACGTAGAACAATTCTTGTTTCGTTCTACCACCATAGAAGAAAGTTACTTTACGACCTGTCTTCAAGGTGTGGAATAAGTGGTACAAGTGAGAACGCATCGGCGCCATTCCTGCTCCACCACCCACGTATAACATTTCTGACTCTGTTTCTTTAATAAAGAATTCACCGTAAGGACCAGAGATGGTCACTTTATCTCCTGGCTTACACCCGAACACGTAGGAAGAACAAATCCCTGGATTCACCGCCATCCAACCACCGGACTTTCTATCAAATGGTGGCGTTGCAATACGAATGGTCAAGGAAACAATATTTCCTTCTGCCGGGTGATTAGACATGGAGTAGGCTCTGAAGATTTCTTCATCGTTCTTCATCTTCAAATCGAACATATTGAACTTCTCCCAGTCCTTCTGGAATTTATCCGGAGAGTCATGGTACTTAGGGTGCGCCGTGATATCCATGTCTTTATAATCAACTTCAATCTCTGGTACATCAATTTGGATATATCCGCCCGCTTCGAAATCTAAGTTCTCTCCTTCTGGCAATTTCACGATAAACTCCTTAATGAAAGTCGCCACGTTATAATTGGAAACAACTTCACATTCCCATTTCTTAATTCCAAAGATCTCTTCTGGAATTCTGATCTTCATATCATTTCTCACTTTCACCTGGCAAGACAATCTTTTATTTTCCGCCGCTTCTTTTCTAGTTAAGTGATTCAATTCTGTAGGCAATACATCTCCTCCTCCTTCGTCTACGTGACATTCGCACATTGCGCAAGTTCCACCACCACCACAAGCGGATGGTAAGAAGATATTTTTTTCCGAAAGAACGGTTAGCAAATTCGATCCTGGCTGCGCCAAAATAGGATTTGCTTCGTCACCATTCACGATGATTTTCACATCGCCCTGAGGTACTAATCGCTTTCTTGCCAAAATAAGCATGAAAGAAAGCAGCATGATCACGCTACTAAAGACCGCTACTGCGGAAAGGATTGTTGTTGCTGTGGATAGAAGTATCATATTTTTCAACTTTTAACTAAAACCATTAAATGTTAACTTCCCACTATCGTATTTACAAAGAAGCTAATTATTGATTAACGGTTACCTATTTTTTAACTACTGATATATTTGAATCTAAATTAAAATATCAATCTAAATCTAAAACCTTCTAACGTATTTCCCAGGTATCGGTTTTTTGACCTGCCCGACTGGGTCAGCGGGTGTGTTTTAATGATAATTCAAATTTTAACTTACTACTTAACACCTACTACTTAAAACTTCCTACTTAATTACTTCCCTAAAGCCGCAGGGTCAATTCCCATCAAGCTCATGAAAGCGATTCCCATTAACCCTGTCAAAATAAAGGCCATTCCTAAGCCACGTAGGGCAGGAGGAACATTTGAGTAACGGATTTTTTCACGAATTGCAGCAATAGCGATGATTGCTAAGAACCAACCGAAGCCACCACCTAAACCAAAGGCCAGTGAATCCATGAAGTTGTAATCTCTGGCTACCATAAAAAGTGATCCACCAAGAATCGCACAGTTTACGGTGATCAATGGTAAGAAAATACCAAGTGAGTTGTAAAGTGCTGGTGATACTTTTTCTACGATCATTTCCACCAACTGTACCATAGAGGCAATTACAGCGATAAAAAGAATGAAACGAAGGAAGGTCAAATCGATTCCGAACAAACCGTTTTCGCTCAATAGTTTTTCGCTAATCAACCAGTTGATCGGCATCGTTACTGCTAATACGAAGATTACAGCCAGTCCTAAACCGAAAGCGGTCTTTACTGTTTTGGAAACGGCCAGGTAAGAACACATTCCGAGGAAGTATGCCAATACCAAGTTCTCTACGAAAGCTGCTTTTATAAATACGTTGAAAAAATCCATTTTCTTTATTTTTGATTTAATTACTGTTCGGGCTTTCTAACAATATTCACCCGATATAAAAAGTCTGATCGTTATACTATTTTTTCACTTAGCTCTTCTAATGTATTTTTAAACACATAGTCACATAGAGCACATAGCTCCCGATCGTGAAAGTTCACATAGAAAAAACACTCTGTGTTTTTTTTACATAGCTCACTGAGGCAGAATTTTGTGAGCCGTATTTTCTTATATGAACTATGTAAAATTTACTAAAAGTAAATTACTATGTGCTCTTTTGCAATAGAAGGCTATGTGTTCTCTGTGCCTATGTGTTAAACCTGCATAAAAAGCGCAATGTTTTTCTTTTCCATGAGGAAAATGTAGCGCATTCTTGGTGTCCCTTCGACAAACTCAAAGCAGGCTGTTGCGGTTACCCAAAAAATCTACGAAATATCCACCAACTTCGGATTATAACTTCTGTGGACCCAAATCAACACCCCGATAATAAACATCGCGGCGGCCGGTAATACCATTAAGTTGTTATTCGCATACCAACCGAACCAAGAACCGTCCGCTAAAGTATTGATCATGTAATCAGGACTTGCTCCGATGATTTTCCATTCAATTGGACTACCAGCGAAAAGAGATCCTTTTCCAAACAACTCTCTGACGAAAGCTACGATCAACAAAATCGCTCCGTATCCCAAACCGTTTCCGATACCATCTACGAAAGAACGCCAAGGCTTATTAGCCATTGCGAATGCTTCCAAACGTCCCATTACGATACAGTTGGTAATAATCAATCCGATATAAACAGATAGCTGCTTGTAGATTGGGTAGTTGAATCTTTTTAGTGCCAACTCAACGATGGTTACCAAAGTGGCAATAATTACCAGCTGTACGATCATACGTACCTGCTTTGGAATGTGGTTTCTTACCAATGAAGTAAACAAAGAAGCAAAGCCACAAACAAATACTACCGCAATTGACATTACCAATGATGGGTAAATCAAAGAGGTTACCGCCAATGCAGAACAAACACCCAATACCTGTACTGTAATTGGATTGTTATCATTCAAAGGATCCTTCAGCAATTTCTTTTCTACTTTACCAAACAATGGTTCCTTCGCAGCTGCTTTCAACGTGTCTTTCTGTAATAAATCTTCTGCCATTTTTTATCAATTTTGAAAAAGTTCAATTTTGTTTATCCAATTATCGATCAAAGATTTTTTCTTCAAGCGTAAATAAGGATTTTGCGTCTGAGCGAATAATCCTTAATTTTACATCCTTAATCTTTAATCCTTTCTACTAAGAAAATCGTCCTCCCTTAACTTAGTCTACTTCTGCCCTAAGGGCTTTCCTTTCGCTCCTTTAGTTTTATTAAAATAAGGCTCGTAGTATTTCAAGCAACGATCTAACATTTCTGAAACACCATTTGCTGTTACGGTAGCTCCTGAAATACCGTCCACTGCATGTACATCTCCTTTCTTCGCTACCCCTTTCATTACTTTCACGGAAGTATATTCACCAGAAGCTGCATAAATCTTTTTTGATTTGAAGTTTCTAGCGAAAACAGGATTGTCTTTTATTTCTGCACCCAAACCTGGCGTCTCTCCTTTGTGGTCGAAAGAAGCACCTACGATGGTTGCCATGTCAGATTCCAGTGCGATATTTCCCCAGATTTCATCCCATAGTCCATTTCCTCTCACAGAAGTAATGTAGAATGTTTTTCCAGCATCACTATATATGTATAATGGAAAAATACGATCCGCTTCGTTTTTCTTCTTTTCCTTTTTCATATCGATGTTCTCTGGTTTCCCTCCTTTGTAACCAGCAGCAACGATGTCCGCAGCTTCTAATTCTTCACCAGTCATATCCAAAGCAATTTGTTGAACACGGCCGTCAAAAATAGAGAGTACTTCTTCATCGGGAATATCATCAGCGTCTTTTCCTTCTCCAAGGTAATCGTTGATGGATTTCAAAATTGCACGCTTGTTGAAAATGGATTCATTGATCTTAGATTGATCTTTCCATCCCATGTACAAGCCAGTTAACAATAAGGCTACACCCGTTGTCATTACGAAAACAAAAGTGTATATATATCTAGTACTGTGCATTTTTCTTTTTTTTTATAAATGTGATGATCCTAAAAACGCTTCACATTCATCGTTATTTTATTATAATTTTAATGCGCTAAAAATCTTACTCTGCCGTAGCAGGTGCTGCCTCTTCTTTCATGTAAGCAGGCAAAACTTCTTCTTTTTTGTTTCTCGCCAATCGTCTGCTGACGTTTGCTTCGAGTACGTAGTGATCGATAAGCGGTGCGAATACGTTCATGAACAAGATCGCCAACATCCAACCTTCTGGGTATGCTGGGTTAATTACTCTAACAATCATTCCTACAAAACCGATGAAGAAACCATATATCCATTTACCGGTCGCAGTAGAAGCTGCGGTTACCGGATCTGTAGCCATGAAAGCCATTGCGAAGAAGAAAGAGCCCATGTAGAATTGGTACTGCCATGGAACGTTCATAAATTCAGTTACACCCCAGATATTGAACAACCATCCACATAAAGCAGCTCCGATGAACATGCTCAACATCACTCTCCAACTAGCGATTCCAGTTACGATTAACATACCGGCACCGAAGAGAATAAATGGCTTACAAGTTTCTCCAATAGATCCAGGAATTCCTCCCCAAAGCATTTGAGACATAGAGTATTTTTCTGTTACAGCTTCCCATCCACCTTGATATGCTAAACTCAACGGCGTTGCACCGGAGTAACCATCGACTACGGGGACGCCGCTCCTAAAGGTATCCCATCCAAATGATTCAAATAAACCATTGAAGAGATTGACTCCCCAGCCATATTCAGAAACCAGACCTGCTCCTTGATCTGCCAAACCAGCTACCCATACACTGTCTCCAGAAATGGTGGTTGGATAAGCGAAGAAGACAAAGACACGGGCTAACAAGGCGATATTCAAAATATTCATACCCGTTCCACCAAAGGCTTCTTTTCCGATAATAACGGCGAAAGCAATTGACAAAGCCAATATCCACAATGGAATGTCTGGCGGCATAATTAATGGAATCAAAGCACCCGACACCAGGAATCCTTCTTCAATGGCATGACCTTTTTTGGCGGCATACCAGAATTCAATTCCCAGACCTACAACGTGTGCTACGATAAAGATTGGTAAAAGCTGAATTAAACCGTAAGCTAATTTAAGGTGGAAACCTTCAAAGAAACTTGGGTACATTCCCAATGCAGAAAAGTGTTGGTGTCCAATATTAAAGGTACCGAAGACGTAACACAGTTGCATCGCCACCACCACCATTACCATGGTACGCTTCAAGTCCATACCATCACGGATATGAACACCTTTTCCTTTCGTTACGTGATCAGGAGCGTATAAGAAAGTAAAGAAGCCATCATACAATGTGTGTAAGAATGGTGATTTCTTCTTTTCTGGTTCTATTTTTTTTACGAAGTCTAACAATCCCATGTTGTTGTTATATTATTTCAATTGTTAAAATTAATACTACTGTCCCCCTTAAAGCCAACTTTTGTTTCCACCGATATGCTTACGCGTGGAAGCTCCCCTTTAGGGGCTGGGGGGTGCGCTGGCAAAAAATACAGCTCTTACCCTTGCGAACGCATCACTTCCAAACCTTCTCTAAGGATAGATTGTAATGGTTGCTTTGAGGTACATACGAACTCACAAAGTGCAACATCCTCTTCACTCAGTTCGCAAAGTCCCAGTCCTTCCATTCTTTCGAAGTCATTTACTAAGATTGCTTTCATTAAGTGCTGTGGGAAAATATCCATTGGCAATACTTTTTCATATTGTCCAGTCACTACGAATGCACGCTTTTCACCGTGTGTATTCGTGTTGGCTTCAAATTTCATATCTCCAAATAAAGCATTTGGATAAGTATTAGAAATCGTAGGGCGAGGTGTCAATGGTAATAACCAACCGAACATTTCGTATTCGTTTCCTTCTTCTAATACTGTTATTTGATCATCGTGGAAGTTCAAGAATTCTCCAGCCCCTTTCTGTGCACCACTCAATACATCTCCAGAAACGATACGATTGCTGGCAGAGGCCATGTTTCCTTCTAACAATTCACCTACGTTAGCACCCTGATATGTTTTTACATACTTAGGCTGTGTTAGTGGCCCTCCCGTTAATGCAACAATTCTAGAGGCGTCGAAACGACCTTCGTTGAATAGTATTCCAAGTTGAATCACTTCCTGAACACCTAAAGTCCAAACTTTATCAGTGGTATTAATTGGGTCGATGTGGTGAATTTGAACACCAACATTTCCAGAGGGGTGTGGTCCTTGAAACCAGTGCTTTGCAACACCTGTTGCTTCTGTGAAAGCAGCTGCTGGTGTAACTGCCGCATTCAAGCCAAGGTGTACGTGGCCAGACGTTAAGGTAGCCAATACATCCAATCCTTTTTGGAAATGTACTTCTTGCCCTTGCACCACAAAGTTATTGTCAGGAGCTAAAGGAGCAGAGTCGTAGGTAGAAATGAAAATATTTACTGGAACAATGCTAGGGTTAGGAACAACATCATATGGACGTTCATTGATCAAAGGCCAGGCACCGTTAGCTAAAAGGAAGTTGACTAATTCTTCGCGACTGCTTGTTAAGGCAGGAGCAGTGATTGCTTTGTAAGACATTTCTCCTTTGTCTGCTAAGATAACTACTTCCTTGATGGATCGTTTTTCACCACGACGTACTTCTACGATTTCTCCGCTTACCGGAGCGCAGTATATAACGTCTGGTCTTTTCTTATCAAAAAGCAATGGGTCACCTGCTTTGACTTCATCACCTGCTTCCAATAATACTTTTGGAATTGGCGACATTCCGATGAAGTTTTTAGGTTGGATGGCGTAGGTTTTTGCTGTTCCGGCATCAAGAACGGTTTCTGCTTCCCCATTTAACTTAATGTCGAATCCTTTTTTAAGCGTGGTTACTTTTTTACCATCGCTTGTTTCTTCTCCCATTGTAGGAAATAGTGAATAACCATTTTTCTCTGGGTCGATTCCATGTTTCTTCGCTTCGATGTGCATAAGACTTTCTGCCACGTTGAGTACTACTGCAACGAGCAATAAGGCGGCGATTAGAAAGAGTGCAATAAGAAGGTAATTGGTTCCTCCGCTTCCGCCGCTTTGGGCGAATGTGGCAAAAGGTAGGGCCATTAGTAGAATCAGAAGTGCTGATTTGGTGGTTCCGTTTGTCATTGACTATTGTATTATGAACAATTTCTTTAAAGAGACAAAAATTCCGAATCTGTAATTACTTGACAATTAGGAATTTGTGCTTCGTTTTTAGTGATTTCCAAACCCTTTTTGAAAATCGAGGCAAAGATATAAAACCTTCTAAGGAAAATCGTGCTTGAGGTTTCCTTTTTGGGGGTGCTTTCTTATTTAGACTTTATCTAAATAAGTTTGATTTTCTTATTTGTCCAATGTGGTGATTTCGTAGAAAGGTCATTACATAACACCTACTGTAATTATTCAGAATTGTTTCATAGTGTGGTTTGGAGGGATAGGGGAATCATATCTCTAAGTCATAATACTCTTCCTGTCATTCTGAGCGAGCGACGCAGAAGCGAGGCGAAGAATCAGGAGAGTGCATATCCTTTTCTATTTTGAGCGGCCTGCCCTGAGCTTGTCGAATGGGAGGTACGAGTCGAAAAATCTCACTCTTTTCTATCTAGCGATGCAGCTAGACAGGGACAAGGAGCAAGATTTCTCGATTCCGCTGCGCTCCACTCGAAATACAAAAGGGAGTGCTCTCCTGATCCTTCGACTCGCTGCGCTCGCTCAGGATGACAGGAGACACTCGTTTTAAGAAAGTGTTCAATAATCGTAAGAATAGACACAACACCGATTCTATTTTAAACTCCTTAGGATAAAAGAAGGAATACTAACTTACCATGCTTTAAGAACTTCTGTTCGACTTTCGGGCTTTCTCCTCCAGGCTATCAAAGCCTTTCCCTCCCCTCATCCAATTTTCCACAGCATTAATCTATAAAAATCTCATATGAACTAAAGAAAGCAGACATTCGAAGCATTCCTATTCCTTCATTGATATAACTAATTAATATGAGCACCTTAAAAAAATTTCTACTCGACTGTTCTGGCGTTGATCAGGTTCTGTTAAAAAAGTGCCCTTCTGATGAAAACAAATACATCGGCATTGGCGCTACTATTTTCTTTACCGGATTACTAGCCGCTTTTTCTGCTGGCTATGCCCTCTACACTGTTTTTGATTCTTATGTACTTGCTACCCTTTTCGGAATTGTTTGGGGCTTGATGATTTTCAACCTGGATAGATATATTGTCAGTAGTATGAAAAGTCAGGGTGATTTTTTCCGAGATTTTTTTGTGGCGCTTCCACGAATTGCGATGGCGGTGATTTTGGCCATGGTGATCTCCAAGCCATTGGAATTGAAAATTTTCGAAAAAGAAATCAATTCTGAGTTATTAGTTATGCAACAAGAGACTTACAAAATTCAGGAAGACAAAATAAAAGCCCGTTACTCCAACCAAATCGAAAACTACCAAACAGAAATCGCAACTTTGAAAGCCGAGAATGAAACCAAGACGGCCACCCGTGATCAGCTTGCTATGATGGCCATGCAGGAGGCAGATGGAAGCGGTGGTTCTAAGATTAGAAACATGGGACCCATTTATAAAGCTAAAAAGCAGGAAGCTGAAATGGCACAAGGGGAACTAGATGCAATACTAGCCGTTAACAGACCGCTCATTCTGGAAAAAGAAACAGCCATAAAAGAGATTCAACAAACAGTTAACAATGAAATTACAACGCTGGAACGAGGAGCCTTTGGTGGACTAGCTGCTCGTATGGAAGCATTGGACAGATTGTCTCGCCAAAGTGAAGCTATTTTACTTGCTAATATCTTTGTCATGCTTATGTTTATTACTGTTGAAACAGCTCCAGTATTGGTTAAATTAATATCTCGTCGAAGTCCTTATGATTATCTTTTACATGAACACGAACATGTATTTGAAATGAGCAATTTTGAACGCACTTCTATTCTCGAAAATAGTGTACGAAACCTTGTGAAATACGACACCGAAACGGGCACTTATAAAACCAATGCGAAGGTCATGGCAGAAAAAGAAATGATCGATAATGCCCTGAAACAACAAATTGGAGAGTTGAAGCAGAATCCGCTGACTTGGGACGAGATGTTTTAGGTCAACGATTAAGAATAAACTGCTCACTGACTCGGTCTAGTGAAGTTTGTTTAATTGCTCCTTCATCATACTTGTCTGATAGCATCAAAGACCACATAGCTAAGGTCTTTGATGCTATTTTTTTTCCCAACACATGATCAACTCAAACCCAAGTAAGCTTTGAAAAAAGACCAAAATTCAATACCTTTATTGTCAATATACACTAAGCTCCTTCTTCGAGTGCTAATCACTAGATAAAATTATAGGTTTCAAGCCATCATCCTAAGTAGTACTATATACAAGATCCCCTTTCTTGTGTAAGCATTTCAACACAATCACACAAATTTCTTAAAATCGAAAAGGCTACTTTGCCTTTTTTGTAACCCATTGTTAGTTGTTTATCAACTTTCAATATTCCAATTTATTGGGAAACAGAACACAGAACTATCATGAGCAATCCTTCCACTTTCCAAAATCAATTAAGAGGTTTCCTTTTCTTATTTGTGATGATTTTCAGTATTTCAATGTCCGCTCAATCCATCATATATCTCCCACAAGGGAGCAGCTGGAAATATTATGACCTTGAAAACAAACCAGCAAACCAAGGGAGTACTTCCTGGTACAAGAACAACTACAATGACAATAGCTGGAATAGCGGCGCTGCTCATTTAGGTTATGGCGACGACGACGAAGTCACAGAGATAAATGACGAGACTTACACCGCCTATTTTCGAAAAAATTTTACGGCGAGTAATGTCACTTCTTTTCCAATGTTAAAAATTGATCTGACCTTTGACGATGGTGCTATTATTTACATTAATGGAATTGAAGCGGCAAGTATAAATATGCCTTCAGGGACAGCTGATTACGAAACCTTCACTGGACTAAGCAATGGAGATAATGCCTTAGAAACTTTTTATGTAAATAACAATCTCATCAATGGCAACAATACAATTGCAGTTGAGATTCATCAAAAAAGTGCAGGTAGTTCTGATTTGAGTTTTGATTTGAAAATGAGTGGTGCACAAGGAAGCGCTGGACCTGCTGCTGAAATCATTCGCGGGCCATACTTACAAAAGGCAACACCAAGTTCTATGGTGATCAAATGGAGAACAGAGGAGGAGAGCCCTTCGATAGTCAACTATGGTTTAAGCAATGGTTTTCTTCCACTCAACTATACCAACGAAACTTTGACTACAGAACATGAGGTGGAACTAACTGGCTTGAGCCCAAACACTTTTTATTATTATGATATTGGAAATTCCTTTTCAGAAATCACCAACCTAAGTCAGGATCTATATTTTAAAACCTCACCACCTGCCAACGCTTCTCAAAGAATGCGCGCCTGGGTGTTGGGTGACTGTGGAACCCGGGATGGAAAACAACGAGCTGTACGTGATGCTTTCTACAATTACAACAATGGTGAACATGTAGATTTAATGTTATTTCTTGGAGACAATGCTTACTCTGATGGCACTGATTACCAATACCAATTCTCTTTATTTGAGGACATGTATGAGGAGCAATTAAAAAATTCAGTAGCCTGGTCCTGCGTTGGAAATCATGACATAGACTTTGGAGAATCAGAATCACAAACTGGTACTTACTATGATATTTTTAGTTTTCCAAAACAAGGAGAAGCTGGTGGTGTTGCTTCTGGAACCGAAGCTTATTATTCTTTTGATCATGGTAATATTCATTTCGTGGTTCTCGACTCTTATGATTCTGACAGAACGGTAGGAGGTGTGCAATACAACTGGCTAGAAAATGATCTTCAAAATACGACTGCAGACTGGGTAGTTGCGCTCTGGCACCATCCACCATATTGCAAAGGATCTTTTAACTCCGACAACTCTGCCTCCGCTACCTTAATGAGAGAAAACTTTGTTCCGCTACTCGAAAGCTATGGCGTAGATCTAGTCTTAGGTGGTCATAGTCATACTTATGAACGATCACATTTGATCCATGGACACTATGAAGATTCGCATACTTTTGACGAGGACGAAAATTTCATAGGGAGCAATGGCGATGGCGATGGACAAGTGGATGGTGATGGAGCATATCAAAAAGTGACTTCAGGTATAGAAGCAGGAAAAGGTGCTGTTTATTTAATTAGCGGTACTGCGGGAAAACGAAAATCCAATCCTGACTTCGATCATCCGACGATGGCCGTAGGAAGTGACGAATTTGGTTCTTGCCTCCTTGATATCAATGGCAACGAATTGAATATAACTTTTATTAACAGATACGGAGTCACTGAAGATTATTTTACTTTACGAAAGGACTTGGCCACTTGTATTGCCGGAACACCTTGCAATGATAACAATGATTGCACGGTCAATGATATCCTCAGTGCAGATTGTGGCTGCGAAGGAACTTTTCAGGATGAAGACAACGATGGTGTTTGTGATGCCGATGATCTATGTCCCCAATTGGAGGATGCACTTATCGGAACATCCTGTGATGATGGCAATACCGAAACAGAAAATGACATTTATCTAGCCGCTTCTTCTCATTGTATACTACACCCTGCATCCTTACCGCAATAGAAGAGAGCTAAAATTC
>CAZDTI010000054.1:0-28456 GCA_964508085.1 uncultured Saprospiraceae bacterium | reverse complement strand
CTCAAAAAAGTTTTCATCAATTCCTTCGAAGTGTTTTATTTTATAATTAAAATACTTTTCATTGCCATAAATAACATGTTCTATACGTCCAAGGTTATTATTAAAATTCAATTGCTTTTCATTCGACTGAAGATTTTCATTTAATAATTTTCTAAACTTAGGAACATTATTAGAAACCATTCTGACAATATCTTCAATGTCCATGGCTTTTGGTATCCATAATTCTTCAATCTTGATTTTATTTTTCCTCAACCAGATGAAAGCATCCTCCATTCCTTTCAAGTGATCCTTATCTGCATGAGTAATACAGATGAATGCAATAGTAATTTCTTCTTTGGGAAGATTTCTAAAATAGGTAATGGCAGGAGGTTCTGAAATTCCCCTTATTACCCCCTCATAATAAAAGTCTATTATACCATATCTGCCATCCTCTAACTGTAATAGTGTATGGTCTCCCTGCCCAACATTAAAAGCAAACGTTTTTAAATTATTAACCTCAGTGTGCTCTTCCTGTATATCAATACTATCAAATACAGAAGCCTTGGCATCCATTCCATCTTTGTTCATGTTTGCGTGTAGTTTTTCGTGTTTATAGATCTCTCCTAGGTCTTTTGGTTATCTAGTATTTTGGGGGTTACAGTTATTTTGCAAATGTAGAAGGCAATGTATATTTATCCTTAGGTTGAATATAAATAGCAGATATACCACCTTCTGCAGGATTGAAAGCAACATATTCGAAATAGGAACCTATGATCGAAACTCCTTGGTCTTTTAAAATAGAATAATCAATAATTTCGTAGTGCCTATGCGCCTCGTTTCCTAATTCAGAAATTAAGCTAATTTTGGCCTCTTCATCTTCCTCTAATATCTCCTCAAGTCTACCTTCCAGCACATCTATAATTTCAGGGAATTCAGTATGATCATTCCATGGCTTCATTTTTTTATAAATAGTCGCTTCGCTCAAACCAATATCAAGGTAGGCAGAAAACAACATTTTTACAAATTCCAATCGGTAGTTGGGTATTTTTAATGCTTTTTTGATTGCTTTAGACTCTGTGATTTTTTCATCTATTATATCTACAATTAAATTAAGTGAAATTCCTGTTTTGATCATTTTGCTAGAAAACTCGTCCTTTTTATTATTCCTTAATAAACTTAACAATTGTTTAGTTTCTGCGGTAAGGTTATATCGTTTAAAGTCTGTACGACTTTCATAAATAATAACTTCTTCAAAACGACTTTTTTTATTTAGTACCAGCTCTATTTTTATTTCATCATCAGCTGCATTAAACTCTTTATTTTTTAACAATTTTAGATCTGGATCAGCAGTTGTAGCTAATTCAAATCGTTGATCTTCATATAGAAGATCCGTAATCAAGGTTTTATTTAAATTAAACAAATCACGTTGCGTAAATAACTTCTCTCTAGCATATAATTTTTCCACAAGATATTGTGAGTAAGGCCGCTGGAAGCTTTCCATGAAAGATTTGACATTAACAATATGTTGAACTATCGTTTTCTCCCTTTTTACAAATAAACCTTCAAATTTTTTAACAATTTCCTGATCTCCTCCAAAGCTAACAAAATTATTTTTCTCTAAAAAATTTACTCTATTCCTCAATGTACCTAGTCTTGTGATAATTTCACGTTCAACTGTTCCTGTGCTATAGACATAAACATCACAAGTAGACTTCATTATAATAAATCTGGCTATATCAATGCCGTCAACCAAATTCACTCCCTCCATAACCAAATCTCCAATAATAATTCCCTTGAGCCATACATCAATCAACACTTCATTTATTGTAGATGTTTTATTTTTTGTGATATCATTTAATAAATCTCTTAAATGATTTTTATCCTCTACAACTTTAACATTTCTTTTAAAATTGCTAACAATTATTTCACGTAGAATAGTAGCTATACTTGAATTATCCTCAATGAGCAACAATTCATTTATTACGTCTTTAGCTGTGCTTTTTTCCTGGCTTGCGATTGCTAAGGTGTCACTCATTTTTCAGTATTTAATAGTGGTAAATAAATTTTGAATGTAGCTCCTTTCCTATTTTCATTTACAAGTTTTAATTTCCCATTATGTTCTTCTTCTATAATATGTTTACTACTAGATAGACCTATACCCGTTCCATGTTCTTTAGTCGTAAAGTCCGGTTTAAAAACAAAACTTCTATGTTCACTCTTTATACCTGGTCCATTATCTCTAATAACAATAATTGCATACTTCCCTTCAAAGTCTCTCTCTGTACTTATGGTAATAATTCCTTTATGTGAAGGAGGTATCGCTTCTAATGCATTAACAATAATATTTATAATAACTGATTTTATTAAAGTCGGCCTGCATTTTATTTTAGAATTTGGACCACTTTTTTCATGTTTAATTTCAATTTTAGTTCGTTGTTCTATTGTGTATTTAAGCAATGCCACAGATTCAGTAATCAACTTATGAGTTTTAATCTTTTTTAAAGGTTTTTTATTTCCTTTCCTATAATTTTTTAACCTGGCAAAATCCTCGCTTAGCAAGTTCATAGGCCCCAGTAGTTGTAGTGTAAAATTCTGAACAGTTTCCTTACTGATTAAATTTTGGTTCTTTATAGATTTTGCAAAGTTAGTGTAGTAAAGATACATTTCCGTAACCAAATTCCCAGAATTATGAGCAATATCCCTGGCCAATTGACTATCCTGATTTTCTTTGTTGACTTTTAGATTCCCTTCTTTTAATTCTCTAATTTCTTCACTAATATTGAATTGATTAATAGAATTAGTAACCAAGAATCCAAAAGCTTTCAACTTATGTTCGAAAGATTCTTCAAAAGTCTGTTCTTCTAAATAATTTACAAAAAGCAAACTGGAATTATCACTGAGTTTTAATACAGCCATAGCATTCAATTCCTCTCTTGTGAAAAAATCAAAATCATAATTACTGCTCTTCCATTTCCTATCTCCAAATCGATTATAGTAACTTTTCCTATCGGGGATCAGTGTCAAGTCATTATTCTTTTCCCGAATAATATTAATCAAGTGACTTCTTTGATCAATTTCAATTATTTTTTCTTCAACAATTCTTTGTTTATAAATTGTTCCCCCAGAATGCATTACATTACAATAATTTGTATGTCGCATTGATTTATCTGACCAAAATAAAAATACTTGATGCGCATTCATCTGTCTTTTAATCAAGTCAACAACCTGTTGTAATACGATTTCCGGATCAGACTGTTCTAATTCTTCAGAATAATTTTGAAAATTTTCAAACAATTGTTGATATAAAACAGTTATGGCCCCTTTGTTTACAATTGCTTCTAAAATTGTTTTATCCTCCCTGAATAGCTTATTAAGCTTTCGTTTAGAAAAAATAAATACTTTAATTTCGAGTCCCTTGTCAATTCCCGCTGGAATACAAATAACAGTCTTAAATTCTTTTCCAATATTATACGTTTTATTTAATTTTCTATTATTTAATTTTTCAGTAGGAACAAGAACCGTTTTATTTAGATTTGGGAAATATGACTGATCTATAAAATCAGCTTCCTTATGCTCCAAAATGGCTTCTAATTTCTTGCTTCCTTTAATAAAAGTAAGTACTCCTTTTGATTTAGAAGTTCCTGTATTTTTCCAAATCCCTACACAATCAAAATACATATATTTTTCAATTCGATCAATCAACGCACTATATGTTTCTATCGGGTTTGAATAAATATTAAAGGGAAAAACCAATTCAGAAATTCTAGAGACCATCTTTTGTTTATACCCTTCTGCGGTAACAGCAAGAATCAATTTATCGATATATGGCTTTTCAAAAATATTAAAATAATTTTGTTTATTAGACAGTAAGCAAAGGGCTCCGATAGGCTCTCCTTCATGTATTAATGGGGTTATAAAACTAGAATGAAAAGGATCAAATAAAAAGTTTTCTTCCGAAGAAAGATTAATAGCACTCTCCAAACCAAGGGAAACATCCCAAAGAGGGCCTTTTTTGCGTTCATTCGCATCTGCAATTAACTGGTTTATAACTTTTATGCTTTCCTCTTTTTTCGAGGAACTTTCATCTGAGTAATATATCGGAACTTCATCTCCAAAAGAAATTTTCTCTTCATTCAAATTCTGAAAATAAACAAAAGCGCCATCGCACTGAAGGATCTTGGTTAATTCTTTTGTTATCAACCTACAAGTTTCAATGTAATCTTTTTCTTTTTCGCATTTTTCATATATCAAAGAAAATTTAGCTTTCGTTTCTTTCCTATATATCTTAATGTAATGATCAGCAAATGATTGTCCATATGTCTGAATCCCAGTAACCATTACAGAGGTAATCGTTTCTTCTCCACCTATGAATCCGGCTTCTATTACACCTAGAGGAAGATTAGTTTCCCCATAAATTCCTTTTTCGTTATTACTATTTTGTTCCTGAACCTTTACAAAAATGCGATCCATTTTTCCATGGTCGTTTTTCATATAAACTTCAGAATTCAAAGGACAGGTCTCTTCTTTAGAAAAGTCAACTTTCACTCCATTAATAGTATTTCCTTTTACCAAAGCATAGCCGTTAAAACCTTTATTGAATTTTTCAGGCAAACTATTTAAAAGTACTGCGCTTAAAATATCTTTATCTTCAAATGGGTATTTTGAATCTTTTTGCCATTGTTTTTTATTTTTATTTATAACATCTAATTTTTCTTTCTTATTGGGATTCACAACAACATATTCCAAGCGAACTTCATTCAGTAAGTAATCTGCAAGGGCAAAGCCAACATAATCAAAATCATATTGTTTTATTAAGCGTTCTCCTGTCTTCTTACAAATATCAATTGTATTTTGAATTGTTGAAATGTCTTTACTAAATGGGAACAAATCATCGAAGGCACCTGCTTTTTGTTGATATTGTTTTCTGACTTCTTGTTCTCTCACTAGTTTGTCTTTAGCCATATGAAAAAAGACAGCCAATGTAATTAAAAGACCTATCAACGCTAACCAAGGAAATAATATTTCCCATAACGTTTTGCTTACTACTAGATTTATTTTTTGAGATTTTGAAGAAGAGTGCCAATTCCCGTTTCGACTAAAATTCACTTCAAATTTAATTTTATATTCTTTTTCATTTTTACTTATAAAATTATATTTATTAAGTAGAAAATCATTTAGGCTGAAAATGAATTCATTTTCTTCGAGCTTAAAAGTATCCAACCGATTATCACATTCTACAATAGCTCGAAAATTTGGCGTTAATGGAGCACAATAATCTAAAGAAGTCAATGTAAGTGTTATAGGAAGATCTGAAGTAAAAAGATTAATCTCATCCACGGTAGATACTGGCTTAGGTAACTCATATCTCAAATTAGTATTCGGAGTCTTAACCCTTAGTTTTTGATTCTTCAATTTCATCTCAACAACTCGAATCTCTAAATTATGTGCATACGTACTAACAACTGTATCTGGAGAAAAATAATTAAACCCTGATATTCCTCCCATGTAAATTAAATTGTGCTGCACATCATAATGAGCAGCACCTGCATTAAATTCTAAATTTTGTAAACCATCAAAAATGGTGAAATGGTCATTAGAAACGGAAAATTCAGGAGACGAACAGTTCGATATATAACTAATTCCATTAGTCGTACTAAACCATAATCGATCCTTAGCGTCTATAACCATTGTATAGATAACATCGTCAGGAAGTCCATTACTCGTGTTTAGCACCGTAACAAGTTCATTATTTTTCGTATTAAAACGAAACATGCCATCACCGGAAGTACCTATCCATAATATAGAATCTGAAGAATTACTTTGTGCCAGGCAAAGTACTTTCGCATTATCAAATTTTTTCTTCGTTCTTGAGTTTAGTATATCACAATTGAAGGCAGTTGTATCAAAATTACTTAGTGAAACTTTATTTAAACCTCCACCATAAGTTCCGACCCATAGAGTTTCACCTTGAACTAACAATGAATAAACATTATTTTTATTTAAATTTCCAATTTCTGAAGTAGAATGCCCCTCTATTTCACCGTCTTGATTAATTTTGAAAATACCTTCGTCTGTCGTTCCAAGTAAAATAATTCCATCTTTATACTCCGTTATTCTACGGATCGTTAGACTTTCCCAATCGGCTCCTAAATATACATAATCTTTGTTTTTCTTTTTTTGATAAAATTGGGTCTTTAACTCCGCATCTTTCGCGCTAATCCACAAAGTCCCTTGGCTATCTTTAAAAAGGCACAAAATTTCATATCCCTCAAACTTTTTCTCCGCTTGATATTTATTCGTTGAAGGGTTATATATCAATAACCCTTCACCTTTTGTACCTAGTATTATATTTCCATTTGTTTCTTCGGAGATTGACCAAATAAATTCATCACCAAAGCAGCTTATCTCATTATTACGATCTGGCTGTCTGAATATCGCCATATGAAACAATTCTTTCCTTTCGTCAAACTTTGAAACAGATCCTGAAAAAGTACCTACCCACATCCCGTCATTTTGATCTCGATAAATATATCGAACATCATTATTACGTAAACTCCTAGTGTCACATAATTTTTTTCTAACTTGAATAGTAGTATCCTCATAAAAAATTGAAATGCCCTTTGCTGTTCCAAGCCAATAACGACCCTTGTAATCAACTGAGATTGTATTTATTGGCGTATCTAAACTTATCTGAGGGGTGATAATTAATGGCAAGCTATTTTTATAAACATAAATACGCCCTTTAGTCGTACCGAATATTAAATGGTTTTTTGAAATGATATAAACACTCTTAATACTTCCATTCCCCGTAAGTAAAGGAATCTTCTCAATAGTATCTCCTTCAACTCTAAAAACACCATCTTTTGTTAAATAACATAATCCATAATTGTGGAATGGAAATATCTTCAAGACTGGTTTATTCGTTTTTCTATACTGGTATACCTTTTGGCCATCCCAATAATCTAAGCCTTCCTTTGTTCCAATCCATAGTTTTCCGCTAGGGCTACCCTTTTCATAAAACAAAGCCGTAATCGAATTACTTCTCAAATCTTCTTCTACATTTAAATTTAAATCAAACTTTTCTTTTAAATAGTTAAAGCGACTTAATCCCCCTTTATCAGTCCCTACCCATAAGTTCATTTTTTCATCTTGCACGATGCTACGTATCATATTGCCCCCAATCGCATGAGTTGATCGATCATAGCACTTCGCATTTTGCCCTTCAAATTTACAAATACCCTTTTGAGTCCCCACCCAAAGAAAACCTAGAGAATCTTGTGTAATAACATTTACGGAGTGCTGCACAACATTAGGAAGATTGGCATATGCATGATCAAATCGAGGGGCTTGTAATTGACAAACACCACTGTTCAAATAAAAAAATAAACTGACAAACAATAGAAAAGCTTTCCATCTTTGACAAAGACAGAATAATCGAAATTCATTTGGCCTGTATGTACGATAAGTCGTTACAATCATAATATCTTCAAAAGCCAAAGACAAGGCACTTTGGTTATACCATACACAATAATATCATATAATAAAAGCATAAATCACTATGACCTATTTTTATAATAGGCAAACAAATACTGCTAGAGCAAATGCTTTTACCAAGTGGAGATTTAAGACATTTACCAAATATAATATTTTCTATGTACTTTACAAAGTAAGCAAGCATTGATTATTAAATTTACAAACTAGTTATAAGTAAGGTTATTCATATCTCTTTTAGGTTTGATATTGTACACTTGCAACTCCCATGTCCCTAGATCTGCACTATACCAATTAAACGTACAAGCTTTAAGTTTCTCTTCTGCTGAAGCTAATGATTGAAATGGGCGATCCAACACAATCAAAAAGCCTTCTTCTTCTATTTCTGATTCGTAACAGGAAGTCGAAAAGTAATGCGTCCTTTTAAAGCCGTTCGCTTTTAACAACTGCGCTCTCTCTTTCGCACATTCTAAATCGGCACAAAAACTTTCAACAATCACAAATCTGGCTCTAGTCAATTTCATATCTCCACAGAATAAATCTTCTTGATAAGACTTATTTTTCATTTTAACTTCACTTAAAATACTTTTGTTAGATACTTTTAAAAAAGGTTTCTGGTTGACAACTTTCTCCTCTAGAATCGGCTTATCTTCTTCAAAATGAATATGAATATGCAACTCCCTTTTTTCTTCTAATTGGCTTCTTGATTCATTCAAAAATTTTGACATTTTTAAATCACCAGAAGTTCTTTGCGAAGGCAATTCCGAATTAGAATTATTTCTGTCATATTGAATCGTGTCTACGATCTGCTTTTCACCTATTCCATTTACAAAATAAAATCCTGTCCCTAGTAGTAATACAACAGCAATAAGGTATATTAATTGCTTTAAAATTTCAATAAACATTTTGACAAATAATGCAGTCGCAAACATTCCTAAAAAACCGAGGATAGCTATAGTTTCGATATTCATTGCTTGTGATTTAGGGGGTGATTAATTACTGCAATGTAATTTGAATCAAGTTATCACAAGTTAGCAAGCGTTACCAAAAGTGTTCCTACGAATAATATTTCTAAGTGCTTTTAGCGCTCTACCTCGTTTTTTCTTATCAAGTAGCAATCTGTTTTTTGAGAAAGCTTTTAACGCTTTCATTATAAATATCATCTAAATCAAATAAAATTTCTTCCTTAAAGACTAATTGTAAATCATAATAGTTTGTTACTTCTTTGGCTAAGTTAAAATCCTCTTGAAAAGATTTTACTGATATTTTGTCTGTCCTCAGGCTTAGTAGTTTTTCGACTTTATTCTTCATTTCTATTTTTACTGGTAATGGTCGATTTTCTATCCAGGATTTTATATTTTCAAAAACATTTGCTAAAATATGATTATCTTTTTCGTTTGTTCTAATTTTAGGAACATCCGTTTTATAGGTAAAATATGTTTCCAAATATGCAATTTCTTCTTCGAGCAACTGTGATTTAAATGCTTTAAAAACATCTTGTTCCTTTGCCAAAATTGTTTTGAAAGAAAGAACTAAAGTCGAATTGAATAAAAATTTCAGAGTATCTTTAGTCCCTTTTCTTTTTGTCATTAGTTTATATATTTCATCTGGTGTATAACCCTGAATAAAAAAAGACAAGGCTATTCGTCGACCTACCAGTATGCGACTTCTAAACTTATCTAGTAACTTCAATCTTTCTTCTTCCACCTTTGGCTCAGGTTTCAACTGTACTCTATAACTATTTAACTTTTTATCCGTTGATTTGTTTCTTACAAAGTTCGTAACGCTTTCGTTAATTCGCTCTTCTGCTTCCTCGTAATCAATAGACGATATATGTTCTCTATAAAACTGTCCTAATCCTTTATAAAAATTAATCGTTTTTTTCTCCCAAGCAGAAGCACCAAAGCCACTGGGTTGGCTTCTGGATTTAAAGAACATTATATCTCCTTTTTCTCTGATTTTTCTTAAAAATATGTTCATTGCTTCTGGGGCTCCCATTACATCTTTCTTGTACTCTGCTACAATATTAAAATTGAAATCCTTTTTTAAGGCCATCATTCTATTCCGAGCTGAAGTCAAGACAAAAAAGGCAATCATATTTTCATACTCTCTATAAACCTTTCGAATAATATCATACCCCTGCAAAGTCTGCCAGACTTGATTTTTTGTTTTTTCGTATAATCTAATATCACACAATAAGACGACGATATGATTGTATTTATCTTTATCCAACTCTACAAATGCTTCTTCTCCAGAGGAAACCAAAATAACTTGAATATTATTTCGTTCGAATGCCTCTGCTAATTTAGTCCTGACGTTTTCTTCGTCTTCAACAAGCAACACTTTCCATCTTGAGCTGGTAGTGACTACCTGAGTTTCTTCGTGCAAGTCAGGCGGGCTCAATGAAATAATCCGACTACTAAAATCATCAATAACAGATAGCACATTGCTTTGTTTTTCTTTTTGAGATTCTAATTTAAGTGCGGTCCAAAATTCCTTTTTAATAAGGAGTAATTCTTTTTTTTCTATTCCTACAATTGGAGACAACCTTTCGAAAGATATTGTAAAAATAACCTGCAACTGTTTTAAATTATCGGAAAAATTAATACATGCGTTTTTAAGATCGTGTAATTCCTCGCGAATCAGCCCTCTAACACCAACTAAACTACTTACTACATCCTCCCACAATTGATTCGTCATTCTTCTTTGAGAGGTTAAATCTTCCAACTTTGTAGAAAATGGCAATTGATATAAATGGTGAAAGCTCTTGGCTCGGAGCAAGGAAAAAAGAGGAGGTTTTTCTTCCGGATAAAAAGTCCCTTTTGGGCTTAGGCTAAAAAAATGAAACGGACACTTTATTCCTTTAACTCTCAATTTATTCGCAACATCAAAGCCTTGAAAAGAGGTTATTGATAAGTCTTTATTCCAATCAATTTCTGCCAAGAAAAAACAATGATCAATCTTATCTACTTTCTTTTCTTCATTTAAAAGCTGAAGAAACTCAGTAGCGTCTAGAACGTATCTTACCTCAAAGGGAATTGTTATAGTCTCTAAGATTTCATCGAATTCAAATTTTAGTTCTTTGGTACAACAGACAACCAGAATTAATATGTTTTTACTTTTCTTATTCATTTAACATGGTTTTTCTAAGATAAATGAATAACTCCTTATAGCGTTGACTTCTCTTGGCATTAGGCATACTATTTTTTTTAACTTCTCTACAGAAGTATTGCCAATCTTCATAAAAATGATTTAATTCTTCTGGTAGCGATATCGTATCCCAATTAACTTTCGATGGGTCTCCAATTTGTAATAATAGTAATAATGCTGCTTCATTATTTTCTTTTAAAGTCTTTAGAAAAACTGGTTTAATTTTTTTAAAATAATCGGGTTCCGAATTATTTTCAAATCCAATTTTACGCTTATAATAATAATCCATAATTAATTCCACCTCCTCTTCAGACAGAAGACTGCCTTCGAATATTGTCCTTGTAAACTGGCATTCATTTTCTGGCACGTCTTTCTTAAATCCTTTACTCCCAGAGTACCAAAGCGTGAAATCTATTTTCAATTCTTGAGAAAAAGAGTTCCGATCAGTATGATGCAAAAATAAGATGTCAAACTTTAGAATTTCTTTCGCCAAGTTTTGATCTGTACAAATACACATATTTATAAAATCCCAATAATAACATTGCCCAACAGTGGAAAACAAGCCGCTAAGTTTTTTTCTTCTTCGTGGATTACTATCAACAAATAATATGGAGGGTTTGTTATCATGCATATCCGAAAATTAATTGTATTCTCTGGCTCGCGGATTGAATTTTAAATGGATACATAGAACCGCAAATTAATTCCCCCTCTAAAAACTCATCACAATAAGTTGCATATTCCGTAAAATTAAGAATACTTCTTGAGGTATCCCCTCCTCCTCGCTGTTTTCCCTTTCGCCTATTTCTACCTGATTTCATATAAAGACTGGTTCGTCCTAAATCTCTATATTTTTGAAAATATCTTTTTTTGTATTCCCTTTGAAGTTTATCCGCCAAAGCGATAAAGTCGACATTCTTCAATTCAAAAACTAAGGCTTTATTGCTTATAGAAATAGAAAATAAATTGTCTGTCCAGTTTTTTGATTTGAATAACTTTAAGAACATTTCAAACAAAGACTTTGCAGATTCGCGAATAACTGCATTACTCTGTGGAGGCACAATAGAGCTAGCTCTTACAATTAAGGCCGTATTGTACTGTTTAGGGTTTTCTTCTATTTCTTGAATACATTTTTTAAAGATTTCATCACCTTCCCCATCTCTAAATATCTGGTTATAAGCACTCCATGCAATTACAATAGTAGCTAATAAACTAATTGAATTTCCATCCGAGGGTCCAAAGTATTTTAGACAATCAAAAAAAAGATGCGACTCATTAATCCGTTGTTCCTCTCCAAAATCAATTATAATTTTAAAATCTTCCAGAAACTTTTTTTTATCATATTGAAGCAAATCAATCAAGCAGCCAATTTGCATTGGTAAATCATATTTTTTGTGCCACAATCGTTCAAGATCTTCAGATCTAATTCTTCGTTTATAAAAGTTATTATGGCAATCTTCATTATTCAATCGATCTAGAGAAGAGAAAAAATCATCCAACTTATGTGCGTATTCATATTTCCTAATCCATTCTTCAATAGCATGAATAACTGTATTCTTACAATCTTCTTCTACAGTATTTACAAAATCAATTTCCTTAAAGGTATTCCGTATTATCCTATCGTCATCCTTACTAATTGCATTTGCCCAGTTCGTTGGTTTTGCAGCTCCAGTGGACAACACTAACAATTTATTAGCGTGAAAGTCCATAAAGCTTCTCGCTTTTTTCAATAAAATTGGAATTTCATTTGGCAAAACCTTGTTTTGAAATAAAGGGGAATGAATATCCATTAATAGAATAAGTTCTCCTTCTATTTCGGCATCAAAATATCTTTCAAAATCAAGAACCGTTTTTAAAAATTTGTACTCAATGTTTTTAAAATTTTTAAAATTCTCAAGAAATTCAAAATCTTTCTTTTTCTTATGGTCTATGTTCCCTGTATGTAACCATGTTACCTTATCACGTGGACAACATTCAAAAATCACATCAACGAAATATTTTGTCTTGTGGCTTTCGTCATCTAAAATGATCCATTTTAATTGAGATTCTTTTTGTTTGACTTGCTTATTCATTTCGGCTTTACTTAATGAGTATGTTTATAGTTTTTTGCTATGTCTGCGTTAATATATGTCTGAATCTCTGTCATTGATCCTGATGAATTCAGCTATCGTATTCATCCCCCCGTCTTTTACGAGTACTAGTCTTTTGAAAACATTTGATCTAAGGGAATACTAAACTGAGTAATCCAAAATCTAGTCCCTTTATTAAATTGTGTGAAATAATTCTGAGCATTCATAGAATGTCCCTTCCAATCTTTTTCATTTAATTCTTTAAAAACATTTAGCTCACCTTTTAAATTATTCAAACATATTTCAAGCACTTTTTCCGTACCCACATGTGTTTTGGGTTTAATCTCCGTGTCAAATGGATTGTAGATTACTACACTAAGATTAAAGTCATTTTTTTTGCTTACTTCTATTGTAAATTTCCCAATAGTATGTTGGTATACATTGACCAAAGCAGCTAAAAAACTTCTGATAAACGCATTTTGCAGAAAGATAACATTAACCGCTAAATTTTTCTTTTTACTAAAAGTCAATATTTCTAATTCCGGTGATGTAAAAATTAGTGTGGCACCGCTCTCTTGTACTTTTTTTATCCTGGCTTCAAAAGATTTTTTATATTGATCATTTCCAATTACATCAGCTAAAATACTTCTACCAGAATGAAGTTCAACCGCCAGTTCATTACATTTCTCTATGATGCTTTTTAAATCAAAATTTTTTAGCTTAATAATATTCTCCCCATGAAAACCGGCCCAAATTAGAAGTTGGGTTCTCCATATTTCCATTTTTTTAGGATAGGGAATTATCTTCCACAATCGAGGAGCTAACTTAGAATCCGCTGGCATTTTTGCGGTTATAAATTCAAGCACTTCATCTGCTTGATCGCCAAACATTTCTTCTAAAGTCAAATTAGATAAATCAAAAATATTTGTTACTCCCTTTTTCACTTCATGACTGAAAGATTCCATAAAGCTTAGCGTGGATTTATTGCCTAAGCTATGGGAGAATATTTTACCATAATATAACTTTTCTACTATTGGCTTTGCTAAGGAGTTGAAGATACTGAACATCCGAAACAATCGATTATAGTTCTCTTCCGATAAGTAGCTATATCGTCTTTTCGTTTTACGATTTCGCATAAAGTTAAATCGAGGGTTGAGCTGCCAAATGGGGCTCAAAGTAAAATGAATAAAAACAACTCCCGACTCTTTTATCGCTTCCTCCTCATCAGATAATTTAATATTTACCTCGTGATTCTTGGAATTCCATAAACAATAAACAACGTGTTCTTTTGGAAAATGAGAGTTGCCAGCAGCCAAAGTATAGTAGTAAGGTAATATAGGAAACCGAGATTCGAGATGTAGCTTATAGAGGATATCTTTAATACTGGCTCTCGTGACATCTAATTTTCTTACAATCTGTAGCAGAAAGGATTTTACAATTTTTTGTAAACAATAATCCAATTGATAATCATTGATTATTGTTTCAAAAGACAATTGTTCTGTTTTGCTATTATTGTTAAACGTTCTGTCTTCCTCCAATACCTGACTCCTTAAGTCTAACTCTTCATACAATTTATGTAAGTATGAAAGAATACCCTGCTTAGTCAATGTTCTTTTCTGCCAATGGTGTGTTTCATATTCAATATGCTCATTCTTCTTATATTTCCATCCTAGAAAATTCTCCGCTATATGCAAGGCATAATCCAAGAGAGAGACCAATTCCGCTGTTGCAGACTGCCTTTCATTCCCTTTCACCAAACCTAAACGCTTATACTCCTCAGACATGTTTTCAATCGGATAATGATCTACCTCTTTAAGCAATTTGTTCCAGGTTCCTTCTATCCCTTTTTCAATGTATTCAGCATTTGTTTTTGATTGATTCAATAGCCCCTCATACCAAGAATTCCCAATATAGTTTTTTGCTTTAGCAACCTCTTCCCAAAAATTATATCTGTTGCCTCCATTAGCAAAAGTTTCATAGCTCAAATCCATCTCTAGTTCCTCTGTAAACCCTTTTTCCTGGATAATCCGCACCAGTAATCTCCAAGCATACATGAAAAACAGAATCTCTCCAGACGTGCAGTAAATCATCTTAAAGGTCTCTGCTAGTTTTCCTTCAAAAGGAAGCAAGTATCTTCGAGAAGGAGATTTTGTTCTTGGCAAGTGACGATAAAAATCTGGTGAAGGTCTATCTCTACTAATAAGATTTTGCTCATTTCTTACTTGTATAAACATGGCGTCAACCAGATAATGGTACTCATCATAATCTTTAGCGATCGTTTTTACTCCTTTCGATTGATACCTCCAATCGTATGGTATCTCAACAAAGGGCAAATTTGAAAATTTCTGCATTAAATAAGGCTGGAGTTCCTTACTATGAAAGTAATGAATCTTATCCTCCTCCTTATCCGCAACAACATAAGAAGCTCCACATATTCCCAAATGGCTATAGATTAATTCCTTCATCACATTCGAATCTTTAACAATTCTTGTGTAAGCCCACTTATCTTCTCCCCTCGATGCTTCTATTATTTTCTCCTCAATCTTTTGCTTCATTAGCCAAAACCTTGTCTCGGAAAGGGAAACCCACGATGTGTTTATCTTATTCTTTTCTGAGTTCATAAATTACAAAAACTTAAGGAGGACTGAAGAATCAAAATCATTGGACAAGGCAAAAAACATTTAGAACTAAGACCCATAAATAGTCAAAAAAAAAGTTAGCAGAAGTTAGCAAACTGTCTTGGCTAATAGAATATTTTACCTTTTTGGAGCGCCCGTGCCTTTAGCATTTGACGTTTGCTAACAGGTGCTAACTTAGGTCTCCCCTATATTTGCCACAATTGAAACAGTCAATAGACTAATTTATACATTCATTCCCAAAACAAATTATATCTTTTTGATTAAGCAATTTACTAATTATATATCAAATTTTAAACAATCTAGAGAATGGTACCCTTTGACGATAAGATAATCACCTTGTGGAGGGCAGACGAGCCTTTTTCACTAACTACATCCAATACAAACATTCCTATCATTCAAGAGGAAGAACATCTTGATATTGCTGTGCTAGAGAAAAAGAATGTAATTATATTGTTAGCAGATTCTTACTGGGAAAGATCCCTTAAGAAGAACCCTCCTTTAAAGGATGCGCTCCTACACCCCAAAACGACTCTTGATATCAGGCAAAGACTCGTTTTAGTTTGTTCTCCTTATTCAGAACAGATCATAAAGGAACGTCTCCCAACCATCTTTGCAATAAGTACTTCCCCACAAGGTCTGTTCAAAAGGCTTCCATTTGATTTGGACTTCCTTGCAAAAGATTCCTTCTGTTTTTCCCAAATTGTATTGCAAAAGTTAGATTGCATCTTCAAACAATTGTATCTCTCTCATGATAATTTCATGGATAAACTAATTGACTTAAGCGACGATCTCGAAAATATTTCAATAGGCAATTTCTCGGAAACTTGGACCCTGTGGGAAGAGAAGATAGCCCCCACTTTGCAAGTTGTATCTGTTGGCTATAAACTGCTATTAACATCTCCAAACAAGATTCCAGAATACCTCCTTCAATTTTCTCAAACATTTGAAGAACTAACCAATACGATTGAAAGAATGGTCGCTAATCTTCGAATTATTCAAAAATTTAATTCGAGCAGGGAAACACTGATCGAAGGAATGAAAGCTATAGCTAATAGTGTTATTGATGACATAGAGACCATTCGAAAACATATAATTCAAATCCGTAAAACTATAAATACTTATACAACATGAAAGATCCAAATACCCTACACGTTTTTTTTATCCCGAGAGAAGAAAGAGAGGCTTTTTGGCGAGCCAATAAAAAAATTGAGTATCTACAGAATTCGGTGGTCGTTACTCATGAAAGGCAACTACCAGTATTGTTTTCAAAACTTTCTTTGGATCAAAAAGTAATCCTATGGATACACATTGGCACCTTTCAAAAAGATGCTTCAGGTGACCCTTTAAATCTCAATTTAGCTGAAGACTTGAAAAACCAAAAATTACTTTCCGAACGGGCAATTGTTAATTTCTTTACCACCGGAGGGATTGAATCAAATATTCGAGGGGATATGAACATAGAAAAAAATCCTTTCTTGAAAATTACCAATGGCTACCCAGTTTACACACTGAAGGTTTTAGGAAGAGGAAGTGACAAAACTAAATTTCAACCCGTAGCCCAAACGGTTAGAGAGCTTACTACTGATCCTCCCAAATCAATAAAACACCTAAACTATGATGAATCTCAAAGCAATGGGCATTTGATTTTCAAACTAAGAAGTGAAATTCCTAAAAAGGAAATTAAAGAAATTTTAGGATCTTGTTTCCCCGAATCTGCTCGTAATTTTTATATCAAGCCAATATCTGGAGGGTTCTCTGGATCTTATGTATTTAAAGTAGATTATGAGGTAGGTCAATCAACTGAAACCATGCTGCTAAAAATAGATAAAAACAGACATAATTTAATTAATGAATATCAATTCGGAAACTTAAAGCAATTAAAGGAATTGAACGAGCATTTTATTCACCCCTACCCTTCTAAATTAATACAAATTAATGATTGGTTCTGTCTCTTGTTCCCTTATGTCTCTGATACAAAAACACTGCGAAGCCATATCAAACAACAAATAAAAATAGGAGCACAGGAGGCATTAAGTGTTATGGAACAAGTATTAGAACATTTTGCTCTTTTCGAGCGAAAAGTCAGTAAACCTTACTTTTATAAACTAAAGCCTTGGTCTGGTACAAAAATAGATGACTGTAACTATCAAGGCCTATCACTGAAAAACCATCAAAAAGTCAACCTCTTACATGCCATTCTGAAAACGACGATAAACATTCCAATAAATATTCTGGAGAACCTTGGGCTTGTCAAAAGCGACTTGAACGCCTTATTAAATTTCATCCAATCTTATGAAGATTTTAAATTTCAAGGTAGGTCAATTGACATCAGCCATGATTCCTTATTTCAAAAAGTTCCAATTGCAATTGTTCATGGTGATTTACACATGGCCAATATTCTAATTAACGATCAGGGAAAAATCAGTTTTATAGATTTTGCAAATGTCTCTACAAAACTTTGTAATCATGCCTTTTTAGATATGGGAAAACTATCATCAGAGTTAGAGATTTCAACTTTTGATTTTGAATTAAATGATTGGGAAAAAGTCAAAGAGTTTTCTGCAGCTCACAAACAATGGATGAATAATGAAGCCATCGATTCCGATGATGAATCAATTCTGTTGTTATACCAACTCAACAGCTTAATCCGATCGAATTTAGTTGTAAGGTTCAAGCAAAACATGTCGGAAAAAGAAATTTACCATCAATTTTATTTGGTAAGGTTACACTACTTATTTAAAGCAATTTCCTATAATCAGGCTTCAAGGGAAAAATTGATTTTCTTGATGGGATTAGCCGTTGATATTTTAATTTTTTTAACAAAAAAATGATCTAAAGCTGATAGAAGAAGAAGAATGAACAAATTAAGCTACTACCCACCCGATTTAGGGAGATAAAATTTCCTTTGTCAAGTAGATAAGGTAGACTGTTGTCACCTTCATTAAAAAAACTATAACGCGATTAGGAAGTTCCTTTTGCCTTAGCTACATATGAAACCAAGTATAGAATGGCTCCAACGGATAAAAGACAAAATGAAATTTTTGGTTGAGCGAAGGGGTACAGTGCAAACCAACCAAATAGAATAATAAATAATGCTATTTTTTTCACTGGGAAATTGTTTTGTTAATTAATTTGTTGTCATATTTCCAGCGTAGTTTCTTCCTTAATCATTCTAAAGAATTGGATAGTAATCTGGCTAATTAATGTTCTAAGCCAGAAGCATAAGAGTTAATTCTTCAAGAATTAATACTTATTCTTCTCCTAAATGTTACATTACAAAAGAGAAGCCAATAATCTCAAATACAATTTTCTCAACAATTTTTCATCCAGTCCCAAGAAACTAAATGAAAAATTAGATAAAAAACGGCTATAATCGACTAGCGAATGACTCTCCGCAATTCTAGTACTCATCAAAGCAAAGTCTCTATTCGAAACAGCTTCTCTAAAATTTCAATATTTAACCTGACAATAACAGCTCCGAGCTTAATCAAATCGTCGTTGGATCTTATGCCCCTAACGACATCACCGTTTTAGAAGGAGCAGAAGTGTTGATAGAAAACAAGGAAGATTATCTCCACGATAAGATTCGTTTTCAAAATATAGGAAACGTATCGGCCATTAATGTAAAGGTATCCCTCTTTATACAATTCCACTTTCTCCAAATTCTTATTTACAATTTTCAAATTCTTCGTGCCGCCATTTCATCTAATAGAATTCAAATATTTTTCAATTGGAAAGTTCTTAGCTAAGCAACAAAAAAAGCCCTGCATTTCTGCAAGGCTTAATTATTGTGATCCGGCCGGGGCTCGAACCCGGGACCCTTTGATTAAAAGTCAAATGCTCTACCAACTGAGCTACCGGATCAACACTTTTTTGAAGATATTTTCTTAGCTTTTTTCAAGCCATACCTCCTAAAGCGGTGCAAATATAGAACTATAATTTGTCTAAAGAAACGTTTTAAAATATTTTTTTACTTTTTTTTATCCACATCTCTAAGCTTAGCCTATTTAGGCGGGGCCGACTGATGAATAAACGACTGAAAATCAGTCTGATTGGTGAAATTGGGAAGGACATAATCGGCACCTAATTTTGTCAAGGTTTCTAAATCTCCTTTCAAACGGATGCCTATAAAATTGAGCCCCATGTTCTTTGTGGTCCTGACATCCCATTGGGCATCTCCAATATAGACCGTTCTTTGGATCTTTTCTTTATGCACCGCATTTGCCTGATTGATGGAATCTTGCAGGATCTCTTCCCGAGTTTCTCTGTTATCTGCATAACTGTCAAAAAGCGAAGTGGTATCAAAGCCGAGGTGTTGTAATTTTATAGTTGCTGGTCTTTTCCAGCCCCCTGTAGCGATACCTACCGCATAATTCGGATCTTCCAAAAGCTTATCCATTGCATTTTTTGCACCGGGTACTTCCATATAATGGTCCGGTGCTACTTTCCTCTTCTCTGCTATCTTATTGACATAGTGATCTTGAAAAGCATCAATTTCTTCTTGGCCTGGAATTCTACCAAAGTCTTGTTGAATGATGGTTCTAAAGATGGTATGATCTGTAACATGTGCGAAAACACTGAAGTCTATTTTTGGGAAATGTACCCCATAAACCTCCTCATAACTTTGTGTAAAGCTGCTGCTGTCTTTACCATTTGAATACAATAAGGTACCATCTATATCAAAAAGGACCAGCGTCTTTTGTTCGTCTTTCATTCTGATTTTATAAAAAATTTATTGCACTTAGTTTCTAATCCAATCGCTCCATAGTTTGTAATTGGTGAATTGGTATTGAAGGATAAAAGCCTACCTTTTGCATTCTGAGCGATTGACGTAGGAACGAGTCGAAGAATCAAAAAACAAAACCCAACCTAACTCCTCCCCCAATAGCTATTGAATTGACCATCGAAACTGCATAATGATTGCTACTTTCCTCACTGTCAGAGTCTAGACCAAACCCCGCCCCTATTTGCCAATCTAACAAAATACTTTCGGAGAAGACAATTTGCTTACCTCCATAAACCATAAGGTTACCAAATGTATGCTTTGTCCGAACTACAGGACGGGTAGCAAAGTTGTTATTGGTACCCTCATTTTTCTTATAATAACCAACAATTATTTTAGGCATAATATACCATCCTTGTAGCAAATGCTTGTATCGTTTTCCACCTGATCGCAACACCGGTTCGGAATATTTTCGATACCCTACAGCCAGATAAACCCCTTGTTGATTTTCGTACACGTCTTCACGCAGCCCTTCTGAATTAATTGTATTCCCTTGACGGAAGCTATTCCCTAACCCGATAATCCCTAAGGTATATTCTAGGGATCTTCCCGGCTTTAAATTTTGCTCATAAGAAATAGAGGTATGTCCCAACAAAGGAGCCAATAGATGAAGTTTCAAGCTTCTCTTACTCATTCCCTCATACAAAGCTGGATCACCATAGGATTTCTCATATTCGGTCGTTGTACCATCAGCCCAAGCGATAGAGCGCACCTCTCGGGTATGTATTTCCTTTTTTACCCTTTTTCCATCCTTCGTCTCCAAATAGTAAATGATACTGTCCTCCACTTTTTCTATCTCCACATCCACCACCGTTTTGTCTGCAAAGTAAATTCGATCCTGAGCCATTAAGGATTCAAAAACACCGAGAATAAGGATAAAGAGTATTGTTATTTTAATTTTCATTTTGTCTATTTTTAATTTTCATCTTTTTTAGCATTTTAGCTTCACTATTCCTCCTCTTCAAACTCCAGCGACAACTGATAGCCCTCCCCTTGTTCTTTTTGCAAATTACTTACAGAAACCCCTAACAATCTAACCGCAGGAAAGGCCTCCACATTATCTTGAAGGATTTCTTTAACGATGCTTTTAAACTGATCCCAATTTTTCACCTCACTACTGAAGGTCTTACTTCTGGAAAAAGTCTGAAACTCTGGCGTTTTTAATTTTAAGGAAATCGTTCTTCCAAAGTTGTCCCTCTTTTTCATGTATTGGAAAACAATGTCTGCAATATAGATAATTTTTTCGGCCATCTTTCTGGCATCTGTAATATCCTCAGAAAAGGTTCTTTCTGCTCCAATGGATTTACGTATTCGGTTGGGGTTCACTCGACGGTCGTCCTCTGCTCGAACTATCTTATAATAATAACGGCCAGATTTCCCAAACCGTTGGGCTATTTCCAATTCACTCAATGCTTTGAGATCCGCTCCCGTTTTGATGCCCATTCGATGCATCCGTTTTGCCGTCACCTTTCCTACCCCAAAGAACTTTTCAACGGGCAGCTGCTCTAAAAAAGGAATCGCCTCCTCGGGGGTAATCACCTTAATGCCATTCGGTTTATTAATATCGGAAGCTGTCTTTGCCAAAAACTTATTGAAGGATACTCCTGCTGAGGCGGTCAGCTTAGTTTCGGCATAAATCCGTTTCCTAATTTCCTCTGCGATCAAGGTTCCGGAATTGAGGTTCTTCTTATTTTCGGTAACGTCCAAAAAAGCCTCATCCAAAGATAATGGTTCTATCAAATCCGTATACTCTTCAAAGATGGCATGTATCTGATTGGAAACTTCCTTATAAACGTCAAAACGATGTTTTACAAAGATCAAATCCGGACAAAGTCGAGCCGCTGTTATACTCGGCATGGCAGACCGAACACCATACCGACGAGCTTCATAACTAGCAGCGGCCACCACGCCTCGTGCTTTACTGCCTCCAACCGCGATAGGCTTCCCCTGCAAATCAGGGTTGTCCCTTTGCTCCACAGAGGCAAAGAAAGCGTCCATATCTATATGTATGATTTTGCGGTGCATCGAATCGAACAAAGATAAGATAATGAGATATAAGTAGTGTCCAGAAATTGGGTTTACAATAAATTAATTTGGGCTGCTGCTTAAGCAGGTCGTCAATTAAATTTCAATTTTAGTTTTCACTAAAACCAACTGTTTCTTTTCTCCTCCCGTTATCAGTATATAAAATCAGATAACCTTAATCAAAAAACTAGTTATGAAACTACTCAAATTATCCTGCATGCTTGTCTTAGCATTAAGCTTGATGCACTGTTCTAAATCAGACGATGAAGTAACACTTCAATATCACCAACCCAAATGCGGCGATCAATGGTCTACTCATCAAGGAAGCACCGATGAAGAAATCATTGCCTCCGTTAAAGCTTTCTTTCAAACGGAATATCAAATAGATTTAGAGTCCGTCAGTGTTAGCTTTGATAATAATATTGAAGAAGATTGTGAAGCATGTAGCTGCCTTAATGGTAAAGTGATCACAACTACCGTAGAAGAACAGTTTACCGATGAACTCATCGCCGAAGGTTTTTTTATCCCTTAAAACTTTCCATTCAAAAAAAGGAAAGTGCTTAGATTTTATTTCACCATTAAAAAACTAGTTATGAAACTAATTAAATTATCCTGCATGCTTGTCTTAGCATTAAGCTTGATGCACTGTTCTAAATCAGACGATGAAGTAACACTTCAATATCACCAGACCAAATGTGCCGATCCATGGCCAACAAATAACAAAAATTCAGACGAGGCGACCATTGCTTCCGTTAAAAATTTCTTTGAAACAGAACATCAAATAGACTTTGAGACTCTATCTATCTACTTTGACAATAATATTGCAGAAAGTTGTAGAGCCTGTAATTGTCTTAACGGCAAAGTTATTACAGCTACTGTACATGAACAATATTCCGATGAACTCTTGAGCGAAGGTTTTTATTTCCCCTAGCATTTTAAAGCGTATATAAAAGATCTCCACTGAAACTAATCATTATCCCTCCACGTTTCCATAGTTGACAATAAATTATAATACATTTGCAACATGAAAATACTAATAATTGGAGGTGGAAATATGGGTTTGACCTACGCGAAAAGCTTCCTGCGTTCGCACATTACCCAAAAGGAAGATATGATGATCTTGGAAAAGTCTCCTGAGAAAGCGGCCATCCTCGCCACCAAAGACATCGGAACCGTTTGTGAAGATCCGGCCTCTTGCTTAGCGGCTGCCGATTTAATTATTTTTGCGGTAAAGCCACAAGATACTACGGCTTTATTTCAAAATATAAAACCACATGTAAACGAACAACAGGTCTTTCTGAGCATTATGGCAGGGATTCCCATTTCTAATATTTGCGAAAACCTTGGTGTTACGAAAGTCATCCGAGCCATGCCTAATTTACCTGCTCAAATCGGAATGGGGATGACGGTCTTTACTTCTTCTGATGAAGTCACTCGTATCGAGTTGGTAATGGTCCAAAATTTAATCAACACGACTGGAAAGTCCATTTACGTAGAAGAGGAAAGTAGAATTGATGCAGCCACCGCTATTTCTGGGTCAGGCCCCGCTTATGTATATTTCTTTATGAATGCTATGATTCAAGCGGCCAAAAAAATGGGCTTTTCTGAATCCGAGTCGGAATTATTAGTGGCACAGACCTTCAAAGGAGCAGTAGATATTTATAGCAAAGAAAATTTCAGCTGTGCGGAATGGATTTCGAAAGTCGCATCCAGAGGTGGAACGACAGAGGCAGCACTGGCTTCTTTTACCAAAGATAAAGTAGATGAAGATATCCGTAGCGGTGCGGAGGCAGCGCTGAATCGAGCGATTGAATTAGGGAAGTAAGAAAAGAGTAAAAATCATTTCAAATTTATCAGCCCTTCTCTATATCTACTCGATAATGGAATCTCCTTCCCTTCACTGACAATAACGACGTCTCTCGTAAATCGTTCTATCTTCTTAATAGCAACGATATAACTTCGATGGATTTGCATAAAACGATCATGAGGGAGCATTTCCAGAATGCTTTTAATCGTTGACCGATAAGAATATTGATTATCAGAAGTATGGACAATCAAATAGTTTTTGTCCGATTCTATATGGACAATATCGTTGTAATTCAATCTGATATAATGATTTTTTTCCTTTACCAATAAATACTCTTTTTCAGCGGTGTTCTCTCTTTCAGCATTATGATGTTTGAAAATAGCTAATTCAATTGCAGCCAATAAGTCGGGCTGCTCAAATGGCTTGGTCAGATAGGCAGCCGGCTCCGTCTGAATCGCCTTTCTTATGATCTCTGTTGTTCCGTAAGCGGTAAGGTAAAGAAAAGGAATTTTGATTTTTTCATTAATCATTTTGGCTATTAATAATCCATCGTTATTATCTCCCAGATTAATATCAAGCAAAGCTAGATGGATTTCTTTGGACATTAAAATTGCTGTCGCTTCTGCTTTGTTCATTGCGGTTTCAACGTTTTCATACCCCATTTTCTGCAAGGTCTTTTTAATGTGCCGCAGGGTAATGAATTCGTCTTCTACAACGAGGATTGTGACTTCTTTTATTTTCATATCGGTTTTTTGAAATATCGTCGGCCATTGGGGGGAGAAGGGCGAGATAAGAGTTTCCACTTAGGTAAGCAGATGCAAGCTAAGAAATTTCTTTATTTACTTAAGCAGATGGTTAATTTAAATAACAAATTTGACCACCTGCTTATCAAAAATATAGTCTAGTTTCAAAAGACTCCTTCTGTTTCATCTCTATCTCGCCTCCCAATTGTTTAGAAAGCCCCTGGATGATTTCCATTCCCATTCCTTTTTTCGCTGGGGTTTCGGACTTATTCATTCCAATCCCATCATCACCATAAATCAATTGATAACTATACTTCGAGTTATTTACGGCTTCTTGCAAATGAATTTTGATGTAGCCTTTTTCTCTCTTTTTAAAAGCATGTTTAAAACTATTAGTGACCAATTCTACTAATATCAGACCTAAAGGAATCGATTGTTTCATGTCTAGTTTGAGGTTCTGCGTATCAATATCAAAATCGATCTGCATTTTTTCTTTAGATAAAGACTGATGGAGGTAGCCGACCAATTGCTCTAAATAATCTTGAAAATTCACCTCCGAAATATCTTTGGAATCATAGAGTACATTATGTAACAAGGCCATTGACTTAACGCGATTCTGACTTTCTATGGTCAACTCTTCAATGTTCTTCTCACTTGCCGACTCTACCTGCATTTCCAGCAGGGCAATCACCAATTGCAAATTATTGTTAACCCGGTGATGCACTTCCGCGAACAGGACTTCTTGTTGTCCGAGGGCTACTCGCAAATCACTAGCTTGTGCTTTTACGGTTTGAGCATGTTGTTTCAATTTTCGATTGGTCGTAAATAGCAAATAACTAAGCAAGCTTAAAAGGACCACTGCCAATAAGGAAAACAGTAACAATCTTTTTTGTCGTTCGAGGTCTTCTGCCTGTTGTCCAATCAGTTGTTGCTCTTTCTCATTTTCGAATTTATTGACAATTTCTTTTACCGCCGCATCGTTCTGGGATGCTTCAAAAGTGGTATACGCCTCATGGTATTTTTTATAATTCGCCAACGCAGAATCTATCTCGTTTTTGTATTCGAATAAGTTGGCTCTTTGCAAATACGTATGAGCGTTTATTGCTTGATCACCCAACTTAGCGGCCCAAAAAGCGGAATCATTATAAACAAAGCTTTGTTCAATATCGCCTAACTCAAAGTATACTTTTGACACATTATTATACATGACTGAAGCGACACCCGTTTTATCTTTTTCTAAAAATCGATGAGTGGCCCGAAGGAAATGCTCGATGGACTTCTTAGGATTCTTCCTTTTAAGCAAACCGCCTAACAATAGATTTGCATCATCCTCGATTCCATCTTGTTCGTACTTTTGGGCATACTGATGCGCCAGAGTGGCGTAATGAAAGCTAGAGTCAGGTTGTTGATCAATTCGATAACAAGAAGCGATTCGTAAACAATAATTGGCGTAGATGGAGTCTAGTTGATGAGTTTGGTAGAGGGACTTAGCTTTTGACAAACTCTTAAAGCCAGCCTTAAGGTCTCCCGATTTCTCTTGAACCAAAGCAAGCGAGATGTAGGCGAGGTAAGCCGTGGGGTATAAGCGACGGGGGCTTGCATTTTCTATAACCTCCAAATTAAGGGCAGCAGCCTCCTCCAATTCGTTTTTCCCCTCTAATACTTCTGCCTTCAATTGCTGTGCTATTATTTTAAAATCGAGGCGATTCCCTCTGGCGGGTTCCAGTTCCTTTAGGAGTTGATCCAGTTGCTCTTCTGCTTTATCCCATTGATTAGATCTATGTAAATTGTCTGCCTTTTGGAGTTGTTCTTTAAAATTTACAGACTGCCCTATCGCAGGATGACAGATCCAACTAATCCAAAAAACAACCAATAAGCAATGACTTAACCGCATGAAAGATATTCTATTTTATAGAACAGCCATCAAAACTACACAGTTACTGCCAAATATTTGCCGCTGACCAAAAATACTTTTCTCGAATATGTTAAAAAACAATAAAAATGAGCTCTCCGTCCCTAAAATTGGCTCTTCGTCCCAGTTTTGAAAAAATCATTTAGGGAGGAACAAGTTTTAGCATATATTTGTAACCAACTTCTGATAATTAAAGATTACTAAACCTTAGTCGCTTTAGTAACTCTAAAAAACCAAATCATTAACAACCTGCTCTCCCTCTATCCGCTGAGGGAGAGTTTTTTTTATTATTGCTATTGAGCTTGTTTTAAGTTATATCCTATATCTGCGGCTAAGTCATTGATTCTGATCACTTCACACGCTCTCCTCCCATCCCTTTTAGAAGAAAATCACAATCCAAATCCACCATAACCTCCCCAACTTTCACGGAAGTATTAAATGCTAAATTTAATTTACCACTTTCTAACAACAAAACCACATTTTCCGAAAAAGGAATACTTTCTCCTTTCACATCCAACATCCCTATCAGCTTCATCTTATAAGAACCATCTTTTCCATCTTTCCAATAATCAGCTCCATTGATTTGTCCATTAAAAGTAATCAAAGGAAAACCGGCCAATGAAAAGCATTCCGTAAAAGCAATTTCTTTATTTCGCTCATTTAGCTGAAAAGCTTTTACAGGCATAACAAAGTTACAGCTGTTGTCAGCTGCAACAATATCTACCAATACCGTTGTCGTTTCCGCTTGGAAATAACAGTTCGTATCCGTTACGGTCATCTTCACCTGAGCTTTTTTTGTGGTGTATTGTTGAGCGGTCAAAGAGAAACTTAATAGTAGGAGAACGGACAATAAAGTCAATTTTTTGTTGCTGTACATGATTTTGAATTGAGAGAAGAATTAATGAATTAGAGGGTGGATAATGGCGGATAAGGGTAGATGATGGCAGATAAGGGTTTCCCACTCGCGTCTACAAACGGAGAGATGCAACAATGGGAAACCCTTATCTGTCCTTATCCACCATTATCTACCCTCTCCCCCTACTTAACGACAGAGATCTCTGAGGGTTTCAGAAGGAGTTTCTTACCTTTGGCGCTCTATTTCGAATGACCTAATTCGGTCAACCGGATGCTAAACACCAAAACTCCGGTATACCGTTAAAAAAATTAAAATACAGAATTCATGAAACAACCATTTGTTAGTCCAATAGACAGAGACGCCAATAAAGAAACTGCTGAGATGGCAGACTTCTATCAAGAAACACTGGGTTTTACACCTAACAGTTTATTTACGATGATGCACCGTCCTCGCATTGCTTATGCCTTTATGGAAATGAATAAAGCAGTGATGGAGAATAAAGGCCGGGTAACTTCTGCCTTGAAACGATTAATTGCTTACCTCTCAAGTATGACCACAGGTTGTCGCTATTGTGAGGCACATGCCATCCGTGCCGCTGAACGCTATGGTTCTGAGCAGGATAAGTTGAATAACATTTGGGAATACAAAACCTACCCAGCGTTCACAGATGGAGAGCGAGCCGCTTTTGATCTAGCCATTGCTGCTTCTCAGGTTCCAAACGCAGTAACTGATGAAGTTGCCGAAAATATGCGTAAGCATTGGGATGATGGAGAAATTGTAGAAATAATGGGTGTTGTGGCCTTATTCGGCTATTTGAACCGTTGGAATGACAGTATGGGAACTCAATTGGAGGAACCTGCTGCGGAGGATGGAAATAAGCTACTCGGAAAAAAAGGCTGGAACCGAGGCAAACATCAGTATTAGATTTCTATACGCCAAAATAGGCCATTAGGGCATCTAAAAAGAGTAGCGAGTTGATTGAGTTTGGAAGGCTTTCCAACTGCA
>CAZDTI010000053.1:0-28574 GCA_964508085.1 uncultured Saprospiraceae bacterium | reverse complement strand
CCCGCCAAATTTGCAAAATCTGAAACAAGGGTCTGAACCGAGCCATCCAGAAAGACCTGATAAAGCCTTCCATTAAAATAGTCGACCGCGTAAATTCTACCGTCTTCATGCCAGTGCATGGCCGCAAACTCCCGACTGGGATCATTGATTAAGGTAGAAACTTGCTGTGCAAACAGTGGCGAAATAGCGGTGATTAATACAAAAAACAAGCTAATCATTTTCAATTTCATGACAATCATTTTTAGTGGTGTTTATAAAAGGACAAATGTATCGGTGTGCTCCTGAAAAGCACATTAATTGCCCTTTCCACAAGGGATTCTAAGCCTAGATGGACAAAATTCCTAATAAAGCTCTGCGGCTTTGGAGATGTTTTGATAATTTTGGCCGATGAAATTAGACCTAATAAGTATACTCTACTTGCTTGGCGCAGCACAAGCGTTGATTCTTTGCATAGGAATCAATATTAATAAACCTTTACAAACCGATCTCAAAAAAACACTGACCTTACTGCTATCTGCCATTATGGTCGTAATGGTTTATTACGTTGTGGTTCGAACGAACTATCAACCTTTGTATCCTTATATCGATTCCATGGGATCGGTAGGTTGGATGGCAATTTGCCCGCTCTACTATCTGTTTCACTGCAGTTTGCTAGAACCCAAATGGCGCCTCCGGAGGAAACATTTGCTGCTCTTTCCTATATCCATTTTGTTCCTCCTCGAAGGATGGCTCAGCACCATTGGTCTCCCCTTTTCTTTATATAATTTATTGAATCGACCTCAATTGTACTTAGATCTTTGGACAGGATTGTTTTTTGGAACGGGCATTTACTTCACTGCGAAAAGTATACAGCTTTTAAAAAAACAAGAGGCGTTTAAGTTGAAGAAAGAGTTACTTGGATTTAGTTACATTCTTTTGGTGGTCTTGGCTGTTTTCTGGGGCATCTACCTTCTGATTCGTACACATTACAACTATGCTTTTGAATACACTTTGATTGGCCTCTTTGAACTATTCATCTTTGCTTTTGTCTATAGAGTTTTCAAAGTGACCTCTTTCAATAAGTTGTTAAACAATTCGAAGTATACAAATCAGCGAACGGATAAGGTGGCCTTTGAAAAACTAGCGCAGCGTTTAGATCAGGCATTAAAATCAAAGCAGCCTTTTTTAGATAAAAAACTATCCTTGGTTAAATTAGCTGAAATCGTAGAGATAAATACCAATGATTTATCACAACTGTTTAGTGAATATCATCAATCAAATTTCTATGAATTCATAAATTACAAACGACTTGACTACTTTGAAAAACTAGTGGAAGATCCAGCCTATAAACAGTTTAAAATAATGGCCATTGCCGAGATGAGTGGCTTCAACAGTAAGACTCCCTTTTATACTGTTTTTAAAGAAAGACATCAGATGACTCCATCAGAATATATTAAGCGGAAGGGCTAAGGTTTGAAAACGGTGAATCTCTTTGTATGTAGCATCACGAAGTACGAAATAAAACTAAGTGTTCCCTTGGAGAAAGGGAGGAGCGTACATTCTTCCTCAACTATTTCTTCTTTTTTTTCTTACTAGCTTTGGCCTTCGGGTTAAACGCCAGACATTTAAGAATCCAAAATTCCAACTCTTGATCCGATTCATAATCTGCTGGCTGTAAATGCACATATCCTTTCATTTCACGGCCACCTTGCCTTATTATTTCTGCTCCAGTTGTGTCCAGCAATTCCTCTCTTTCTTCAGGGTCAATTCGACAAAGTAAGCCACCTTTAAAAGTACCAAAACACATTTTATCATCGACCATAAAAGTTGTCCCTCCCATCATTTTCTTTTCTATCCAATCGACTTCTTTTACCAGCAGTATATTTCTTATCCTATCAAAAAGTAAATCTTGCATTCGTTTTTTGTTTTCGTTATTACCACCAAACAATAAAAAAAGCCAAATAGGTATCCTTATGTTTCCGCCAGCATAATGGAGCTTTTTTTTCTTTAACACTGACTTCAATATCTTTCTTTACCTCATTAAAATTCGTCCAAATTTCGTTTTCAGATGGATCCATTCCCCATTCTCTTTTTGAAGGTATGTAATATTCTTTTTCAGAATGGTCAAAGCTAATAAATGTTTCAATATTCAGGTAATATCCCTTTATAGCTTTTTCATAAACCGGGCTGAAAGTTCCTTTGTATTCGTAAGGTATAAATAGAGAGACCAATAGACAGAGCGCTTGAGAAACGTCTTCAATTGCTATGTTTTTAAGCGTTGATTTAGTGGCAGGATGGTGTAACAAAGAAAATTGTTTGATCTTTGTTTTCTCTAATTTCTCTTTCAAAGAATCGTTTCTATTTGGACCAATCCAGTTGTTTATTGGTTCCGAAGAAATGCTTGGGTCAAATAGATAGAATTTATAGGCCAGCTCTAAATGGATGAGCGCTTTTGTATTTACCTCTTCTACAATAAAGTCAATTTCACCTAAGGTCTTTTTAGCTTCAATTATTTGAATGTTTTCGTAAAGGACTTTATAATTAGTAGAGGCTTTAATTAATTCAGAAACAATTCTTTCTGCCAAATGGCCCAGTCTTAAATTGCTTGGTAGTTGAAATTCCAGGTCAGTAGCTAGTGTTAACTGTGATAGATTAAAAGTTGGTAAACCAGTAATTGAAAAGTCCAGATTATTCGCTTTTAGTATGGAAGCTATTCTTGACTTCGTTTTCATTTAATGATTTTTTATAAAACACAAATTCTTAACCTACAAGATTTTTATTCTAAACTCCTCAATCTCTATTACATCTCCGGATCTAAGTTTATTTCTTTTTCGTAGCTCTTGTTTTCCATTTACTTTTACTAATCCATCTTCTACTAATATTTTTGCGTGGCCGCCACTTTGCGCTATTTGTTTTAGTTTTAACAACTTAATTAATTCGATGTATTCATCTGTTGGTCTTAATTCAAAGGTGGATTCTTCCATGGTTGTTATTTACTTTTATTTTCTATTTCTTAACAAAGTTGCAAATGCCAATCGTTTTGTGCTGAACAGCTACTATTTATGTTAGTAGTCACTCCTACCCTAGTCAAATACTTCCAACAAAATCTAAAAAGACTTTCTTATGCAGTTCAAGATCCATAATCGGAGAAAGCGCAACACGGGCAATGTAATCTTTGTCGCCTTCTTTGGTTGTTCCTTGAGTAGAAGTTGCAGGTATCGTCCAATAGCATCCTTTTAATTGTCCATAGCTAACACAGTGTTTACTTTCATTAGGAATTTTAGTAATCATTAATTCAATTAACCTATGATTTAGTGCTCTTTTGTAAAATTCCCTTTGTTCTTCCGTATCTCCTTTAGTTGGAAGGTCTAATGAAAATACAGATGGTGTAAATCCTTTTGCAGCCAATTCCTCGGACACAAAATTGATTTTTGCGGCTGGCAAAGTTTCTTTGATAAAGTTTACGAACTCACGCGTATTGTTATAAGCCTCCTGAATTCTTTTTTTCATGGAAGGTAGTTGTTGAGCTAATATTTCAATTTGAAGAGGAGTTGCTTCGTTGTCACATAGCTTTAAATGAGTTTCTACTTTTTCCATCAACCCCTCTCCTTTCTTATTGGCTACGCAGAATCCAGCATTACATAGACCACCACTTGGAAATTTCGATCCACTAAAATAAGCAATAGTCCTAACCGAGGAGAGCATTTCATCTTCTCCTAAAAAGTGTACATTTGGACAGAACGTTTGATCTAAAATGAAAACAGGGTCGATGGCAATTGATCCCGTTTTAGTTTTACGAACTGCGCTTAAAACCGATTTTAACTTCGTAAGATCTGGAACCTCAACTCTGGGATTGGTCGGTATTTCAGCAATGATATAAGGAACTGCATCTTCGTAGGCTATTTTAGTTAAAACTAAATCAACACTTTGGACCATATCGTTGTCACCATCAACTGGTAAATCCACCACTTCAACATTATCTATGCTAGCAGCAACTCGTCTGGCTTGGTCATTGGTTCCGCCGTAACAATTTGGAGGAACAACAATCTTAATGGCCTTCCCTTTATGCTTTTCTAAAGCATCGTGAATGAGCCCCATCGTTATTGCATACTGAATGGATAGTCCACTAGAACCCAGCAGTGGTTTTGTATCCGTATCCGTAATGGCTGCAATAGCATCTAAGACTTGTGATTTATTTTCCGCTGTGTTGCTTGGTTTTTTATCTGGAGAAGATTCCTCGCTTAGAAACTGCAAGAGCGTGTGACAATTGGCTGGCGTCATGGCAACCGTCTCTCTTCTTCTGACATGCTGAATAGCGGAGATATAGCTTTCATTTTGTTCACCATTCACCAATACAATACTTCCCAGCTGAGGATTAACATTGATGAAAAAGTCAATATTTGCTTGGATATCAAAATCACAGATTTCATCTTGTTGGCATAGGAAAATGGTACTACCGTCATATTCAGAAATGGTAGATAGGGTTTCCACTTGCTTCAGATCAAAGGTATATCCATAAATATGGCGTAGGATGTCAATATCAAAAAAGGCGGGCAATTCGCCGGTGTGAATGATTTGAGTGTTCTTTTTGTCTAATAGATTTTTTCTCAGGATAGCAAGAACAGGAATCGTCTTTGACGAAAAACTTATTACACTTTCTGATTGAAGATCGTTTAAGTTGGCAATTACCCATTCCAGGATACAAGACAAAGGATGGCCTAGTCGAATGTAATCATAGGCCGTTGGTAGTTCATTAAGTGCCGATGATCCCCAATTATTGTCCTTATATAAGACTTCAAACTGCTCTAAGAACTGAACTTTAGCTCGGTTTTCCTGATAAATATCGAGTCGATGAGTGGTTAGGTTCAGCCAATCTGCCGGCATGTTTTCTAAGACCTCTTTAATGTAATTCAGCATTTTATTGTCTTCCACGTTTTTCTTTTTTAGATAATTCGGCAATGTACATCAATTAGAGTTGCTTTGAAAGGGTTGGGGGGATTTTTGTTGGATTGTGGAGGGTGGGTGGGTTATAATGTTAGTTGTCCGTAATTGGGTTTACTTCTCGAATTAGCGGGGATAAATATTATGCGCTTGGAACGATTACGGACTTGCGGACGTGAAGAGCTGATGAAAAGTAAGATAAAAATACTCATTATGTTAAGGCATAATCTGCACAAAAGAATTCGGTCGCTCGGGCTCCGTTCTTCCAGATTAGTCTAAAGTCAAAACTAGCTCTCTAAAAATTCCGAATTACTTATTCTACAATGCTTAGGTTGTGGATCAAACAATTCCTTTTTTTAAGTTAACTCCAATTATGAGTTTTCATACAACTGTAAAATTCGTTCTTTGTCATCCCATTTCAACATCCCTGGGAGCGATTCATTTATTAGTGAAACTTCCTCAGGAAGTTTTTCTATTACTTCCTTCCCATTTTCATCCATCCCTTTCTTAAGGATAACCTCTCTTCCAAAATTGACATTCCCTTCTTCGTCAACATTTAATTCGATACAAGTAAATGCAAATGTTAGTTTATTATCATTGTGAAAAGAAAGAGCTTTGGTATACGTTGAATCAAATTGAGAGGTAATGCCAACATCCGTTAGCTGTTCTAATACCGGGGCTTCTAATTCTACTTTATTATTCTGTGTCTTATCAAATATTATATCAAAATCACCGCAGGTCAAAACACCTGTTATAAGGTACATATCATAAACACGTTTTCCTTTTTTAGGAACAAACACCTGAAAAGCAGGATGGTCTCTGTTAATTCTAACAGGGATAAAGGCCGACCCTAAAGTCGTGATTGGTATATACCGTTTTTGGACTTCCTTAAAAGAGAGGGCAATCTTTTTTGTTGATTTTAAAGCGATCTCTAAAGGTTCTATTTTCAAATCAAAACCCTTAAAAAATTCACCTAGAATTTTGAGTCCTAAGTCTATACCGAAATTATTCGTTTTTTTTATATCAACATCTGAATAAGCTGCATTTTTCTGAAGCTCCAATTTGAACTTACTTTTATCAATTAATAATTCTTTTATTGGCCCCCAATTAGCTGTCTCTTTTCCTCGGTGGGCAATAACCTGAAGCGGTTGGGTGAAGCTATCTGGTGTAGTCAAGGGTGTAGCATTAAAAGTCTTTATCAACTCTTTAGTAACAGGGTCCTGACATTTAAAAATAAAAAATGACATACTTTTTGGTTTTAATTTGTTTTTATGCTTTGTAATCTGGATTTGGGATTGTGATTGTTATCAATTGGCTTGTCCAATCGTCTTCTACTTCTGTCCCTCGAAAGAAGTCCGATTGATCAATCATACCGCTTTTATCCGCAGGGTATAGCCGTTCGGCTGGTTTTAAGTTTTTTTGTGTAACATTCAATACTTTTTCTTTAAAATCAGAAACACTAGAAATAATCAATAGCCAGATCTTGTCTGTTTTCCAATTGTAATCCGTGATGAAAGCGTCTCTTGAAAATTTTATTTTCTCTCCATTATAAATTTCGTAGGCTGGTTCTCCCGAAATTAAACGTACCGTATCTTGCGGGATTAGCGCTTTAATAATTCCGAATAAAGAAGAAAGATAAAGACAGGCGACAAAAAGATCGTCTTCACTTTTATTTTTGATACTTGCTTTAAATTCACCAAAAGGTTTTTCGCTATCTAGATTGTCCGTATAGTGAAGACTTAAACGTCCTTTTTTATCTGGTTTAACCAATTCTCCATTATAAGTTAGTTGCAAATCAATGGGTGCTTTTGGACGGATACTAGTATTCGGATTAAATATTTCTTTTTGAGCGAGCCATCTACTTATGTGCAATAGGTTTTGTTTTATTTCTAGGCAAGCTCCTAAACCATATCCCTCAACTTGTTTTATAAGGGGGCGATGCAAACGATCAAAATTATCTGAAATCAGAAATTCATTATTCTTCGCCACCAATCTATAAGAAGCAAATTCTTCTTTTACAAGAAAGATTTTGTCCTTCTTCAAATCTTCTTCATTGTTTTTGTAATAATTTGTAAAAACCGTCTTTCCTTCATCATCTCCATCAACACATAGGTATAGGTTTGACAAGTTTAACCCCGAAACACTCCCCATGTAAGATTCTTGTTTAGACAAAGGAGCATAGGGTTCAAATTCAAGAACAGCGTAAGTGGAAAAGACTTTTTTGACAGAAGCTAGACCTGTCTCGTTTTCACTAAATCGAACCAACACGCTAGTTGGCTCGCCATCCGGGTTAAAGGTTTTAAGTCCATCTAAGCCTCCAGCGTCAATTTCCCAATGTCTCTTATTTCGATTGAACTGTATCCAATTGTACTGGGGTTTGTCTTTAGTTAATCCACTCAAAAATGAATCAAATACAATACTTTCATCTTTACCGAAAACATAAAGAAGAGGAGTCTGTTCACGAGTGTCTCTAAATGAATTCCTCACCTGACGTATTAGATCAAAATAACTGACATCCCCTTTTAAGCGCTTTAGTACTTTTATAAGTTGTTTGGTAAAAACGCCGCCATTGATATCATAAGCTGATTCATAATCTTCACAGGCCGCCAATTGGATATGTTTTCCTTCTGGTATAAGCTCCTGAAGTGACTTATTCTTAAAATCATCCTCTCTAATATCCTCACTAAAAATAAACCCATCCCAATCCCGGACCGGCGCTTTTTCTGCAATTCGACGTTCGATTTTAAGCGCATCTGGTTCGCCTTCAAACCTGGTATTATCTCCAGCATGACAACAATCAAAGATACAAACCACCTCAACACCCGTTGCTTCTAGTTTATGAATCAACCAGCGCAGCTCTTTATCCGCAAGGAGGTTTTCTCCAGTGGAGGGATCACTATCTCGGCAAGCTAGACATTCCAACATCCCGTCTGCTTCGTAACGTTGAAAAACGGGGTTAGCAAATTGCTGTCCGCCATGTCCAGAATAATAAAATAAAGCCACATCTCCTTTTTGGGGCTTGATTTCGAATTCTTCGATTTCGGCTGCTTGATCTTTGAATTTATCATCCCGAATTAAGTGACAATAAAAGTCATTGACAATATTGGCTTTGGTAGCATATTCACTTAACAATCTTTTTTCAAATATCTTGAAATCCTTACTTGCATAATTATTCAAATAGTCGAGCATTAAATCTACATCGGACTCCGGTCCGTTTAAGGACCGGATATGATCGTAATCATTTATGCCGATGAGTAGAGTAAATAAGTTTCTGGTTTTCATTGAGAATAGGTTAAGTATTTATAAACTCTTCAAAAACTTAGAGGCAAATGGAGATGCCTGTACTTTCTTAAAAAGGCTTGTGAATTGCGCCTTATTTTTTATTTGTTTGCTATCATCTGCACCAAAGGAATTGACATACTCCGACAGGCTTTGATCTTTGTACATCACTTGCACTATTTCTAACTCCATCATTTCTGAAAGTTTTTGTTCGTAGGGTCCACTGTCTTTTTTCGTTTTACCAGATTTACGCAGGAAGACCATTTTAGCAAATTCAGAAATAGCCCAGAAAGATATTTTCACTTTTTTCGACCTTTTTAACTTTGAAGAATCCGGCACTTCTTTTTTTAGAGCATCCATTGCCTTTAAGGTTCCCCAACCGTAATACTTATCAGACAACACATAATCCCTATTCGCTGAAGCTTTTAAAGCATGCCGGACTGCTTCTACTTTTTTCCAGGTACCTTCATACTGTTGGAGCGCTGCTCTGTTTTTGACAATCCATAAGGCCGCAGCAGCTGCAATCTGAGTGGTGGCAGACGAGGTTCCTCCTCCATTTTTTCTAAATCTATAGGGTAAATGCGGGTCATCTGTTGCCCAAGCAATATTGGGACTGTATGCTGCCATTGCAGTCTCCATTGCTGATGCAGGGCCATGGTTACCTTGCTGGTATTCGCCACGGTGTAAGTTGTTATGGCAAAAAGAATTTGCTTCAAAATTGTATGGTTCTCCATTGTAACTAACCCCGGTTGCAGCCAGAACTCGATCATATCTGGCTGGATACATGAGCTTCTTTGGAAAAACTCTTCGCCCCCCTTTTCGCCAGCTATTTCCTCCTGCTGTAACAAGCACTATTCCTGCTTCATAAGCAGCATTAATGGCTTTAGCCCAGGAGCGGGCAGGTGCACCAGCCATCGACATGGAAATAACTTCACACTTTTGTTCAATAGCGTAGTATAAAGCCCTAGTAAATCGTTGGGCATTATTAAGTAGACCCGTTAATGCAACTGTTTCGGCAATTCGAATGGGCACAAACTCTGCAAAAGGAATAGCACCAAACAAGCCTTCATAGCCCCCATAGGACATCGTTTTATCAACCATTCCACCACCTAATAAAGCCAGAGTACCCGTACCATGATAGTCTTCTTCACCAATACTTCTTGTATTTATTTGGTCTATCGCGGGGTTGGTTTTTTCCCAATAACCTGGAACAAAGCTTTTTGGTTTATGGGTTTTTAAATCTTTGAATACAGGATGACTGGGAATATATCCAGTATCAAAATGTCCGATACGAATCTTACGGTCTTTGGCGGGTAATTTCATAACCTCATCTCGAGCCTCCTGTAATTGGGTGAACTCAGGGAGGAGGTGCCAGATAAATTCGTTCTTATTGGATTTAGGTCTAGGCCATGATTTTGTGTAATTATTTCCTGAAACGGACTTCATATACTTCACCAGCTTATTGTCTTTATCTAAATCGAAATCAGGTTCAATCAATACGTATTTTCCGTGTTTGGCTATTTCCTCGTACAGTGCATAGGCCCTATCCCAGCCTTTAGCATTTCCTTTCATTTTAGGCTGACTATATAAAAGGTCTGTAGTTTTTTCTAGGCTTTTTTTCGAAGGGCTAATTTGAGTCAGTTTATCTTTATCCAGTATTTTTTTCACCGCTTTTAAATCTTTATCTTCTATTTCCAACACTAGTCCTGCACTTAGCTCTATTCCTGTTGGCTTTTTACTACTTATCCTTGTTCCGACTACCTTATCGAAACCTTTAGGGTATTCATCACCCGCAGATAATAAAAATGGTTTTGTCGTTTTAAAATAATTACTGCCTTTATTTACAAATAAATAATTAGGCGTTTGTGTGGCTATAGATTTAGATACTAGTTTGTCATGAAAGTTGACATAATTTCCTATTTTCTTAGCTTTAAAATCATCGGATAAAATATTCAACATTAGTCTTGTAAAATAACTGAGACTAAATCCTGCCCGGGCTTCTTGATTATCTTGACAGGCTGAAATCAAAAGAACAGCTGCTTTTATTTCTTTTATCGGAACGTAAGGAGTATTATTTGCGATTTCTTCATAAAGTGCTGCATTATGGTTGTAGATAGCAGCACTTTTTTGAAAATCGATCGCTTTTGACAGATAATAATTTGATTCATAAAACTCTGTTATTTCATTATCAAGATTTTCATTGAATTTGTCTTCTGCCGCCTTCACCGCTGAGCCACTATGGCAACTATCCAACATCACAAAAACATTTACTCCTTTTTTAAACTTCTTCCATTCTACTCTTAATTCGTCATCTATCAACTGGCGATCAAATAAACACCAGGTTTGATCAAATCCCGATTCTTCATCTCCATCAAGATCCTCTACATATGATCCATGCCCCGAATACGTAATTACGACGAGGTCACCAGGTTCTGCTAGTCCTTGGTATTGGCGCAAAGTTTTTATTACGTTTGGAACTGTTGCTTTATCGTCGAGTAATAATTTTTTTCTATTGTATTTTAATGCTTTGGAGATGCCATGCATTTTCTTGGCATCATCAATACAACAAGGAAGCTCGCTGAGTAGGTGCATATAATGTTCTTGATCGACGGTGCTGACACCGATGTGTAGGGCGTATGCTTTTGCTGGCATGGTGATTTGGTTTTATTTGATTAATTAAGAATTGAAAATTTCAGATTGAAAATGTTCTTCTCATGCAGTAGATGAGGAAAAATTTTAATCCTAAATTTTCAAATTCATGTTGTATTAGTTAAGCTTTAAAGAAAGTTTCTCGTCCTCCTAGTTTCTCAAAGTGATCTTTAAATATATTTGCAATGAGTTCACTGTGTTTTTCATTTGGCGTGAATGGACCTGACCAGTTTCTTTTCTGGGATTTTTCATGCACCAGACTGCCCACCTTTCCGCGGAAATCTATAAAAACGACATTTGGATACTTTTCCTCCAATTCCATCAATCGATTATTTATGGCATCAATTACAGTTACATTGATTCTTTGAATTTCATCTTCCTCCAAAGAGAGCGTCAAGTTTCCTGAGCTATTAAGCCTTTCTTGTAATAAAGTAACGTTGAAATAATCATAACCATGAAGGATAAACGTTGTAGTATTCTTTAACTCTTTGATTATGGAGTCTGCATCTTCTAACAATCTATCTAACTCCTCCTCAACAATAGTTTGAATATCTTCTTTTTTCTCCTCTATACCAAGAAAAGCCTTCTCAAATGCATATTCCAAAATGTTGCTAATAACTATAATTTCAATTTTCCATTTTGCGACATCATTAAATAGGCCTCTTTCATCATTATATTTGTCTCTGATAAGCACAGGCCAGTCTTCTTGTAAAAAGCTTATGACATCTCTAGTATCAGGCTGCGGAGATTTAAGCCATTCATCACCTAGAATCAATACTTTGGCTTTATTCGGAAAGAAGTCTATAAGCTCCTTGAATTTTTGCTCTTCTTTGATTGGGTAGCCAACAGTTAAAGTAATCTCCTCGCTTGCCCATTCTATAGGGTTGAATATAAGTTCCTCCCTCCCTGAGCTACTTGTTCTCACATAGGGTAAGCCTTCTTGATTGAAAACTTTAGTATCAAAAGGTTCTGCTGATGCGATAATCTTAATATAATCAGTTTCAAATAAAGGTCCTTCTACGTTAGGATCTATGTTCGTCCTAAGTGGAATTACATCGTATTGACCTCCTCTGAAATTCGTACTAGCCGAGATTCTTTCATTTGGCTTAAGCTCCATGGTTTCCAATAATTCATCTCTTATGCTAAAATCCGAGCCCAAATAAAGTACGCTTACAAAAAGTCTTTTGTCCCCCTTATTACGAAGGTATAAACTAAAACCAGGTAGCTCCCAGGCACCGTTTATTTTTTCATATTCGAAAGCAACAACCTGATTTCTCGTTTCTACAAATTCTACTTCCACATCATTTTTATCAAAAACGCCAGGTTCCAAAGAACGGTATAGCTGAATCTCCAGTTGAAGCGCATCCACTGATTTGAGTTGCCCTTTTAGTTCTAAGGTTTTTGTCCACTTCGCAACTCGCTCCACCGAAAAAACGAATGCTTCTGCAGCCTCCATATTATTACCCTCTACTTTTTCAAACTCTTCCGGGATCTCTGTGATATCTTGCAAGGGAATATTCTTTTTACTAAGAATAAAAAAGTCTTGCTTTACATGTATGAAGAAACGGGCAACAGTTACATCTTCAGTTAGTATGAAATCCCTGGGGTTGAAATCATTTAGTACCCCTGTCAGCACTATTTCTCCGTCTAAGTCATTCTCATCAGCAAAGGCGACTAAGATTTTGTTGTCAGTGGTTGATGCTTCTCCACTTTTAATGGCCTTGTCCACTAGCTCTTTGACTGCCTTTTCGATGTCAATATGTTTAGGAAATAAACGCTTAGAATAATACCATCGTTTACGTTTTGGGCTGCCAATTCTTATCGCGCCCCCACCTTTTCTAGAGTCTCCTGCCTTTATATTGGATATGGCTTCTTTCAAAGGAATAGACAATTGTACGACTTTATTCTGTCGAGTCTTCTCATCTTCCAAAAGGAAATAGAGCTTTTTATTGGTGGTAATCAGCCAGGATTGTTGTTTTTTAGTAGAGAAGATCAATAAATTATCTTGAATGGTTTCGCCCTCTAGTTTCTCCTCTACTTTAAGTCTTTCGATGATGGCTTCCTGGTCATAGAATTTTGATTCCTTTCCTTCCTGTTCAACAAATGTTTCAGGAGGGAAGTTGCCATCCAATAAGAAAATATCATCTCTCGGTACTTCGAGGATGTCGCAGACTTGTTCTAATACTTTGGAGGGGTCGCCATTTTCGTATTCTTCTACTTCCAGTTGCTGAAGTTGGTTTATTTTTTCCGATAGCGCTTTGCTAACTAAAGACCTTTGACTTATTATCCATTTCTGAAATTCTTTGCTAGAAAAAGGTTTCAATGAGGATAAATAAGTTCTACTGGTTTTACCGTCATACAGACTTTTTTGAGTTCCAAAGTCGGCTTGATCTTCAGAGGTGATGAAGAATAAATAATTCTGTTCACGATTTTCTTTTATTCTCTTACTTGCTTCACTAAACTGTAATAATACTTCTTCGATCTCTTTTTCAACGTATTCATCCAACTTTGTTTTAAAAACAAAAATATGTCCTTCAGTTAATAAGCTCGTTAATGTTTCCCTAAATGTCATTTTGATGCTGTCCCTTAATCTTACTATTGTTACAGCTCTCTCCAAAGCATCAATCAAAGGCAAGTGGGGAGTTATCCCGTTTTTAGAAATGTCAACAATTATTTTTGGCCTATTTATTTTTTTTCTATATACTAACCAGTTTATTAAAAAATAAATGAAGTTACCATGATTTTGAGCTACAAAGAATGCAAGATTAACATAATCCCCAGATATATTTTTATTAAGAAGCTCCCCTTTTGTGTCACCACAAGGAAAACTCATTAACATTTTCAACCGCTCATCAAAATCATTACGATTGCTTATTCCTATAAAATTTAGAACGTCAGGGTTTGTAAATAAATCGGATATATTAGAATAACGGATGTATTGATGGCTTTCAAATTCCTTTATTAATTTACGCCGAACACCAAACAACTGAGATAGAATTATACCCTTTTTAACAGCCAGAACAAACGTTGGTTGTTGGTTTTCTTCTAGTCTCATCTTGGTCTCCAGAATGGCTGGTAGACTATTATTTTTCAGAGCATCATCTACGGAATCAATAATGATAAATACTTTTAAATCATTTGTATAAACCGTATCTTCGTTGACTATTTCAACTACTTCATTGTCTCCCAATAACAATACATTTTCATTTAACTCCTCATGACCTGTTTCTTTAATAAATTGTTCAAATTTATTTCGAACATTCTCATTGGCTGAATATATAAGAATGACCTCTTCATCCTTAACCTGAATTGCTTCTATTGTATCAAGTATAGATGGTTGAATTAAGTAACTATCCTTAGCTTTTTCATTTTTGAAAATTAAGTTAAGACTCGAATTAATTTCGGATTTCCCGTCCCTCTTACTTATATTAAACCCTAGTTGATCTTCGAGTTCTCGCTCTATTGATATCTCGCGGAAAGCCAATTTAAATGCGTCTTCAAAAGATTTTTTCGATGATAAATAGCTATAAAACCGCTCTTGAAAATTAGCGCTAAAATGTCTTTTCTTTTGAATATTAATATTTCCAAGAATAGTAACATTAGAACAAAGAGAAATGATCGAATTAAAAGTTGTTTCGGGACAATCTACGAAAAATGAAAACTTAATTTTTGCGTTATTCAACAACAAAATGACTTCTTCATTTTTTACAATCCATTCTCTATAGCGAAGATCTGTGAGGTTGCCAAAATGTAAATAGAGCTCTTCGAAATGCTCATTGATTAATAGTTTTATTTTGTCAATAAAATCTTTAAAACTTGAACAAAAATGATGTTCAACGACTATTCCTGAGCGTTCTAATTCCTTGTTATTTTTCAATGATCCATAAAGTCTTAAATAGCCTCTATTAAGAAGGTCCTGTTCCTCCAGATCCTTAGAACCATAGTTAATTACAGCAAATTTCTTCCCAATCTTTTCCTTAGGCTTCCCTCCAAGATCATTAATATCAAAACCCCGAGCTCCTAAATTATCCGCTATTCTGGGCACCCAAATTGCTCGCTTTAATAGATTCCCTTTAGTTGTTCCTAAAGGGTTGGTTGTCCCAATATGCAAACCTAAAATTTTTCCATCCATATCTAAAATCGGAGCTCCTGATGCCCCCTTCTCTGTAAGAAGGTCATAAATAATGTATTTCTCATTAAAGTCTTTTTGCTTTCCTTCCAATCTAACTAATTCCTTTTCATGTGTGTAGTAGACAGATAAAAGCTTCTGGTTTGAATTAGCCTTAACACTTCTTTCCAAATTAAATTCTAAGTAACCTCTATCTCCAATCGAAGAAGAGTTATCCTTATCATTAATTTTGACAATAGTATAATCTAACTCGTTAACTGAACTTGTTTCGAAGAATACCTCTGGACTTAATCCATATGAGGTCGGATCTCCATCTTTCCTGTCATAAAAAATAATCTTTGCTTCTTTCGCCTCTTCGCTAGAAGGAATAAGGTGATTAACAGTCAGTAAATACCCCCCTTTCAAAATAATACCATTGCCCATTCTTTTACTGTCTACATCCACCCACCCCACACAGCTCGACGCCTTCAAAAAATACTGCTCCACCCTGTTCTTCTCAAAATTCGTCACCAACTGTTCCTGAACTTCTCGCCTCAATTTAATTCTTATTGATTTGCCTTTATTCTTATTGAGGTTCGCATCTTTCAATTTCGTCAATTCCTCCATTCCTTTTTCCTTATCCCCTTTTAAAATGTGCTGAACCCCTTTTAATAATTTAATGATTTCTGCATATTCCGCTTTATTTTTTTCCTGATCCAGAATATTCAAATAAAAACCAACAGTATTTTCTTGAACAGCAGAATTTCTGTTTTCATTCAATTTCTTGGCCACTCGATCAGAGATGAGGTCAACCGCTGATAATGGATTAACAAGCATCAAACCTTCTACCCTATACACTTCCTGATAACGAGCACTCAATATATGCGAACGACATTCGTGGATATAGGCCAACATAAATTCACCTATTTTCTTGAGTAGGTCTTTCTTTTCTTCGAGCTGTGAACGGAGCGGCTCGCGTACTTCTTCATCAACTACAAAAACATTATAGTCCACTCTGGAGATCACCGGGGACTGGAGTACATCTGCACAAGTAATCGCCCTGTGCTGATAAGCCAAATCTTTATTCTCAATATAAACGGGGTCCTTAAGTAATTCTTGGAAGATATTAATATAGAATTTGTGGAGGACGTCTACATTAAACCAGGGCAAGAACGCGATGTATCTCACAAGCTCATCCATACGCGCTACCCTATCTTTATTCAGATAGTACATGCCTTGAGATATTTGGAGTTCGTTATCCATTTTATACCTGATTAAAAAATTGGTTTAAATTTTTTTCTGTTGGATAAATCATATCGACAATAAGGTTCAATCGTTGCGCTGTAGTGTCATTATATTCGCCGTCTACCTTGTTTTCCATATAAATTTTCGGTACCGGATTTATCCAATAAACATGCTTTGAAATAGCTTTAAAATACTTCCACATAGCTAAAGAAGCATCAATTCGCTCCTCATTGATTTCGCCGGAATGAGCGCCAGCGTCACTTAAAATAAAAAACCAAGTGTTCTTATCCCATTGTTGTTTTTTGGTTTTAAAAACTGGATCACGCCCAGTGACTGTATTTAAAAGATAATGCTTCTTATCCGGTGACCTACGAGGAATATTATAAAAATAATATTGTTCAAAATGACAGTTCGGGATTGCTGAAATCGAATCTCTAAGTTGAAGTTCCAAGTACTCGTATGCCAACATCGACCCAAACCGATCTGCCAGTAAGACTACATTTGACTTACTGGAATCTCTAAATTTGTAAACGATTTTGTTCAAATACCGATCTTCACAATACTGCTTGATCATCTGCTCATAATCGAGTTCATCTGCCATTACTTTTTCGGTAGTCTCCACACTTCTCCTAAGTCGTTGCGCAAAATACCGAAGCCGAAAAGGCATGATGGATTGATCTTCCAATGCAAAGTCGTGTTCCAGTTGATTCATAGAAATGATACTCGTCTCTTTTGTTCCTTGTTCTTCTCTAAGGATGAGTTCAAAGTCTACAAAGTCTGCTTTATTTGTTGGTTCTGATGATACTGGTCTTGGTGGTTCTGGTCCTGGTGGTTCTGGTCCTGGTGGCTCTGGTCTTGGTGGTTTTGGTCCTGGTGGTTCTGGTCCTGGTACTGGTGGTTCTGGCGGCGGCGGCGGTGTTTTTTTTTCCGGGGACAAAATATACCCAATTTCAGCCCATTGAGTCATTGCATCAAAGGTTTGATCAAATTCCTTTTCAAAGCGGTAATCATTAAGCCAGAATATTTTACAGAAGTCCCTTAGTTCATGATAATGGCTAAAATGATAGAGTGGCAGTTGTTGAAAAGCTTCAAAAAAATAGAAGTATTGATCAATCGAAAGCACCAGTGGTGTTTGATCTTTCAAGGCAGTAAAGAATATCCAAAGTGGCTTTTTCATGGATATTTTTATTTCATTAATTTAAGGGTGATTTTTTGCAAGTCCGTGTCAGTAATGACATCATCTATCTTTTCGCCGTTATTGACTCGATAAAGAATCATTTTCACCCAATCCAATAGTTCAGAGGTTGAAGGTGGTTTATCCGTAGCTTTTTCTTTTATTTTTATAAATTTTTTAACCAAATCTTTGACCTTTTCCTCTGGTATTTCCTTTAGCTTATCTTGATTATATGATTTGTAGAACTTCTTTAATTTAGCTGTTGTGATTAACTCCAGTAAGGCTTGTTTAAAAGGAGGAATTTTATAATAAAGACAACGGCGTAGGAAAGCAGGAGGCAACTCACGCTCGTCATTACTGGTAATAAAAACTAGGGGTCGATTATCAGAATTAGCTGTAATATACCTTCTATCCTCACCCAATTCATTCATAACAAATCGCATTTCATCTAATTCCAATAATAAGTCGTTGGGAAAGTCAATATCTCCTTTGTCTATTTCATCAATTAATAAAATTGGAAAATTACCGTCTTTGTTTTGCGAGGTAAGAAATGCTTGTCCCATTGGACCAAGGTTAATATAATTTCTAGCGTCCTTCGATTTAATCTTATCCTTGTCTTTTTTGTCTGCGATGGTTGCACCTCTTAGGCGGCTAACATGATCAAAGGTGTATCCTCCATCTCGTGCATTGCTTTTAGACTTTACATGCCATTCGAAATAGTACTTATTGAGATTTTTTGGATAGAAGTAAGCTGCAACAGCTTTAGCTAATTTCGTTTTTCCGGAGCCGGGCTCTCCTTTTAGCAACAAAGGTCTTCCGGTTATAATAGCAGCATTTACCGCGTCCACCAATTCTTTACTAATAATGTAGGTAGACAAATCCTCTTTGACATCGTTAAAAACAGCCGATAACTTTGGATCTTTTCCTGAGAAATCAAATTCAAAATCGACCCCTTTCACCAGCAGCTTTTTACCTTCTTCTGGAACAGACAAACTTGATTTTTTATTGAGTTGTAAGAGTTTCTTTTTCATGGTTTTAGGAGATTTTGAGTATGTCGCCTGATGAAATTTTAAAATTATTACACGCAAGTGAAATAATATCAGAAGGGCATTTTTTGCTAAGCTCTTCTGGGGTAATATTGTTAAATTCTATAATCAACTTATTGATTAATTTCGCAAATTTGATATTCTTATACTTTGTATCATTTGCCCAGTCATCGAATTCTTTCTTGGTAACTGCTAAAGGTGAGTAAGGTTTTATTTTCATTCTCTCAATTGGTGAAGAGATAAAATCAGATTCCGATTTATCTATTAAAAAAATAAAGGTTGGGACATCCGGTTCTATAACATTAGTCGGATTGATTTTTATTTTATTTAGAAATTCATTAACCTCCCTTTGAATATTGTCAAACTTACCAAAATCGATGTGGATTAAAATAACATGTCCCTCTTCGTATAATCGGGAGAAAACCCTTGAGGCTCCTTTAGACAATAATCTATCGTCATATCCAGCAGAATCTTTGTAAGAATGTTTGACTCCACTAATTAAAGCTTCTTCGAGTGATTCCGTTTCTTCGCTATCATTTTTATAAATAATATTTGGTGTCATAAAGTCAAAGAAATCTCTTAATTTGTTTATGATAAAATTTGCAAGCCTTTCGTTAGATTCTTTAATAAAAAGGACTCTTGTCAAAAATTCAATATTATTGACATCCTGCAAATGATATTTAGAAACCTCTTTTACCTCATTATTAGGAAAATTCATAATTGATGCTTTTCTTAAGGAAGCATCAAATTTTATTTCGGTTATAAAAGTATTAAAGGCGTCATTCTTGGTAAACAAATCCTTAATCGAAGTGTATTTTGTTCGAAACTTAAGTTTAATTAGATCAGAGAAATTATCCGTACCGGAGTAAGCATTCTTTAAATCATTTTCGTCTTTATAAACTACTCCAAACTTTAATCCCCTCCATTCATTGAAAACAACTTCTCGGTCAAAAATATCGATAAGCGGTTGATTATTATCAAATATCGCTTTATCTGATCCGATTATAAATAGTATTTTCATTGGCCTGATCTTGAGCAAATCATCAAAGGCACTAAGATTTATATTTTCCAATTCCTTTTTCCGAAGAGGTATTAAGTTGCAATGTTGTTGGAAATCATTTTCATGAAATTTTTTTTCGAAAGACTTAAGGGTATTGCTATTATCGCTATAGGCGATTAAAATTGGCTCCTTCTTTCTCTTACTTTTAATAGCTTCTACAACAGTGGGGGGAATTAGAAAAGCAGTCTCTTTAAGCTCTTCCTCCATTATAATTTGAAACTCATTTTTAATGGTGACCCCCTGATCCTCAATTTCAAGAGAGCGAGTCAGGACATCATTGGATTCCTCGTTATTTGCATTTGCTGACTGATGCTCCCTTTCCAATTCATCACAGGCCTTATCAAATGCCTTTTGATAAGACAGCTTCTCGGACAAGTAAGTATAGAATTTAAGTTGAAATTCGATGGCATATTTATTCCCGATCTTCTGTCCATCCTTTGTCCCAATGACTATAGGCACCTTATTCTCCTTAGCGGCCTGTGCCAATGCTGTGGACATACAGGAAGAGAAAAAACAAAATTTCACCTTCCTACTATTTATCATTCTTGCAAAATGATCGTTTTCTAATTTCCATTCATTAATCAAAATACCCTCCAATAATCCATGTCCACTAAAGTGCAAATAAACTTCCTCATAAGGCTCTTTAGCAATCAGTTCTAACTTCTCTCCCAAGGCTTTTGCATCTGGGAAAAACACCACCTCCAGAAGGATACCCGCATCCTTAAATGCGCTATTGTCTTTTATCTTATCATAGAAATACTTACGATCAGAGTCAGCAATGGCCTTGTTCGCATCTGTATCATAAAGGTAAAGGACAACGAGTTTTTTAAAGGCCATCTAGTAAATATTCCAGTTTTAAGAATTAATGTCGTCAGAGGTAGTTCGAAATTCTATTCAGATAGCAGGACATACAAATCCACCCCTTAATTAAGGTGAGAATATCGAACGAGAATCAAAGCAGTTACTTTCATTTAGGTAAGCCTTAGTATCAGATTAAATGTTTACTAATTGGAATTCACTTTGCGTCTATTGCTTTAATGGTGAAAAATGCACTATATGAACGATGCTTTTTCTAGTCAGTATGTAATGAATATACTGCTATTAAACAGTTCTTCTTTTGACGGATAAAACTAAGAATTTTATTTTAAAAAGTATTCTTAATACTAAAATTTTATTTAATATGGCCGTTTCATCAGATACCATCCTATCATTGTAACCGATGAATTTTGAGTGTTATTCTCCCCTTATTGTTTCCATAACGCTTAAGATTAATGCTATCATTCGGGAAAAAAAACAACTCTCCTGACATTGGAATTTCGTATTGAGATGAAGTTCCGATGGCAAAATGATGCTCTTCATTTTCACCTATAGTTCCACAAAGCTTAAAGCACTTCACGTTAGGTACCCTCTTCTTATTATTGGCCAGAAGAAAATTCCAAAATCCATTAGCATTTGAAGGTACAAAGAGGTCTATCCACAAGTCTAATTTACCAACCTTAAAATCATAGACTTCACCTTTTTCAACAGATAGATAATTAGAGGAAAATTCCTCTTTTGCAAGAATTCGAATCCTTTTTTTTTCTCCTTTTTTTAATCTATGTTTCATCTCCATTTTATATTTATAGTAGTTAGTGCCTGATAGAAACATTCTAGTTTATTCAAAGTTTGATGTAAGCGGCAATTACACTAGCTTTATACTATAGAGAACGACTATCAATAGCAATAACAGATAAAACCTGAATTCCTTCTGAAGATAAAATCACTTAGATTCTAAAATAATTTCAAAAAAATTACCGTATTTGGTGCCCCAATTTGGTTTGACTTGGTCAGATTTCATCATTTTTTCAAGCTTATCTAGCGTTAATTCCATTCGATGTAAATCTCTAATCTTATATAATTTAAATACAGAAAGTAATTTATCAGCATCTGAGTTCTTATCTTTCCAGAAAGGAGGATGTAAGGACAAATAAATTATCGTATGCTCACGCCTTGATAGCTTTTCTAAATCCTTCCATAAATATGTTTCCGCCCCTTCTATATCTATTTTGACAAAGTTCCAATCATTTGGACAATAATGATTTAGATACTGACAAAGAGAAAGAGTAGGAATCTCCCAAGAACTCCCGTCAATTGAAGATATTGATGAAAGATCAGATGTTGAATTATTTTTGTTTTTATTTCCAAATTGCGTATACCCTTTTTTATCGAGTATGCATAAGTTTAGAATCTCCGCCTGGATATTGTTTAATTTACAGTTCTCTACTACCATTTTGAAAGTATTAGGATTCGCCTCCACACCAAAAATTGATTTCACACCTATTTCAGTAGCATACAAAATAGTAGGTCCAATCCATGTTCCTATATCAATGTATGAACAATCTTTTTTTAGATAATGTTGAAATATTTTATACGTATATATTTCCCATTTCAAATCTCTATGGTGTTTATAAAAAAAATGTTCTAAAACTTTAAACTCTGTATGATTAACGGTTACATTTAATTTTCTTTTTGGAAGAATGAACCCATTTGTTTTTTTATAATCCGAGATATGGATATTAAATCTATTGTTATTCTTCTTCGCAACCTTCGGGCTTTCAAAAATTAGATTCTTGTGCCTTTTAAAAACTAAATCAACCGACCATCCAGGATGGTATTGATGAAAAAAGTTTTCTTCTTTTTCGACTACCGTCTTTGCTTTCGTCTGTTTTACCCATTTAAAAAATAACAAATCTTCATCTAAGTTATTTATATATTTGGGTGGACAAGGCCATTTTCCTGCTTCATTAAATAGCTCTTTGGATATGAATACGTTCCCCTTTCCCTGACACCAAAACCCTTTGGTATGCTCTCCATTTAAATAATAAAAACACATTGGAAAGTATACCTCCTTATGTTTTAAAAATTGAAGTCCTTTCTCTAACACATTTCTATCTATAACCATATCAGCATCGAGGAAAAAAAGGTAATTCCCATTGGCACAATCAGCTGCAATATTTCTACCTCTACCCTTATTAAAAACTTCCTTAACTTGAACAATACGGAATGGAATATTTTTTAAAACACTTCCAACCCACTCCTCTAAAATCCAATCTGTCGAGCCAAAATCACTTATAATTACTTCAATATTATCTTCACTTCGAACAGAAGAAGCTATGGACTCCAAACAGTTTGGCAAAAGATTTAAGTACCTATTATTTGGAAGTAAAACTTTTGATCTATTAAAAGTTGTTATACAAATAGAAAGTAAATCCTCATTCTCCTTACTTGCAAGCTTTTTGGGTCTTTCCGTTCCCAAAGGGGTCTTTTCTAGTAGCACATTATTTAAATCATTCTTATTTGTTTCTCCTAGGATTGGTGTTGCTTTTTTGATCAATTTAAATTCTGCTGAAGTAACTTGTTGACTCAGGTTCTCTAAATTAATCCCGACCTCTTTCAACGCTTTTGCTAACCACAGATCTCCTTTTCGATGCTTCGCATTTGCTTGCCATTTTTGCTGGCTAAACGTTGAGCAATACTTAGAATAAAAATGAACTTTGTTATTGGCATATAATTTATAGTCCACACCTAATAGATATACATTTCTAGCACCCATATACGCTGCTAAGTGAATTGCAGAATGAGTTGTTGTCGACCAACAAAACATTGATGTATTAGCAGTAAGATTAACATGCTTATTGTGAATATTTTTTTCATAAGGATTTTGTAATGAATATATGTATGCCTTGTCATTACTTGTTTGAATACGATGCGGGGATTTTGTGTTTTTTGCATTAGGGATAAACTGCCGAACCAATGTATCTGGTAAAATCAGTTTTTCGTTATTTATTAACTTCTTTACCTTTTCATACACCTCAATAACATGCACAAAAACATAATCCATATAAGGCATGATTTCAAAAGAATAGTTAATACCAAAACAAATCTTATCCTTATAATCTTCCGGATTTACGTTGAACAATGAAGGCCCCGTCCCAAAAATATAAATGTCCTGTCCCGTATATTTTTGATGCAGTTCCTGAATTGATTTTCCATTAGTTGAAAGGATAGATTTTGTTTGAGAAACAGATTTAATGTTTAACGGTTCCTCATTTAGCGATTCAGATTTACCAACTTTTTCATGAGTTCCATCATTCTTTAGTGCATTGATAATGATATTATCATTACTTTTTTTCGGATAACTTTGTGGTATAGCATCTTTCATTGTAATCTGGTTACTTCTCAATACTTCAGAATAAGCTCGAAGAAAGTGGTGTACCAAATTCTCAGGGTTCCAATTCTCCTCCATCCACTTCCGTGATAACAATCCTTTTTCATTTAATTCCTCCCGGTGTTCTATAAAATAACACAACTTATCATACAGTCCTTCTAAATTCGTTTTTACAAAAGGATGATGGTTCTGGCCATTTACCTTAGACATAAAACCTAATGTCTGATCATCTATATTATTAAAAGTAACCGCACCGACGGCACAACCTTCCAGAGATTGCAGATGATAACTCCCCGTTACGCATTCATCAATACAGATATGGGCCTTTCGTTTCCAAGCCATACAATCTGCATAACTGCGATTATTCATTACCTGTATGACCACTTGATCACCATACTTCTTTTTTATTTTATTTAAAATACCAATTGTTTTTTTACTCCCTTTATCACTCCAACCTCCAGTTCGTTCTGAAGCCCAGGAGTAAAAAACATGAACGGCATTCTTGGATTTTTCTTCTGGTTGGAATTGAGTATCCCAAATATCAATCATGTTGGGTACGACTACTGCATCGGTATAAAATCGAGGGTGATATTGTGCAATGACTAATTTTCGGCCATTGAATTCCTTGTGAGTTTGCTCAGGAACATAGCCATTAGCTGGGGAATGAAACTGTAGGATACTTGGTTTGTTTTTTATCAATCGTGGGTATATTGCCCGGTGATGGTGAATAACATCTGCCCAAGCTATTGCATCATCGAGTTGTTGGGAAGACGGACTAACTATATCGTAATCCCATCGCAATTGATTCATTCCTTTGTTTCGGAACTGATTCTTTAAAATAGTCTTCGACTCACAACAAGAATACTTATTCAAGATCTTACTCAGGTGCACCGGAGCTCCCGCTAACGAGGACGGACAAAGATGAAGAATCTTCATTTTTAAGATTTCTCGCCAGTCTTTCTTTTCAAAATGACGTAAACGACTTTCGAGGTTACAATTATAAACGTTTTCTTTTTTTACAAATTGAGTAATTTGGAATCCACACTGATTGAGTTTAACTGCTGCATTATACTTTAGCCCTCTCTTTTTGAAATCATAGTCCGTATATTCATCATACCATTTTACTTTACTCTTTTTTTCAGCGTATAAGTCGACCCCAAAAAGCAAAATCGATTTCTCCGGAAAGTATTTCTGCAATAATTGCAAAGCCCATACAATAGTGTAGTTACCTTGCAGGTTTTCTTTTTTTCGATTGAACCAGTAGTCTATTTTATGTTTGAAAGGAGCAGGCACTCGCCCCTCCTGGGCAAGCAGTAGGCAGTCTTTTGGTTTGTCGGAATAGTGTTGTTGGAGGAAATCGGATACTTTGCGATCGGACCAGATATTGAGGTGGCCTTTTAGGTGGATTGGGGCGTAGTTGAGGGTGATGACGAAGGCGTTGGACTTGATGATTTGGAAGTCTTCTTGGGAGAGGTCGTGAATGGAGTTGCCGGAGCCGAAGAGGGCGATGTGTGTGTTAGTTCCACATATCTTACTTAATTTATTCATTTCATTTTCAAAAATTCATTATTAAAGCCCTTCAACAATCCAATTCAAACTTTGTATACTGGATTAAGAATGACAAATTAATAAATATTTAGTGCCCAAACATTAAAAGTGTAAGCTTACCACCATTTAGGAAAACCAAGAAAATTATTAAAGACATGGGCCATAGAATCTGAATCTAAATCAGAGGTATAACTTAGTTGAATTGTTCCTTTATCTAGATTATTTTCTAAACAGCTTAAAGTAATAATATATTCATTCTCTGTTTTTCTCATTAATGAAATTTTAAACTTCTCACTCAAATCTTCTAAATCTAAATTAACATCTGATCTTAGATCATGCAATTTATTTGTGAATTGATCCCATTTGGAATATTCAAACCAGATATCATCCGCTGTATAGTTAAAAATTCCCGTTGGATGAATAAATTCCACATAAACTTTCATTTTCAAAGTAAGTGAATAGTCATCAGTTTCTAAAACCTCCATTTTTAGTATAATAGGTTTTTGAATGTTAATTTCTGACATATAGTATCATTAAAGTTGTAATGCGTGAAATAATACAGGTAAATTTCCAGTTCCCTTAGGTGCTCCAAATTTTAGCTCCCATCCTCCAAACTTAATAATTTTATCATAAATGATCCCTTCCTTTGTTGCCAAATTTATAGCTGCTTGTAAACTCCTAAGTTGTTGTTGAATTGTTAATCGAACTACTTCAGGAGTAAAGTTAGTAGCTTTTGCCATTGCAAATTCATCTAGGTGTTTCGTCGCATTTGGATGAATCCATACCTTTTTGCCATTTAGCAAACTTAATTCTAATGATTTCGGTAATACTGAACCTGGGTAGCTGGCTTGAGTCGGTACAATATCATCCCAAACTGTACCTGTTAGATTATCAACTTTATTTTTCCCGATAACAGCTTTCAATTTTTCAATCCCAGCCTTAGCCTTCCCTCCAATCTTATTAACCCCATTCCCAATCTTCTGAATAATCTTGAACTTACCTAACTTACTCGCAAGCTTACCTAACTTACTTGCAATTTTAGCAACTGCAGTTCCTCCCACAAACAAAGATACAATTTCAAATAATATTCTTCCTGTAATATACCCATAGGCATGCCCTGACGTAAAAGGATTATCTGACTCCGTTTTTTCCAGATAAGGATCCATCCATCCAAAAAAAAGTTCTTTCCAATCTTCTAAGCCCATACTGGTTACAGCTGTCCAGATATTCTTCAAGTCGCTCCAAATAGACCCCGTAAATATACTCTTAATTGCCCCCCAAATCAAATCAAACACTCCTTTTACTAAGGCAACTAGACCATCAAACGCACCATGCAGAACTCCCCCAATAAATGCAGCTCCAAAAGCAAGAGCATTTAAAACCGTTTTCACACCTTCCCAAACTTCATAAGATATTGAACCGCTACTTACTTTATCTCTTAAAGAATCGAGAAATGAAGCCGAGGGTAACCAAATATATACGTCCTTGGTGACTTCAGTATCAGCCCAACTTTGATCGTTTCCATTTGGTTTAAATATCCCAGGTTTTCCAATTCCATTATGGTCTTCTCTGTTATTAGCGAAAGCCAATGCATTTACTACGAATCGTAAATCATTACCCCAACTTTTGAACTTATCTCCATAAAACTCTTCTGCAATTCCAATTGCACTTCTACCAGAAGGAATTTTTAACACATTAACATTAGGTTCTGGTAAATTCCTCCATATCAGCCAATCTGCTACATAGCCGAAGACACCATCATCAGTAGTAACGGCATACCATTTTGATTTAGGATTATGCTTTAGAATGAATACTTTTTCGTTTTGATTTAGATGTTTTAAAAGTGTTGCTCCTTTCACCGGTGAGTTTCTTACGTTAGCACCTTCCTCCTGATAAACAATACCAGCTTCATTTCTATTTACATAGTTCCCATCTGTGAATAGATCATCTGTTGTTTGAGTTGAGACTTCGGCTATTTTAATTGAATCATTTGGTTGAATACCTTTTCCGAAGCTTAAATCATCTGTAAATTTGTAGTATTTATATTTCCCTCTGGGGTTATCAATTGTGTACTGAGGAGGTTCTCCAGTTCCTTCAGTAGTAAACGGAAAAGCACTTTTAAATTCCTCCACATCCTCTCTTTTCTTCCGCTTTATAAAGTTCCTAACCCTTCCATTTGACAACTTACCTCCATCTGCTCTATAAAATTTAAACCCTGTATTATTAAATTCGTGTTTGTTTTCTTCACTTATTTCATATAATATTGCTTTAGGATTTTCAAGGGAACTTCCTTCATCATCTGTAGTTATCTCTTCAGGCTGTGTTTCCTCTTCAAGACTTCCTTTTCTTTGGATTAATTGAGGATAAGAAGTTCTACTTTGCTGCACAGTATGCACCAACTCATGCGCTAACAATCCTTTCCCATCAGTAGAATTCGGACTAAATTGTCCCGCATTAAAATAAACATCACTTCCAACTGTAAACGCCTTCGCTTTGATTTCCTTATTCAATTGCACCGCCTGAGGGTTGGTATGAATTCTAACCTTACTAAGATCCATCCCCAATTGCGGCTCCATAAGTGAGCGAGTATTCTCAGATAAAGGAAAACCTGTTCCTTTAGTATTTTGTAAGCGATTAGAAAAAGAAGGGCTAACAGACATGCCAGTACCTTGCTCACTTTTGGTCTGTAAAAAGGTACGTTGGATAGGATTGGGAGGAAATTGGATTGGATTAGGCTTTGAGCCTGAGGGGGAATTCTGTACGATTTGGTTCGCTATTCTATCTGCTTCTTGTTCGTACTTATCGTTGGGAGGGTTGATTTTTAATTTAGCTTGGAGGGGAATTGACTTAGTGGTCAGAATGGAGATTTTGCTAAAATTTTTTAATCCCTGAAAAGAAGTATTTGGATCATCATCGCCACCAGTTGAAGACTTTTTAGACTCTTTTAATCTAAAAGCGGATATTTTATCTTTATCTATATTTTCCTCTTTCTCTTTAATATTAGAAAAAGAATTTGTCTCTACATTTTGTGAAGGCTGATTTGCTTTTTGAGTAGTCCTAGTTCGCAAAATGATTCTTTTAAGATATCTCTAAAAAGTAAATGCAACACCCGTTGTCACTCCTTTAAATTTAGCCTTACCATCTTCAATACTAATTGGTATTCCTGCACTTACGGATAAATTTTCAAACAAATTAAAATTGACTTGAGGAGTAAGCTTTCTAGAATCTCCCTCGGAACTCAAAACTATTTTAGCTAATAGTTCCGCTGAGAAAACGTTATTAGGCACATACAATACCCTACCATCAAATGACCATTTCGGTTTTTTATGTGGAGCGAA
>CAZDTI010000052.1:0-28683 GCA_964508085.1 uncultured Saprospiraceae bacterium | reverse complement strand
GCTTATGCTCCGATTTGGAAACAGGGTATTTTTGCGCTGAAGCGACTACCTGGCGATTTACTGAGGATGTTGTTTGGATAAAAAAGGATAAGAAAAGTAAACGTTTTCCACTATTGTAACCTATTGTGAAATTATACAGTTTAGGGAAAACGCTATGTTGTTACTAGCTCTTTCCCTCCCTAGTCGTAGCTCTATTAAGTAACAAATAGCACCAATTTACAGCTCCAATTTAAAAACGAATTTCCAACAAAAAACATCATTTCCTAACTAAAACCCTTCCTTTTCTCAAAACGAAACTACAATAAGTCCCTTTTTTTGTTTTTGTTTTCCCTTTTGGAAGTACTCATCTTGTGGATACCAACCGATTACTACAAGTCCAAAAATTATTTTCTGAGTACACTAAAAATAAAGCAATGACAAAGCGAAGCTACTTTTACGTTCTTTTTAGCCTCCTATTTTTATGTCTCTCCTTTATCGTTGAAGCGCAAACCCATTATGTCAAGGTCAATAGCACTGGAGATGGATCGAGCTGGGGGAATGCCAGCGGCGACCTACAAGCTATTCTTGATGCTGCCAGTGAAGGAGATAGTATTTGTTTAGCAAAAGGCTCATATACTCCGACTACTTGTACAACCTGTGATGATACTGATCGTCAACATTCCTTTGTCATCACGAAAGGCATATCCATCTTTGGGGGTTTTCCAGATACGGGAAATCCAAGTTTGGAAGACAGAGATGGTGCACTTTATCGCACCAACTTGTCTGGTGATATTGGAATTGCTGGAGAGCCTGCTGACAATAGTTTCCACGTCATACGCATTGATTCTGTTGCTGGATATGATGTTACTTTGGATGGCCTCATTATCAATGGTGGAAATGCTAATGATAGTCTGGATTCCAGTCCAAATGGAGCGGGTGTTTTGTGTATAAATAGTAGTTTAAAATTGAACAACTGCGTTTTCAGCAACAATAAATCTACAGGAAACGGGGCTGCCTTTTATGGAGAAGGAGAAGGTGCCGAATTCACGCTTTGTACTTTTGACAATAACAATGCAAGCTCTGGTGGCGCTATTTTCATGGACAGTGAATTTTCTTCACCGATCACCAATTGTATTTTCAAAAACAATAGTGCTACAAATAATGGTGGAGCGGTTTGCTTTGCTAATCAGATAGCTCTTGACATCTTTGGTTCTGTATTTCACGGGAACAATGCTACCTATGGTGGGTCTGTTCATGTAGAAAAACTAAAGACAGGCTATTCAAATTACAGCAATATCAAACATTGTACTTTTGTAGACAATACCGCTTCCTCTACAGGTAGTATTCTTCATGTTTCAGAGTTGACCTCTAATATAAGTTTCCGAAATTCCATCTGCTGGTCCAATCAACTTCCTGCCTTTCATGCGGATTCCGTCACTGGATATTATTCTGATATTGACATGCTAAAAAACCTAACGGATGAGGAAGACCTAGACTCCTTGGCTTGTTGTGATCTTTTAAGTGGCTATGACAATTACTTAAACAGCTCCGATCCTTTTGCTGATTATGACAATAAAGACTTTACATTACTATCCAACTCTGTGGCAACCAATAAAGGCTATTACCATAAAGGAAGTGCAAACTGCAACTATGATGACGACTGCGTGATTGATCCCAACTCGGGTCGAAATAGAAGCGCTGAAAATGTACGAGACACCGACTTGTTGGGGCATCCTCGAAGAGTTAAATTTCCAGACATAGGCGCTTACGAATTTTTTGATGAAAATGATTATCGTTCTGTTTTATATGTCAATCCAAACGCAACAGGGCTTAACAATGGTTTTACATGGACAGATGCTTTTACTACAATTGAAGAGGCGTTAAATCAAGCTCGAAACTATGTGGTTGATGCCATATGGATAGCAGAAGGAACTTATGTACGAAGCCCTGAAAACACCAACACAAGCAGCTTCACCGCAACTTATGATTTGGCTTTTCGAAGCGAAGATAGTCTGTCTATTTATGGAGGTTTCCCCAACACAGGCAACCCTTCTCTGTCAGATAGAGACTGGACAAACCATCCGACTATTCTATCGGCAGAAGCGGGAGTTCCTGATAGCTTGGGAGACAATTACGGTACGATACTCGGTCAGGGATTTTTTGGTAACGCAATAGTAACAATTGATGGTTTGACCCTATCCGACGCCTCCTATTATGGGATTTCGCTTTACAATGAATTGGCTATTGTAAATAGTACATTTACAAATAACAATAGAGCAATAAGGGTTAATACTCGCGGTGATTTTTGCGATGGAAAAGCGACAATCATCAATTCGAACTTCCATCATAATAACACGGCAATTAGTGTTGAAGAGGAATCAGACATCGACCTCTTCGATAGTCGATTTTCAAATAACCAGGGAGCAATCAGCTTATCCGAAAATTGCAACATCATTGCCGAAAACTGTAGTTTCACCAACAATCATTCTACGAATAGAGGCGGTGCGATTTATGGTGATGAAGATACTTATATCAAACTGAATCGCTGTCATTTTGAGAACAATAGTGCTACAGATTATGGCGGAGCGATCTTTTATGATGATCTGGATTATTTGTTTGTAACCAATTCCACATTTGTGCAGAACCACAGTGATAGAGGTGGTGTTGTTGCTGGTTATGGCCATTTTAGAAATGAAGAAGAATTTACGAATTGTACCTTTTACAATAATACCAGTACTAATGGAGGAAGTATAGCTTATGTCCAAACTCCTTACAGCAATTCCAATTCCTTAGAAATCACAAATTGCATTGTGTGGGATCATGAACGACCTTTTGTAAAAGGAGGTGAGCCCATGTCATCACCTATCGTCTTCAACCATACCCTTAGCAATTTTGAACATTGCGATTCGATAGCCCCTGGAATCTCTTGTGATGAATTCAGCTTCCTGGACACCCTTTCTCCTTTTGTCGATTTGGCTAATTTAGACCTCCAGTTAAACGATTCAAGTATCGCCATAAACCACGGAGGAAATGACTTTATAACTACTGATTTTGATCTACAGGGAAACGATAGAATCAACGGTCTTCATACAGATATCGGAGCTTATGAATATGCTGGAGACAATGCCATTTATAGTGATTTGGACAACGATGGCGTCACCTCAGAATTCGATTGTCATGATCTTAATCCATCCATAAGCCCAAATCTCCTTGAACTAATTTACAACGGAATAGACGACGATTGTAACCCCGCGACATTAGATGATGATCTGGACCAGGATGGATATGTTCTGGCCAACGATTGTGATGACAATGATTCCTCCATAAATCCAGCAAGCCCTGAAATCCCTTACAATGGCATTGATGACGATTGCTACGCCAACACATTGGATGATGACTACGACCAGGATGGTTTCGGACTTGCAGATGATTGTAACGATAACAATCCGCTTGTAAACCAAGACGCTCCTGAAGTTCCATACAATGGCATTGATGACGATTGTAATGAGGCTACACCAGATGACGACATCGACCAGGATGGCTTTGGTGTAGCTGATGATTGTGACGATAACAATCCACTTGTAAATATAAATGGAACGGAAATTCCGTACAACGGTATTGATGACGATTGCAATGCATTGACCTTAGATGACGACTTAGACCAAGATGGTTTTGGCATTGCAGATGACTGCGACGATAACAATCCTTTAGTCAACATGGGCACCATTGAAATTCCTTACAACGGTATTGATGATGATTGTGACGAAACGACTTTGGATGACGATTTAGACCAGGATGGTTTCGGAGTGGCTGATGATTGTAACGACTATAATCCGATGATTAATCCAGGCTATGAAGAAGTTCCTTACAACGGGATAGATGAAGACTGTGACGAAACGACTTTGGATGACGACTTAGATGAAGACGGTTTCGGAATAGCAGATGACTGCGACGATAACAATCCACTTGTAAACCAGGGCAACCTGGAAACACCATACAACGGCATTGATGATGATTGTAACGAAGCGACTTTGGATGACGATTTAGACCAGGATGGTTTCGATCTTGCGGATGATTGTGACGATCAAAATCCAGCGATAAATTCGGAAGCTGTAGAAATAGCAAACAATAGTATTGATGAAGACTGCGACGGAGAAGACTTGATTATCTCTTCGAACAATAATACAATAACAATACAACCGCAAGTCTTTCCAAATCCAACTTCTGACTTATTGCAAATTGTTTTCCCAAATTCTATTGAAGGGACTTATGAGTTGAATGATTTGAGTGGAAAGTTGATTATCCAAGGAGTTTTGCAACAAGAACTTATGCTCAATTTAGCATCGCAAGCCCAAGGCGTGTACATATTGTCAATAAAAATGGATGAGGGAACTTGGACGGAGCGGATTGTGAAGATTTAGACAGTAGAAGCGTTCCTTGTTTCTATTACAAAATCTCCAGACATAAACTCTAATCATTATGAAAAATATAATTTTCTTTAGCTGTTTTTTACTTTCCATCTCTTTATTAGGACAAAGACCTGTGTTTGAATGGGCTGTGCTGCAGGGAGGTAATTATTCGGAATCAATCAACCATACGACAATTGATACCTTTGGAAATATTTATGTTTCAGGTCGATTTTCTTCGACGGTTGACTTTGATCCGGGACCAGAAGAATCCAACTTGACCGCCCAAAGCAATGATAGTAATTTCGTTTCCAAATTCGATGAAAGAGGACAATTTGAATGGGCAGTTTCCCTTGACCTCAATCATAACAATCGGATTTATGACATGGCTACTGACGCATTTGGTAATGTTTACATCGTAGGAAGTTATAGTAACACTGTAGACTTTAATCCGGGAGCTGGTACTTATAATCTAAGCTCCTTTGGCAACAGAGATGTTTTCATTTTAAAACTGGATTCGAATGGACATTTTGAATGGGTAAAAAATATGGGCGGTTTAGGTTATGATGAAGGTCTTTCCATAGCCGTTGACAACAATGGCAACCTATTTACAACTGGTTATTATAGTGAATATGCCATTTTCAGTTCAAACCCGATTGAGGCTCTTAGCAGTAGCACTCCCAAAGCTGCCTTTATTTCAAAGCATGACAATAATGGTCAACTCCTTTGGAACAAATCCATAGATACGAATTTTTATGATGAAGAGACAGCTATTGCAATAGATGGAGAAAATGATCTGTATCTCATGGGGCATTTCCGCGACACAGTTGATTTTGATCCCGGAGCTGGTCAGTACCATTTAAATTGTTCTGATAATTTGCAAAAACTTTTTGTGCTAAAACTAGATAATGACGGCACCTTTATCTGGGCTAGAAGTACAGAACATGACTATGAAGGATATTCAAATCCCATAAAAGGCCTAGACATTGCAGTAGATCAACATGGAAACAGTTGTGTCTCTGGGTATTTTAGGAGAACCATTGACTTCGACCCTGGTGTGGATACTGCATTCTTAAGTTCTACTTCCCAAAGACCATTTCTTTTAAAACTAAACAGCCAGGGAAACTATCTTTGGGCTAAGAATATGGAATACCTTTATGCAAGTGATATTGCCTTTGACAGTAACAATAATCTATATCGCATAGGAAGTTTTTATGGTTCCGTAGATTTTGATTTAGGATTAGATACTTTCTCTCTTTCAAGTGGTGGATCTAATGATTCCTATATTCAAAAGCTGGACCCAAATGGCGATTTCATCTGGGCTGGAAGTTTTTCTGGAAGCAATGGCAATCAAACTTTAAACTCTATTTCCATTGACCCCTGGGACAATATTTATACTGGTGGGAGATTTAGGAATACGGTGGATTTTGCTCCAGACAGTGCTACTTATCAAATAACTTCCAACGGCAGCTATGACGTTTTTATCCACAAAATGAGAAACCAAACCTGCGCTTCAAACCCCATCATCACTAGCAACCAACAAGACTTCTCCGTATGCCGGGGAGACAGTATAACTTTGACAACAGAAGCTCCCTTTGGCCTCACAGATGTCTCCTACAACTGGGACTCTGGTCAGGACACAGACTCCATTAATATTGCTCCCAATTCCACCAGTAGCTACACCGCTTATATCAATTACAACATTGATACTACAACTTGTTATGGTTCTGCTACCATCGAAGTTTCGATCTTGGACACGGTCAACCTTTCAATTACCGATGATTTTGAAATCTGCGCAAACTCCGAAGTCACCATTGGTGCCAGTGGAGGAGAATCTTATATTTGGAGCACGGGGGATAGTACCAATTTGACGACCATTTCTCCCACTGAAAGTCAGCACTATATTGTTACTGCGATCAACACCTATGGCTGTCAGGCAACGGATTCGGTTGCAGTATCTGTGCTTCCATTATCGGATACAACCTTTGTGGAATTCATTACCTGTGACTCTACGCTCCTCCAATTAATAGAGATTACTTTTCTAAACCAAAATGGCTGCGATAGCATTGTTATAGAAAATCCAGTATTCCTTCCTTTACCTGAGGCAACATCTTTACCTATCGATACTATCATTCAACAATACAGTCCCCCGTTCCAAATCAGCAGCTCCCAAGGTCCAAATGCTACTTCCTATTCCTGGACAGTTCCTGCTGGTGTTCAAATTATCTCAGGAGCAGATACCAATTCGATCATGGTAGACTGGGGCGATCTGCCTACTGGAGGTTTTGTCTGCCTTAGTGCAATTAATGAATGTGGGCAAAGCGAAGAGGCTTGTATGGAAATAATCCTGGAAGTAACGAATGCTACGGCGGAGTTGAACGCAAAGGAGTTTGCTATTTTTCCGAATCCAAGTACTGGTCTTTTTCAAATTGTTTTTCCAACCTTCACTGAAGGGAGGAGCTATGAGCTAAGGGATTTGAGTGGAAAGTTGATATCCTCAGGATTGGTGGGAAAAGAAACTAAGCTAGATCTTACAAGTGAGCTGCAGGGTTTGTATTTATTATCGGTCAAAACAAATTTGGGCGTTTGGACAGAGCGGGTTGTAAAGCTGTAAGCTATTGAATTTAAACGGGCTAAATCCTAAAAAATTTTCTCATGAGACCATTCATCAACAAAACGACAACCAGAAAAAGCATCTTTCCAGCTTTCTTTATTCTACTTTTTTTTGGTCTACCTACCCTACTTACATCACAAATTCATTATGTAAAAGTAAATGGCACTGGCGATGGTTCAAGTTGGGAAAATGCTAGTGGTGATTTGCAGGCCGTTATTGATTCTGCTGGTTGGGGGAATACGATCTACTTAGCAGAAGGAACTTACTATCCTACTACTTGTACAAGTTGCGATAGTACGGATCGAGAAGCTTCTTTTTTAATTTCGCAGAGAATAAGTCTATTCGGTGGGTTTCCTGATACTGGAAACCCTAATTTTGATGATAGAAATATAGAAAGTCATCCTACAATCGTATCGGGAGATATAGGAATTACTGGAGATAACATTGATAATAGCTTTCATGTATTTCGTATTGATCCGAGTTCTGGAAACAATTTGACTACTTTTAATGGCCTCATTATTAGCAACGGTAATGCGGACAGCTTAAGTTCTAATCCAAATGGAGCTGGCATTCTTTCTATGAATACCCCCCTTAAATTAAATAAGTGTACCTTAAGTGACAATAATTCTACAGGAAATGGTGCCGCCGTTTACGGAGATGACAAAGCCGCTGACTTTACCTTTTGTACTTTTGAAAATAATACTGCCTCCTCTGGCGGAGCTATTTTTATAGATAGCGATTTGACATCACCGGTAACGAATTGCATATTCAAAAACAATAGTGCTACAACAACTGGAGGAGCGATCCATTTCGCTTCTGAAGCACATCTTGATATTTTTGGTTCCCTATTTCATGAAAATACGGCAGTGACAGGAGGAGCTATTTATGCAGAAAAGCCAATGATAGACACTTATTACTCGGGCTATGTTGAGCATTGTACCTTTGTAGATAATACGGCTTCTTCAACCGGAAGCATTCTTCACGTTTCAAATCTAACAGACGACATTCGACTCAGGAGTTCCATCTGCTGGTCTAATCAACTTCCTGCTTTTAGTCTAGACTCCGTTTCTGGATATTATTCTGACATTGAAATGAGCAATTGTCTGACAGATGCTATAGAGCTCGACTCAATGGCCTGTTGTGATATTGTTCGAACAGGATTTAATAGCAATTGTTACTTTAACAGCCCGGACCCCTTTGCCGATTATAGTAATAATGATTTCACACTGCTTTCGACTTCTGTAGCGACCAATAAAGGCTACTTCTTCCAATCCCTTGGAGGTTTTTGTAATTACACTGATGATGAGGATGATTATGATGGGGATGATTGCATCATAGATGATTCTTCCAGTCGAAATAGAAGTAACAATGACGAATCAACATCGGACTTACTGGGCAACCCACGAATTAGATCCTACCCCGATATTGGCGCCTACGAATTCTACGACCCTAATGACAGTATACCTCTATTGTATGTCAACAAAAATGCTACTGGGCTTAACAATGGACTTACATGGAATGATGCTTTTACGGCTATTGAGGATGCCTTTAATCAGGCCCGGAATTATTTTGTTGATGCCATTTGGATTGCAGAGGGCACTTATGAACGGAGTCCTAATTCCATTACTTTTAATGGTCAGAGCTTCTCCTTCAACGGGCAAGGTTTGAATTCCACCTATCTTTTAGAATTTCGCAATAGAGGTTCTGTAGGTATTTATGGTGGTTTCCCCAATTCAGGTGAGCCCACATTTGCGGATAGAGACTGGGACAATCACCCTACCATCATTTCGGGAGAAGCTGGCATTCCTGACAGTTTGGGAGATAACTTTTTCACACTCTTCCGACAGGATTATCTTAGAAATTCAAATATCACTCTTGATGGATTGACTTTCACGGGAGCAAGGAATATTGCCTTAAGACATTTTAATGACTTAGAAGTTCATAACAGTTCATTTACAGACAACAACATTGGAATGTTTGTAGACACCAGAGGGGATTATTGTAGTGGAGAAGGAACTATTCATAATTGTGATTTCAATAATAACAATACAGCAATTAGTGTAGATAATGAATCGGAACTTAATATTTACGATAGTCAATTCACCAATAACCAGGGCGCAATCAGCTTAAACGATGATGCCATCTTAGAAGCCTATACCTCCAATTTCTTTGACAACCATATCATAGGAAATGGTGGAGCAATATTTGGAGACGGCATCCAATCCATTGAATTAGATGCCTGCCGTTTCAAGAACAATAGTGCTACTGATTATGGTGGGGCGATCTACTTACGATCTTATGTCGACTTTATGGTTACCAATTCTATGTTCGCTCAAAACAACAGTACACAAGGAGGCGTTTTTGCAAGTTACCGCTGGGCAAACAGTGAAAAAGAATTCACGAACTGTACGCTATACAACAATACAGCTACAGAAGGAGGAAGTGTCTTTCATGTTCTTGGCAATTTCGGAAACGCAAATTCACTGGACTTCCAAAATTCCATCTTATGGGATCATGAAATGCCTTTTAGTCAAAGCAGTGGAATAACCACTAATCCAATTACATTTACCAATACGCTCAGTAATTTTAATAGTTGTTCAGACATTAGCACTACCAGTTCTTGTAATGATTTATCCATTTTTGACAGCCTTTCCCCATTTGTTGATTTAATCAATTTAGACTTACAATTACACGATTCCAGCTTTGCCATCAACCACGGAAATACCGATTTGATAAATCCATCCATCTCCTATGACTTGGCTGGAAACACTAGAGTACTTGGTATTTCTATAGACATCGGAGCTTATGAATTTGTAGGAAATAATACTTTTAATGATGATTATGACAATGACGGATTTACAGTAGACCTTGATTGCAATGACTTTGATCCCTCCATTAGTCCGAATTCCTCAGAAGTAATTTACAACGGAATTGACGATGACTGTAACCCCACGACATTAGATGATGATCTCGATCAGGATGGATATGTTCTTGCAGATGACTGCGATGATAATGATCCGACCATAAACCCGACTAGCCAAGAGATTCCCTATAACGGCATTGATGATGACTGCTCTGAATATACAATGGATGATGACTACGACCAGGATGGTTTCGGACTTGCAGATGACTGTAACGATAACAATCCCCTTGTCAACCAAGACGCTCCTGAAGTTCCATACAATGGCATTGATGACGATTGTAATGAAGCGACACCAGATGACGACATCGATCAGGATGGCTTTGGTATAGCTGATGATTGTGACGATAACAATCCACTTGTAAATATAAATGGAACGGAAATTTTGTACAACGGCATTGATGACGATTGTAATGCATTGACCTTAGATGACGACCTAGACCAAGATGGCTTTGGCATTGCAGATGACTGTGACGATAACAATCCTTTAGTCAATATGGGCACCATTGAAATTCCGTACAATGGCATTGATGATGATTGTAACGAAACTACCTTGGATGACGACTTAGATCAGGATGGTTTTGGACTAGCAGATGATTGTAACGACTACAACCCCATGATCAATACAGGCTATGCAGAAGTTCCTTACAATGGAATAGATGATGATTGTGACGAAATGACTTTGGATGATGACCTTGACCAAGATGGTTTCGGAATCGCTGATGATTGTGACGATAACAATCCGCTTGTAAACCAAGGTACCATTGAAACACCTTATAACGGCATTGATGATGATTGTGACGAAGCGACGTTGGATGACGACTTAGACCAAGATGGTTTCAATCTCGCTGATGATTGTGATGATCAAAACCCAGCAATAAATTTGGAAGCGGTAGAAATAGCCAACAACGACATTGATGAAGACTGTGATGGAGAAGATTTGATTATCTCTTCGAACAATAATATTACAACAATACAACCGCAAGTCTTTCCAAATCCGACTTCTAACTTATTACAGATCGTTTTTCCAAGTCCTATTGAAGGGACTTATGAGTTGAATAATTTGAATGGAAAGTTGATTATGCAGGGTGTTCTGCAACAAGAACTTATGCTCAATCTAGCGTCACAAGCACAAGGCGTGTACATATTGTCGATAAAAATAATAGATACGGGAGTTTGGACGGAGCGGATTGTAAAGCTGTAAGCGTGGGAGGGACATTTATGGTGAATGCAATGCCCATTACCTTTCCTTTCCCTTCCCCATCCGAAAAACACCAAAGCCAACGCCATATCCAATGCTATCTCCAAAAAACTGAAAGTTATTAAAACCACTCCCCACATTGGCCACTTTATTCCAACTTACACCTCCATCTGTAGTTTCCATTGTCCATTTCTGGGTGCCCCCCATCCAACCGATTTGTTCATTTAAGAAACCGATGCCTTGTACATAATAGTAATCATCAACATACTCATTTACAAACCAGTTTTTGCCCCCATCTTTAGTTTGCAAAACATAACATGGCCCTTCCTGAATGTTCTTTTGAATAGAAATAAACCCCAAACTATCCGATGGAAAAGCCACTTTCCAACAATATTCTCCCGGATTTGCAGAAACATAAATAGTATCCCAATTCACTCCACCATCGAAGGTTTCCAATACCAGTGAGTGACAATTCTTTTTATCATTGGTTGTACCACCGATCAGTAAGCCATGATTGTCGTCATAGAAATATGGAGCTATCAAAGAACCAGCCAGATGATTGTAATCATAGGAATTCCAAGTTTTCCCACCGTCCGTTGATCTAATGAAAAAAGAAGGGCCACGCACCCTACCACAACCGACAATGACAGAATCTGACACCGTTTGCAAACCACAAAGTCCTTTTGGATAGGGGCCATTAAATTTTGTCGGCGTCCAGCTTTCTCCACCATCAGCGGTTTGATACATAGAGATAGAATCCGCTGAATATAAAAGAGGTTCCTCCACTCCTATAGTTCCTAGAAAGCCATTCAAGGAATCACGAAAAGTAAGGCAACGGAAGAAGGTTTCTTCTCTACGGAATTTGGTCTCCCAGTGTTGACCACCATCTTCTGTTAACAGAAGATAACCTTCGCTATTTACTACAAAGCCACGTTCTGGACTGAAAAAAAATAGATCGTCTGTTCGTCCATAATCTAAGGGATAGCTTCGGACTTCTTGCCAGGAACGATTTGAATATGGTTCAAGTGTTGGAGGTGGAATTCTTTTCTTTTTGAAGTTACAGGAACTCGCCAAACCTAAAATTAATAATACAACTACAAAGAGAGGAGTCTCGTTTTTCATAAAAAAGATTTTAGCGTTTATCCATAGCTAGGCAACCCTCCTCATGAAGAACGCCGTATTGGTAATCACAAATAGGGTCAAAAGAATTCCCAATTTTTTTATACAGGTTAATTGGGGTTACTAGGCAGTTCATCTAAAAATGAACTGTCTATGTTTTTTGCTCATCCAATAGTACTGCTTCTTTTAATAATTTTATAATCGCCCCCTCTTCTATCTCCTCTACTGATTGATAAATTTTATAGAAAATCTGTTTATTGGTTCCATGCGTAAGGTATTGATCCACATCTTCCAAGTCTTTGCCGTACCAAAACCCCAACAATACCCCCGACTTGATGCCTCCTCTTGGAACTGTAGCCGGCCAAATGATACAAATTCCTCTCTTGCCATAAAAGAACGGAACATTGTAAGATATTTTCTCGTTGCAGTAATCCGGAAGGTATTCCGAAACGATTTGCCGTAGAACATCTACGATAACTCGCTCCTCCTCTGGAAGAATTTCATATAGTTGGAGAATGGATTTTATTTTCATAGTCGTAGCTTCATTCAAGTTAGAGACTCAAGTCCAATAACTGTCTAATACAAGCTAAAATTAGGAAAATATTATTACTACCTTTGTAAGACTCTTAACTCAGTATAACCCGATGCAATCCCAGATTGCATTGACCACTCAATTTTACAATGAATTCCACAAAAGTAATCCAGCAGAAGCGGACCATAAAGGTAATCAAGAACAGATCAGACATCGGAGCAGGAACAAGAGGATCAGACATGGGAATAGATGCTATGGAAATTGCCGCCATCAAAGCAGAGAATGATTTCTTCAATCGTTTTCCTTTTCTTGACCTCGAAACCAACAATCAAGCAATTTATAACAAAATAATTACCCCTTTCGGTAAAAGAATCACAGAAATCGTGAGTCAATGTCGACGCGTTTCGGATTCTATAAAAAAGACATTGAATGATGGTCATTTTCCTCTGATTATTTCTGGAGATCATTCCTCTGCCATGGGTACCTTGAGTGGCATCAAAGCACAGTATCCCGACAAAAGAGTAGCTGCTATATGGATTGATGCGCATGCTGATTTGCATTCTCCCTATACCTCCCCTTCCGGCAATGTTCATGGAATGCCCTTAGCTGCTGCGATGGGCGAAGACAACTTAGTCGCTCAGATTAACAATGTAGACAACACTACTGCAACACAGTGGAACAAGTATAAAAACATTGGTCACCCCGGTCCAAAAATATTAGCAGAAGATATTGTATTTTTTGGTGTACGAGACACGGAGAAACCAGAAGATGACCTAATGGCGCGACTCAACATTCGAAATTATAAGGTTTCCGAAATTCGACATCGGGGAATGGCCGTTTGTTTAAAGGAAGCCATTCAAAAATTGGATGATTGTGACTTGTTTTACATCTCCTTCGATGTAGATAGCATGGATTGTGATCTCATTTCTAAAGGAACAGGGACTCCGGTTTCTAAGGGTTTTGAACCCGAGGAAGTGGTGGAGATTATTACGCATTTGATTAGCTCCAAAAAGGTTGCTTGCTTAGAAATATCGGAGGTGAATCCTACCTTGGATAACAAGGGGAATGTGATGGCGGAGACGGCTTTTGAGGTGTTGAGGAAGGTTTTGCCGATGTTGTAGAGGGTTGAGAAAAAGGGTGGATCATGGTAGATAAGGGCGGATAAGGGTTTTCCCAATCGCGATTTTTATAAACACAGAAGCACAAAATAGAGTTGTAGAACAACTCGCTTGCGAACTGAGCGCTCCGCCTAGGTACGGAAAGGTTTGAAGTTGAGATTGAGGTTGAAAAACCTAATCATTTATCACAATAAATTTCAAAGTCTTAGTATCCGACACCTTCAAGAAATACATCGCCGAGGGCAAGCGCATCTCACCAGTCCGGATTTCATAAATGTGCGGCCCTATTTTCAAGTCTAAAGTCTGCTTGAACATCAGCCGCCCTATCTCATCCCAGATTTCCAATGGCATCTGCATTTCCTCAGAACTACTGACTTGGAAGTTTAGATTCTCCCCGCTACTGACAGGGTTGGGATAGAGTAAACAATCCTCAAAGATACAGTTGTTTTCCAGGGCTACGGTAGGAGAATAAGTGAATAGATCCGTAGCGATACCTGGAGGAATCATTTTTACACGGTAGTAGATTGTAGCGGCTTCATGTAGATTGTCATCAATAAAAAAGTAGCTGGTGACTGTCGGCAAAGCTGAAAGGCTTCCCAAAACTTCTCCAATTTTTGTAAACTCGATACTGTCATAACTCATTTCAACCTCATAGTTTTGAACCACAGATCCTTCTGCCATAATCCAGTCCACTCTGATGGCACAATCTTCATCCTGGTTTACCGCTATGGTTATGAGATTGGGATTGAACTTTCGTCTTTCGGCAGTGGTATAAAAACCAAATTGAGCTAAGCGTTCTTGCGTGGTGATCCCTACAGAAGGAGAAGCGCCGTCAGAGATAGAAGGAACGATTTCCCACTCCTCTCTAAAATGAACGATTTCCACAAATTCTAATTCTGTAAACAAATTACTATTTTCATCATAGTTTAAAGTCAATTTTGGAAATTGTGTTGATTCTATATTTTGCACATCCCAATAACCTTCTTCATTTACCTGCAATAAGGCAACTTCTTTCAGGTCAGGATTATACGTCTGGTGGAAATATTCCATTTGAAAAATTCCAGCAGTTTCTAAATCAGAAATAGCGGCAGGTCGGTAGTTTCCTAAATCTCCTAATGGAAATACAAAGTCATCCGTTCCTCTTTTAAACGCAGGTCCATCAATATGAGAAAAATCATAAGCTCCAGATGTAGAAGCATTGTTTTGAAAAGAGGTCAGTGATTCTATATTGGTGTAAACTATGCCATCCAGAAAGCTAAAATTGCCAAACACCTGAAGATGATTTGTTCCGTCGAAATTAATTCCAGAAGGGTTATCTATTTCTACATTGAACATTCGGAGCGTATCATAAAGGGTTAAATTCTGTTGATCAACACCGATAAAACGATAGATTCCGGTTCCTTCATTAGAGACATTTACTTCGCTTAGGAAATTTCCCGTCAGGCGAAAATCACCATCATTCAACAGCAATGCAGAGTAATTAGAGAAGCTTCCATTAATATGAACCAACTGATCATTCTTGATGGTCAATATGCCCTCGTTGACGACTGGCACCTGCGCGTTCATGGCAGTTAGTACTGACAGCATCAATAGACTTATTAATATTTGAATACGTTCTCTCATTATAGTAATTAATTCAAAACAATTGGACTTACTCTCTATTCATTCTAAATGCTCTGGCTTGATTAATAAATACACTGGTACAAGGACATTGACTGTTGTCATTTTCATCAACGACCTCCGTCGTATTTGCCTGTCCTCCTAATGCGACTAGCGGTACTCCATTTAGGTCTACTCCACCAGTCAACGCTCCGTTACCATCTACATGCGATGGGTTAAAATCCATAGCCCCTTCAATTGCATCAAAGCATCCATCACCGTCCGCATCTAAATCATAAATATTAGCGATTCCATCATTGTCACAATCATCCAACACCATATGGTATCCTCCTAAAAATACATCGTCAAAAGTTATGGTACCATTTATAATTGCCGCACCTCCTATTCCAACAGTAGGCTCGTATACATAAAACCTAAAAACTAAAGAGTCCGCAATGTCTTTTAGTAAAACATTATCTATCGGATTACTTTGCCAAATGTAATTATCCACATCGTTGGATCTTGAAATATCGACCAATAGTGGGGTTGTATAATTGTCCTTATTAGTGTAAACAGCCACTTTGAAATCATTCTTGGGCGTATTTACATAATCGTTAAACCCCCATACGATTTGATCAATTTCAAATGCCTTTCCAGCGCCGGGTACAATGTTATGCTCCACGTAAAAATCCCCACTTATTGCTTCTGCTAATGATTGAGGAAAATTTGTTGAACTTAGAGATAAGGCAGAACCAGGTATCGACCAACTGTCCCACCCCCCTGCTGGTATAAAATCTCCAGCTGTAGCGTCACTATCTACATAAGTTGCAGACGTACCGCTTCCGCCATTCATCGTCCAATTGGCAATCCATACATAAGAACCACCATCACAGACTCTATTTTCATCATCATCCAATATTCCATCATTGTCGTCGTCTAGGTCTACCAATGGATTTACATTATCCCCATCTGTATCACAATCATCAGCTACGAAAGTGTAATCTTGCCAATAAGAATTCGAAGGAGCCCCATAAACAATAGAGGTTACCAATCCATTAGCATCTACTGTTGGCGTTCCAGTACCAGCTATACCATCATCATCTGAGTCACTGATTGCTTCTTCAGAAGTATCGTAACAGCCATCGTCATCCGAATCTAATTCAACAATATCGAGAATGCCATCTCCATCTGAATCAGATGGTGTATAATCCGCCAAGCCACTTTCTGCAAAAGTTTCTACTGCATTATCAAATCCATTAGCGCCCATGGTACCTGTTATTCTACCGGAAGTAATTGTTTCTGAATGCCCAGCTTCTGCTGCATCCCAGATACCATCGTTATCAGAATCGAGGTCAAACGAATTGATCACCCCATCGCCATCAAAATCTTCATCACAAGAATAGTTTGCTTCAAAATTTGCGGATAAGCCACCGGCCCCTCCTATATTAACAAACTTAATTTGGACTTCATCTCCAGCAGCATAAGAAATAGAAGCTGGAGTTGTTTGAGGTTGTGTTGGGGCACCACAACAATTGGCACCGAAGTATACTTGCGTTCCATTTATTAGGACTTCCACTACATCATCTCCCGTAAGGAAAGATGCTGGACCTCCAAAATCTAGTGTTCCATCTAAATCCATCGTTCGGTTAAAATGTATCGAATAATGGCTACCTCCGCTATAAGTTCCTCCAACATAATTCGGAATTGCAGGATTCGTTGGATTTTCCGCCGCGGTCCAAGTCTGTGCAAAATTGAAATCTGTATCATTAACCCCATAAAAAGCCTCTCCATGAAAGATCGGACTTCCTGAGGAACCGTTTTCGTCAAAGTCACTACTAGTACCTCCAAAAGTTGATCCAGCAATGCCATATGCTCCTTCAAATACTTCAGCATCCCAATATCCTCGCGGAAAATTGTTATCTGCAAGCCCATCCGCCATTGGAATAAGTACATTATCAATAACGCATTCATCCCTATCAAGAATTCCATCATTATCATCATCTAAGTCAATACCATTCACTATTCCATCTGTATCCGTATCCACACAATGATCTCCAAGTTTACTGTTGTCTTGCCAGTTATCCAGAGTCGGATTGGTGTAAGTTATTGAGGTAACCAAACCGTCAGTATCAACAGAAGGAACGCCACTACCCGCAATTCCATCATGATCGCCATCATTAATATTTTCTTCGTCAGTATCATTACAATTATCATCATCTGAATCTAAGTCAAGAACATCATTTGTTCCATCTGAATCCGTATCTGAAAGGCTATAGTTAAGCAATCCACTCTCTACAGCCGTTTCTAAATCATCATCTAAACCATTGGCACCAACAGGTCCTGTGAGTCTACCATTTGTCGTAGCTTCTCCATGTCCTGCCTCTACTAGGTCCCAGATACCATCGTTATCGGAATCAAGGTCTAATCGATTTGGAATCCCATCATTATCCGCATCGACATCCGAACATAGCCCAGCAAATGTGGAGGTGTTGTAACCAACAAAAGCCACATCGGCACTAGATGCAAGTTCTATCTTCATGGAAACTACTTGCCCCACATCAGCAGGAGCAATTCCAAATTCTGAAAGTTCAAGAGCAGCCATTCGAATTGGTCTAGTAGTATTGGCCCCCCAAACTCCTCCTGCTCCATTATAGATATCTAATTCGTAGCTGGCCACTTGAAATGACAAAGGACCGGTTCCAATTGACTCTACTCTAACGGCATTTCCCATAGGCACCCAGCCCGGTCCATAAAAAGTAATGGTCTGAAAAGCGGTAAAAGAAGGTTGCGCGACCTGTGTGATCAGAAGGTCTGGAACCCCATCTCCGACTGCCGATGCTGAAATTATATCTACACTGTAGTACCAAGATTCATTGATGTTAGCAATACCAGTACCTAGATCCAAACCTTGAACACCATTGGTCAATAACGGATTCAAAGACTCGGTAGCAGGATCCAGTATTGTTAGTCCAAGTGCATTTGTAGGATCACCATCATTAAGATCTCCTTCTAAGGATAATTTATTGGTGATTTCATTTAAATTGGAAAAGGCTTCCCACTCCATTTCGGTCGCAGCCAGATCACCCGATCCGTCATTGTCCGTATCGATTAGTTCATAGAGACCATTAGAATCTGTATCGTAAAGGTCATCATCAGGCACTCCAGTCGTATAAGTAATACCTCCTGTTGTGAATGCTAAAAGTTCATGTGATGTATTGGGAAGTGTGCCACTTATGGCTCCAACGCTACTTTCCCAGAAATCTCCAAAATTGGTATAAATTGTAGTAACGGAAGTTCCACCTAGTACTTCAGTCGGTGAGGCTATACCTCCTGGAGGTAATACGCCACATTCCTGCTCAATTACATCTAAGATTCCATCGTTGTCATCATCTAAGTCTAATGAGGGTTGAATATTATCGCCATCGGTATCGCAAGCATCTCCAACGAAGCCTGAATCTCGCCAGAAGGTATTTAGCGGAGTCGCATAAGTAATAGAAGTAACTAGGCCATTCACATCTACCGTTGGGACTCCAGTGCCAGCAATTCCATCATTATCCGAGTCCGATATGTCTTGTTCATCGGTGTCATAACATCCATCATTGTCCGAATCAAGATCTAACATATCCAAAATGCCATCTCCGTCAGTATCTACGGTAAGGCCACAATTGTAGGAGATGACTCCAGTGGTTGTTCCAGAATGAATAGGTACATAACCAGGGTATAAAGGGCTCCCCGATCTCCCAAAATCAAAAGCAGCTAAGACATTTGCGGCCAAATCGTAAACCACAATTGTAGTAACAGTCATATCATATCCAACAATATTTACACTATAACTTGCCGAAAGTGACGGGCTATGAGATACGGTTTGAAATGCGTTTGCAGATGTGCTAATGGCCTCATCAACTCCATCTACAGTGACAGTGCCCGTTCTGGAATTGGTGGCATCCCCAATGGTTGTTTCTATAACCACCGCTGTGGCAGCAGGAAAAGTTAAATTAAAGAAATAGTCATCTCCAAAGACAAAATCTCGATTGAGGTCATTATTTGAAGCTCCTCTGTCTCTATCTCCATCAATGTCTCCTGTCAAACTATAATTAATATCACAGGATGTCCCTTCATTAATATCCGAAATACCATCATTGTCATCATCTAAATCATTGGTATCAGCTACACCATCTCCATCGGTATCTGTAACCGGAAGTGTTCCTACTACCCTAACGTTATCTACGGCCCAGTACCAAGACCAGTCCCCTGTCCATCGAAAACGTACTTGAGCGTTTACGTCTCCATCGGCAGCTATAGTAATATCTATAGATTCAGCAGTTGCGTTTGTTGTTGAAGTTGTACCGGACAATACCGTATTCCAACTAGAACCATCGTAGACATCAACGGAATAAGCACCTCCAAAACCTTCTCGAAAATAATGATCAAACAGTAAAGTTACAGTAGCGTAACTACTGGCATCAAATGCAGGAGATACAAGAGACACGTCTTCATTAGCTCCAACACTTCCATAAAAATCACTATCGAAAATAGCCACATCACCTACTGTAGGAATACCTATCGCTATTGAATTAGGATTATCAAAATCCCAGAGCTCTCCAGGTTCACCTGAATCCTGAACGTTAGACCATCCTGTCGGTGGAGTTGTTCCAGAACCAGAGGAAAAATCTTCAGTTATTAGGGTAACTTGAGCAAAGCTTTTTGTGAAAGATAAGCAATATATGGAGGTAATTGCCAGGAAAGTCCAAATCAGTTGATTTTTGATTTTCATAGGATCTGGAGTTTATTTTACTACAAATACGACATTGAAAACAGCACAATTATTAGAAGGCACCACATCCACATCATAGGTCAGTATTCCCTCTTCGCTAATTTCTAAATCGCTAAACACACCTGTATCATAATCTGTTACGTAGTAGAATAATTCGGTTTCTCCATAGGTGGGAATGGCAGTAGGAGCTCCAGAGCTAACGATAGCTGGTGTTCCGTATCGAGCAACATATTCCTGATGTAAATCTAATGTTCTATTGTCACCAGCGCTACTTACGTCTATGACTAGTGCGGGCGGGTAAAATATTTTGGAAGACTTAGCTGTGTTGACTTCTACCACATCTCCATTCGTATCAACGGCGAGGGCATAAGTTGCATCTGCAGGGTCTGCTACAGCAGCAGTATCAATATAGGTTCCTTCTCCGTAATCTGAAAAACGAACATTTCCGCCTTCTACATCAAATTTAGCATCTGGTGTGAACGTCCCTACTCCAACATCACCTGCACCCGTTATATTCAAAAAGTTCCATCCAACACTTCTCATACCAAAACCTATGTATTCTTCTCCATCCGCTCCCGTATCTACAAAATAAATATGCCCTGCTTGTCCAGGTGCATCTCCCTGTCCAAAGGTCAATAAACCAGCTACGTCGCCATCAGCGATGTTAGGCGTTAGTGCCGTTAAAGATCTTGACCAACTTGTTGCATTTTCATTGACCCCAGCTAAAGGAGAAAGAAAGGTATTAACTCCGTCATCTGGTTCTGCAACGGTAAAGGCAGCATTTCGATCGAAAGTTACTTCTAGTTGTGCGCCTGGAGCGATGTTTCCAATACCAACTTTTCCATCTTCTTTTATAATAACGTCACCAGTTCCTGAACCGTCGAAAGTCAAATCATTGGTATTTAAATCTACTACTCGATCGGAGGTAAGTTCATCATCAGTGTTGTAAATATTTTCTAAAGATTCTGAAGCAACTTCTTCTATGGCTGCTTGAACATCAGTCGCAGCAATCGTTCCAGCAGGAGTAAAAGTAACTTCAGAGGCAATTTGATCGTCCGTATTTATAAAACTAGCTGCAGAAGTTTGTACCACATCACCGTCGGCTTCTACTCCTAATATTTTTAATGGAGAAGCTTCATCGTAAGTAGTTGGAGTTCCGTAGTCAGATAGTCTGACACCACCCCCATCTACATCCAATCTGGCCGCTGGAGATGTTGTTCCAATTCCAAGACTACCAGAAGGCATGATGGCGATATCATCTTGATGTGCGTTTGTACCATCGTTTTGAACACCAATTTCTAATAGCGAATTTTCAGAGGAGGTACCATTACCGCTACCATCATCTGTATATTCAATATATCCATAATCACTTCCAGAATTTTGAGCGCTTTCAAAGACAATTGAACTTGAACCTCCAGCAGTAGTATGCTCTAATAATATTGTTCCACTAGCAGCACTAGCGGGTGTTCCTGTACCTGTTTCTGTGATATGCAATTTCGCAGAAGGAGCCCCATTTCCAATACCAACACTTCCTGAATTTGCTGCGGATACCGTCATAGCTCTACGAGTCCCCAAGTCACCCAAAGCATCCACTCCTTGCTCCCATACAAAGAAATCTATTCCGTTGTAATTATTATTGCTATCGTTGTGGCGCGTTTTGATCGAATGCCGGTATGTATTTGTATTGTTAAACCCGAATTGAAGCTGACCAACATTACCGGAATTATTCCATCCAGAACCATTTCTGAAGAGCCCGGTTCCACTTACATCAAATTCAGTTGTAGGTGTCACTCCTATTCCAACGTCTCCATCGCTTTGGATCACCACATCACTTGTACCATCAAAGGTTAAATCATGTGTATTTAGATCTACCGTTCTGTCTTCTTCTAGTTCACCGTCTATGGTATAAATATTTTCATTCCCTCCGATATCGGCTAAAGTAGTTTGCACTATATCTCCGTCTCCTTCGACTCCTAATATTTTTATTGGAGAACCATCATAGGTGGTTGGTGTTCCATAAGATGATAGTCGTACGTTTCCTCCGTCTACATGTAGTTTCGCAGCAGGAGCCCCAATCCCAATACCAACACTTCCTGAGTTTGCTGCAGATACCGTCATTGCACGACGAGTTCCCAAGTCGCCCAAAGCATCCACTCCTTGCTCCCAGACAAAGAAATCTATACCATTGTAATTATTATTGCCATTGTTGTGGCGCGTTTTGATGGAGTGTCGATATGTGTTTGTATTGTTAAATCCGAATTGAAGCTGGCCAACGTTCCCGGAATTATTCCATCCAGAACCATTTCTAAAGAGCCCGGTTCCACTTACGTCAAATTCAGTCGTGGGGGTCACTCCTATTCCAACGTCTCCATCACTTTGGATCACCACATCGCTAGTTCCATCAAAAGTTAAATCATGTGTATTTAGATCTACCGTTCTGTCTTCTTCTAATTCCCCGTCTATGGTATAAATATTTTCATTACCTCCGATATCGGCTAAAGTAGTTTGCACTATATCTCCGTCTCCTTCGACTCCTAATATTTTTATTGGAGAACCATCATAGGTGGTTGGTGTTCCATAAGATGATAGTCGTACGTTTCCTCCGTCTACATGTAGTTTCGCAGCAGGAGCCCCAATCCCAATACCAACACTTCCTGAGTTTGCTGCAGATACCGTCATTGCACGACGAGTTCCCAAGTCGCCCAAAGCATCCACTCCTTGCTCCCAGACAAAGAAATCTATACCATTGTAATTATTATTGCCATTGTTGTGGCGCGTTTTGATGGAGTGTCGATATGTGTTTGTATTGTTAAATCCGAATTGAAGCTGGCCAACGTTCCCGGAATTATTCCATCCAGAACCATTTCTAAAGAGCCCGGTTCCACTTACGTCAAATTCAGTCGTGGGGGTCACTCCTATTCCAACGTCTCCATCACTTTGGATCACCACATCGCTAGTTCCATCAAAAGTTAAATCATGTGTATTTAGATCTACCGTTCTGTCTTCTTCTAATTCTCCATCTATGTTATAAATATTATCTTTAAGACCATCTGCTCCAAGCTCAACTTCTACGACATCTCCATCTAAATCTACTCCAAGTAATCTTGTTGGAGAAGCATCATCATAGGTCCCCGACCCATAATTTGTAAATCGAACATTTCCTCCGTTGACTTCAAATTTAGCATTTGGACTCAATGTTCCAACTCCTACGCTTCCGGAATTTCTACTTGATAAGGACATGATCTGAAGCGTTCCTAAATCATTGATGTCATCTGAAGGTTGCCAAACAAAGAAATCTAAGCCATTGTAAACGCCACCACTGTGATGTCTAGACTTGATACTATGACGATAGGTATTTGCTGAATTGTATCCGAATTGTAGTTGGCCATTTCCACCTCCCGACCAGGTTTCTCCATTTCTAAACAGACCTATTCCATCTACATCCAGCGCTGTAGTTGGGGTCACTCCTATTCCAACGTCTCCATCGCTTTGGATCACCACATCGCTTGTTCCATCAAAGGTTAAATCATGTGTATTTAGATCTACCGTTCTGTCTCCTTCTAGTTCATCGTCAGTAGTATAGATATTTTCTACATCGCTGCTTTCCAGAACCCAAGCGGTTCCATTCCAGCGATAATGCTCATCAGTAGCTTGAACAAAGACCTTTTTACAGGCGAAATTGCTCGTAGATGGGTCAAAAGCGTTCATAGCTGCAACTGTGGCAAATTCACAATTACCCCAACCTCCATCAGCCTGTCCAATCAGTGCTAATGAAGAAAACATAGAAAAAATTAAGGGGATAATTTTTCTCATTTGTTCTTTAATACTTCCTTTTGCTTTTTGTTAATTTATCTTTTGCCTAGTAAATAATGGGTTTTGCAACATTTCCTCTATTCATATTATAAAATAAAACCTATTATTATTTTTTTTACTATGAAAAAATTATGCCTGTTTTCATTCAGTCACATATTTGTAGTAATAATATGAGAAACAGCATACTTTATTTGATTTTATGGTGCAGGCAGTCCCCTATTGAGTTTTGCTCAAAGAAGAAGAAGAATGGAAAATGGAGAATGGAGAAACGAAGAAGAACAGAGCAGTTTAAACAAAAAAATCGAAGCATACATAGTTGTACACTTCGATTTTTTCAATCTGCTAATTAAAATTAGCCTAGATTAGTTCTGTATAAGGAATAATACCGCGCCATTTGCTGTTGCAGGCATACCAAAAGTATTCTTCACAGCAGCTTTTGCGATTCCACCTGTTGCAGCTACAGCAGCAGCTTTTGTATTTAAGTCTGCCATATCAGTTACTGTAGGAACATTTGTCATATCCACGTTTACCGTTGAACCGTCTGTAAGTGTCAATTGCAATTCACCAGTAGCTAGGAAAGTAGCACTTTGTACAACCGTTTCCCAAGTAAAACCACCTGCTCCATCAGAAACTGGCATTTGACCAGTGGTAGCCGTGTCTGACCCAACTACTCTGAATTCATAAGGATTTGCTTGTGTTCCATCACCACCCGGTACGACTTCTACAGAATTAGTATCACTAAAGTCTATCACGTCATTCAAATTAATGGTTTGAGAACCATTCTCATGATTATAGGTTAAGACCTTAGTAGCGGAATCAAAGCTAAGCGTGGTATGCGTTTCTGTGAAAGATACCTCATAGTTTGTTCCAGTTTGGTTTACGGTGATATCACCAGCGCCAGATACCGTAGGGTTCGCAGCATTAATATCTACAGCAAGCCATTGCGTACCTGGTGTAAGCGGCACAAGTGGATCATAAGCAGCTCCACTAGCATCATAAAAGTACACAATCATCCCTAGTGTATCAAGGGCAACATGGGCCTCATTGATATCTATGTCAATTAAGGAAGCATTCAGGTTCGGATCTCCATGAATATGGATCACACCACCACCACCCTCAATGGTGTTCTGCGCAAATAAAGAAGTACTACCCACAATGCTAAATATAGCAAGGGCCAGTATTAAGCTTTTTTTCATAGCTTGATTTAATAAATTGTTTCTCATCGTACTTGACGTTTAAAAGGTTTAGTTAATTTATGTTATATAATTACTATATGAATTTAGCTATAGAGTTGGTAATCGCTGCCCCCAACCTTTGAAGAAGAGCCTCTGTCCATCTCCCCCAATCTCTCTTCCGCTCCTACCTTGCATACCCTATAAACAAATAATATACCTAATGCTCTTTTGAACATTAGGTATATTAAATAATGACTGGTGGAAATTAGTACAAACCGATTTTAGTTCATTCCCGGATGTAATGTAATTACACAGCCGCTGCATCCAAAAAGGCCTTTGGGATCTGCCCAAAAAGAATCACCGTTTATTAATCCGGCATCTCTAGCCTCCCCTGCCGATTTGTAGGTTCCCTTTGGTAGTTTATTCCCAAGGACAAAAATGGCCTGGTGCAAATTCTGCTCTGGGATTCCATTATTGTCTATGTCTAAATTAGGAACAATCGGAACTTCCAGGGCATTCTGAATCTCATTGGTCGGATCGTCATCAGGGTCAATATATGATGGAACTAAGGCCAACAAACTGTCAATATGGAAATACCGAACTATCCCTGTTGCCGGATCTACTACTAATAAAGTAGAATCTCCTTGCATTATATTATTCAAATTTTCAATTCTAAGAGGATCCTCATTTGGGTCCAATGGTTTTATGTGTAATGTATTAGTAGGATCTTCGGTACCTATACCTACCTGTGCATTTAGTTTAGACAGACAAATAGCCGAAAGAAGTGTTACTAATACAATGAAATTGGTTTTTTTCATTGTTGTTATGTATTTTTTTTAGAACATGGATTACAATGAATCAGTGTTTAAAAACTATGCCAGTTCACTCATTTTTGACACATGATAAAACATAAAATATATGTGAAAATAGGTTGTGCCTTGTTAAAATGTTATAGGATCTTTCTTTAAACAACAAGCAAAAAAAACGAAGGTAAATAAGGTGTATTTGTGACAGAATTTATTGATTATTAAGTTAGAATCACAAGAGAAACAAAGAGTTCTTTGGAGTTAACTGTTTTATAAAAACGGCAATTTTAACAACTTCTGAAATAGCATTAAAACACCCTATTATGAGCTACAAAATAGCATCATTTAAAGCTCTTAGGTGTGTAGTAATTCTGTCACTAAATCTTTCACTCCACTGAATATTTTCGACTAATATGATTATTAGAAAAGGAAATAGTTGTCGTTAAAAAAATAGCGTTTTTATGCGCATATATGTAAGCAGCTGATAACCAAATTGCAATGCATACTAAAAAGATCTTGTTCAAATCACATTGATTTAAAGAAGATCTTTTTACTTTATTTAGAAGCCCTAATTATGGAATGACTATATTTTTATTCATTAAAACTTTTCTTTCCCATTTTGAAATCCACTCACCTACCGGATCTCTTAGAATCATCCATCCTAGTGGCATTCTCCAAAAACAAACAAAGAGCTACAAAACTTAATTTGTAACTCTTTATTGCAAATACTCATAGCGAGATTTGAACCTGAATGCCTCTTAACACAGGCAGTTGAAACCTGTCCTAAGGACATCCCTTTTAAATAAGTTTCTATCGAACAATCAACTTCTGACTTACTACAATCTCACCCTGCAAAATCGAGATGTAATACAAACCAGGCGATAAATAATTAATTGCAAACGGAATTTGATTCGTTCCTTTATACAATGCTTTCTCCATTCTGAGCACTTCTGTCCCTACTTCATTAAAAATAGTCAAGGTCATTTCTGTTTCCGCTGATGCATCCAGAACTACATTGAATAAATCATCAGCAGGATTTGGATAAATGGTGAATTCGTTTTCATTGATTGCAGATAAGGTAACGGACTTCTTGTCAGAATATTCAACGCTTTGGTCGAGGGCTACGATTTTCAGACGATAGTAAGATTTTCCTATTATAGGTTTTTTATCAAAAATGGAATATGATTTTACAGTTGCACTATTACCCGCTCCTGAAACAAGGTCAACCGATTCCCAATCTCGCCCATTTTTACTGCGTTCAACTTCGAAATAATCATGATCTTCTTCTGTCACTGTTTGCCAATCTAATTTTACAAAAGTGTTTTCAATTCTTGCATTAAAACTTAATAATTCTACCGGGAAGGGGTTACCAGAAGTAGAGCCTAAAATAAACTGTGTTCCTGTTTGACCGGGTAATGTCAATGTATTGTTAGATTCGTTTACAGTTGCTGCCGTTGTTGTCCAGACAGGATCACAATTGTCTGCTCTGCTGGAGAGCCTTAAATTAGCTTCGACTTCAATGCCAGGGTTTCCATCGTAGTTATAAACCACTTCATACACTGCCCCTGAACTACCAAAGGTTTTCACACCCCAATAATTCGTCTCAGACAGTTGGTCCAAACCAGCAGAAGGTGTTTTCTCTTCCGGTTCTTCATCGATTCGATAGAGATGAATGGCATCGGCTGTACCAGCAGTTACATTCACGGTCATTTCATCACCATTGGAATGTGTTTTATTGATAGGAGTTGAAGTAGTAACAGCATAGGCGTAGGGACTATCGTCTCCAACAGGGGCAGCAGATCGGACCCAGGATGCACCACTCACCGGACCATTATTGGTTCCAATATAATCTGTAAGTATATTACTGGAATTTTCATCAAAACGGTAATAAGCAGTCAGGTCACAATAGGCGGAATGCTCTGCAGTTACCTTTTTACACATCCAATCTCGGATTTGGGTTTGGCTAAGTGCAGTGTTCCATATTCGAAATTCGTCTATTGCGCCTTCAAAATTTCCAGTTCCATCATATTGACTTCACACTCAGCAATGATTGACTGGAAGGGATGTATTGAAGTATCTTTTTTTGTCCTTATGGATATCCAGTATTTGACTGTGAGAAAGACCATCTGTCATATTATAGTGCCGTACCTCAGTGTGATAATCCTGGGCTTTAAGGTTTGCAATCTGAAGAAAGAAGAACAATAGGAAAGGAAGAAATAATTGGGATTGTTTCATTAACCCTTGTTGGGTTTGTGGTTTTTCTAATATGAATTAGATCTCTATAGTTGGAAAATAGAGATTGATACAAATATGGGTAAAATATCGTATTAAATAAAATTACACTATGCTTATTTAGTATTCTAGGTGAGAGGGGAAGTTACATAGCTTCAAAATCAATGGTATAAGGAAAACTACTACAAATAACCCCATTATGCCTAATATTAAAGTATAGTTCAATTCCTATTCACTCCCCTACTTCCTAAAACGAGCAAACATGAGTCATCCCATAGGTAATATGTGCACGTTAACTGTCCTGTCATTCCGAGCGACTGAAAGGAGTCGAGGAATAAACAGGTAACTTATTGACATACAGGTATTTCGAGCGCAGCCGAGAAATCTAACTCCAT